>NZ_JBXAHL010000057.1:0-34992 GCF_058795055.1 Cupriavidus sp. GW823-FHT06D04 | reverse complement strand
GACTACGTAGAGCATCACGTAGCGCCGTAGGAATCCTCGTCCTTTCCGCCGTAAGGCGGCAGCCGAAGGCTGAGGACCGGGAGGATGTCAAATACTCGATCGATCCGTCGATGACCCCATACAGCGTCACGCCGGACTGTGCATTGGCGCTGCCTGCGGCCGCGCC
The DNA here is from genome assembly GCF_058795055.1 of Cupriavidus sp. GW823-FHT06D04. Classification (NCBI taxonomy): domain Bacteria; kingdom Pseudomonadati; phylum Pseudomonadota; class Betaproteobacteria; order Burkholderiales; family Burkholderiaceae; genus Cupriavidus; species Cupriavidus sp. GW823-FHT06D04. The sequence continues at coordinate 34,826 of NZ_JBXAHL010000057.1, read as the reverse complement.
AAGTACAGCCAGCGTGATAAGCGATTTCTTCATGCTAAGTCGTCTCCTGTCGGTTTTTATGGAAGGCGCTGGCCGGTTGCTACGCCCGGCTCTGTTCCATTAGACCTTTGTGCGTGGTGTCAGGCCCCCTCCTAAAAGGAGTGAATCGGGGTCTGGGTGTTGCCGTGCCGCACGGATGATGGCTGGAGGAGAGTCCCTATTGACTTGAGGTGGGGAGGCGGTTGGCGAAGCAAAAAAACGGGGGCTCGCCAATGCGAGCCCCCGCTTCGGTGCGGCTGGATTTACTGCACGTTGCCGGCGACCGCGATCACCTGGCCGGTGATGTAGTTGGAATCCGGCGAGCAGAACAGGTACACGCCGCCCGCGGCTTCTTCCGGGGTGCCCCCGCGGCCGAGCGGGTTGCGCTGGGCGTGCGTCTTCAGCGCTTCCGGGTTCAGGCCCACGCGGATCTCACGGCCTTCGATGTTGACCGTGGCGCCGGCCTTGGCGTCGGCCGAGGTCATGCGGGTGTGGATCAGGCCGAACGCCACCGCATTCACGTTGACGTTGAAGCGGCCCCACTCGCGCGCCATGGCGCGGGTCATGCCGATCACGCCGGCCTTGGCGCCGGAGTAGTTGATCTGGCCGGCATTGCCGTTCAGGCCCGAGGTCGACGAGATATTGACGATCTTGCGGTACACCTCGCGGCCGGCTTCCTTGTCGGCGGCGGCCAGTGCCTTAATATGCGGGTAGGCGGCGCGCAGGATGCGGAAGGGCGCGGTCATATGGCAGTCCAGAATGGCGTACCACTGCTCGTCGCTCATCTTTTGCACCACGTCGTCCCAGGTGAAGCCGGCGTTGTTGACGATGATGTCGATGCACTTGAAATTGCTCATCGCCGTGTTGATGAAGCGATCGGCAAAGTCCGGTGCGGACACGTTGCCCACGCAGGCCACGGCTTCGACGCCCATTGCCTTCAGTTCTTCGACGGTCTGTTGCGCCGGCTCGGCGTCCAGGTCATTGATGACCAGGCGTGCGCCTTCGCGTGCCAGCCGCATGGCGATGGCGTTGCCGATGCCGCGGCCCGAACCGGTGACCAGTGCCACCTTGCCTTCAAGTGCTCCCATTTCAGACTCCTTGTGCTTGATTGGATTTACAGGGCAACGATGGCGTCGCCGAGGATCTTGCTTTCGCCATACTGGTTGGCGGTCTGGATTTCCAGCCTGACGCGTTTCTCGCCGTCGACTTCCAGCTTCTCCACCACGCGGCCGGTGCAGGTGATGCGATGGCCCAGGTGCGTGATGCCGACAAAGCGCACGCCGAACTGGCGCAGCTGGCGCTGGTCCACCCACTGCGTCAGCAGGCGGCCCAGGTAGGCCATCGACAGCATGCCGTGGGCAAACACGTCGGGCATGCCGGCCTTGCGGGCGTAGTCGGTGTCGATGTGGATGGCGTTGTGATCGTTCGAGGCGCCGGCAAACAGCGCCAGCGTGGTGCGATTGATCGGTTCCAGCGTCAGCGGCGGCAGGGTGTCGCCCACCTTGACCTGGTCGAAGCTCAGTTTGCTCATGGGAGTTCTCCGGTTCAGCCGTTGCGATGCACCAGCACGCTGCGCAGGTCCGCCACGTGCTCGCCGTCCTGGTTGGCGACGCGCGTCTCGCGCACCACGAACTCCAGCGCGCCCCCCTTCTTGTCGTAGATGTCGGTGATGGTGGTCTTGAAGTGCAGCGTGTCGCCCGCATAGGCCATACAGTGGTAGTCGAAGGACTGCTCGCCGTGCAGGATGCGGTCCGGCCGGATGCCGAGTTCCTGGCGCCAGGCGCTGGGCGGCTGCGTCAGTTCGAGCGAGAACAGGAAGGTCGGCGGCAGCGGCAGGCCCGGGTGGCCGGCGTCGCGCGCGGCGGCCTCGTCGATATAGACCGGGTCGGTCTGGCCGGTGGCCTTGGCGAAAAAGCGCAGCTGGCTGGCCGGCGCGGAGGTGCGGAAGTCCGCAATCACCCGGCCGATATGTTTCTTGTCGATCATGGATGGGCTCCTGTGTCGGGGTGTGCTCAGGCGTGCTTCTGGTACAGCGTGACCACGCAGGCGCCGCCCAGGCCGAGGTTGTGCGTCAGGGCCAGGCGTGCGCCTTCGACCTGGCGCTGGTCGGCGGTGCCGCGCAACTGCTGGACCATCTCGTAGCATTGCGCCAGGCCGGTGGCGCCCAGCGGGTGGCCCTTGGACAGCAGGCCGCCCGACGGGTTGACCACCCACTTGCCGCCGTAGGTGTTGTCGCCGTCGTTGACCAGCTTCTCGGCGCCGCCTTCCGGGCACAGGCCGAGGCCTTCATAGGTCAGCAGCTCGTTCTGCGCGAAGCAGTCATGCAGTTCGATCACGTCGATGTCCTGCGGGCCGACGCCGGCCTGCTCATACACCTGCTGCGAGCCTTCGCGCGTCATGTCGAAGCCGACCACGCGGATCATGTCGCGTGCGTCGTAGGCGCTGGGGCGGTCGGTGGTCAGCGACTGGCCAGCGATCAGCACGTCAGTCTTCAGGCCCTTCTTGCGGGCGAATTCCTCCGACACCACGATGGCGGCGGCGGCGCCGCAGGTTGGCGGGCAGGCCATCAGGCGCGTCAGCACGCCTTCCCACAGCGCCGGCGCGGCCAGCACGTCCTCGGTGGTCAGCACGTTGCGGAACACGGCCAGCGGGTTGTTGGCGGCGTGGCGGCTGGCCTTGGCGCGGATCCTGGCGAAGGTTTCGAGCTTCGTGCCGTACTTTTCCATATGGGCCTTGCCGGCGCCCGAGAACTGGCGGATGGCATTGGGTAGGTCCTTGCGGTCGACCAGTTCGTCCACCAGGCCGATGGCGCGCTCCAGCGCCGGGGCGCGGTCGTCCCAGCGCGACTTTAGCGCGCCGGGCTGCATGAATTCGAAGCCGACAGCGAGCGCGCAGTCCACCGCGCCGCTCTGCACCGCCTGGCGCGCCAGGAACAGCGCCGACGAGCCGGTGGCGCAGTTGTTGTTCACGTTGATGACAGGGATGCCGGTCATGCCGACCTGGTACAGCGCCTTCTGGCCGCAGGTCGAGTCGCCGTACACGTAGCCGGCGTAGGCCTGCTGCACGTCCTCATAGCCGAGGCCGGCGTCTTCCAGCGCCTGGCGCACGGCGGTTGCGCCCATCACGTCATAGGTGTCGCTGCTGCCCGGCTTCTTGAACGGGATCATGCCGGCGCCGGCGACGAAAACCTTGCGAGTCATGTGTGTGCTCCGATGAGTGTTTGTCTTGGGATCAGTGCTTACAGCTTGCGCGCGATCAGATCGCGCATCACTTCGCTGGTGCCGCCGTAGATGCGGGTCACGCGCATGTCGGCAAAGGCGCGCGCCACCGGGTACTCCATCATGTAGCCGTAGCCGCCGTGCAGTTGCACCATCTGGTCCAGAGCGGTGCCCAGCACTTCGGTCGCATGGAGCTTGGCGATGGCCGCTTCTTCCAGCGTCAGGCGGCGGCGGATGTGCTCGCCGAGGTAGTGGTCGACCAGCAGCCGCACTGAGATCGCCTGCGTCTTGATGTCGGCCAGCTTGAACTTGGTGTTCTGGAAGTCCCAGACGGTCTGGTTGAAGGCCTTGCGGTCCTTGACGTAGGCCAGCGTGTGTTCCAGGCAGACCTCCAGCTTGGCGGCGGCGCTGACCGCGATTGACAGGCGCTCCTGCGGCAGCTCGGCCATCAGGTAGCCAAAGCCCTTGCCTTCCTCGCCCAGCAGGTTTGCCACCGGCACGCGCACGTTGTCGAAGAACAACTCGGCGGTGTCCTGCGCGTGCTGGCCGACCTTGTCCAGCTTGCGGCCGCGGCGGAAGCCCTCGCGGTCGGCTTCCACCACGATCAGGCTGACGCCGCGCGCGCCGGCGGCCGGGTCGGTCTTGCAGACCATGATGATCAGGTCGGCGTTCAGGCCGTTGCTGATGAAGGTCTTGCTGCCGTTGATCACGTACTCGTCGCCATCGCGGATGGCGGTGGTGCGGATCGCCTTGAGGTCGCTGCCGGTGCCCGGCTCGGTCATGCCGATGGCCAGGATGCTCTCGCCGGAGCAGACCTTGGGCAGCCAGCGCTGCTTCTGTTCCTCGTTGCCGATGCGGGCGATATACGGCGCGATGATGTCGGAGTGCACGCCGAAGCCGACCCCGCTCAGGCCGGCGCGGGCATACTCTTCGGCATAGATCGCGGAATGGCCAAAGTCACCGCCGCCACCGCCGTACTCGGTCGGCAGCGTCACGCACAGCAGGCCTTCGCGGCCGGCCTTGAGCCAGGTCTCGCGGTCGACCTTGCCGGCTTTGTCCCATTCGGCTTGCCTGGGCAGGCATTCGCGTTCCAGGAAGCGGCGCACGGTGGTGCGGAACATCTCGTGGTCGTCACGATAGATGCTGCGGTTGATTTCCATTGAGTACTCCGGATGTCGGTCTGCGGGAGGTAGCCTCAGCCCAGCAATGCGGCCGTTGGTATGGCGCTAAGGTACCGGGGAGGAGGGGGCCGCGAACACCACCCGCATCAGGTGGCCGGAGACAGCAAAGAGGGGGCCGTGCTTGGGTCGCGCGGCCTTGGGGGGAGGGAGAGGGGGAGAGGGGGCGGCCGCGCCGTCAGTGCGGCACGTCAGGCGGCTGGGCGCCGCCGGCCTGGTCCAGCTCGCGGTCGCGGGCGCGGGCCACGGCCTCGTCGCGGCTGCTGACGCCCAGCTTGCGGAAGATGTTGCGCAAGTGCCATTTCACCGTCTCCGGCGACAGACCCAGGCTACGTGCGATCTTCTTGTTGGGCAGGGCCTGGCCGAGCAGGCGCACGACATCGGCTTCGCGGTCGCTCAGTTGCTCAAAGCGCGCATCGGCCCTGGCCGGGCTGCCGGCGGGCGCGGCAGCCGCGGCGGTGCCGGCTTCTGTGGCTCGCGGCGGCACGGTGGCCTGCAGCCGTTCGACATAGAAGGCCAGCACCGGGTCCAGCGTGGTGTTCGCGGCCACGCGCACGATCTGGCCGAGTGCGCCGGGGCAGGCATCGATCACGCTACGCATCAGGCCGAGCCGGTGGCCCCGGCGCAACCCTTCCAGTACATGCGCGCGTGCCGCCTCGGCGTCGCCGCGGCGCGATGCCACCACGGCCGCCAGCATGTGCATCTGCGCCACGTGGCGTTGCCAGCCGCGCGCCTCGCAGTACGCGATCAGCGCTGCGGTGCGGGCCTCGGCCCCGCACATGTCGTCATGCGCCAGGCTGAGCAGCAGGTGGGCGCGCTCGTTCACCATGTGGATGGCGTCCAGCGAGCCGCGCGGCGCGTTGCGATGGCGCGCGGCAATGGCGTCCAGGCGCGCCAGCGCCGCCTCGGCGGCAGCGATGTCGCCGCTGGCCAGGTGCAGCCGGATCTGGTTGGCCAGGCTCTGCGCCACCAGCCGGTCCAGGCGCAGTTGCGTGCCGTAGTCTTCCAGCCGCTCCAGCTGCGCGAAGGCATCGAGCCGGTGGCCGCAGATCCAGTGCGCGGCTGCCAGCACGGTGTGCACCCGCAGCACCGAGTCGGGGATCGATACCCGTTCGAGCACGTCGACCCGGTCTTCCAGCAGCCGGCGCGCGGCCTCCAGGTCGTTCTGCTCATACAGCGCCTCGCCCAGCAGGGCTGCGGCAAAGTACTCCGGCTCGGCGCCGGCGCCGCCGTGGCCCGCTTGCTCGACTTCGCGCAGCACGTCGCGGGCGACGCGCTCGGCCTGGATCATGTTGCCTTCCAGCGCATGGCTGAAGCCGATCATGCAGCGCCCGTTGAGCATGCCGCTGGCGGTGCCCAGCAGCGGCACGCCGTCGATCACCAGCGGCGGTGCCTCGGTCTGGATGCGGCGGGCGCGCTCGTAGTCGCCCAGGTGCATATAGAGCCACGACAGCAGGTTGTTGCGCGAGCCGATAAACAGCGCCGGCATGTCGGCGGGCGCGCTCTCGATCTGCGGCAGCAGCGCCAGCGCGCCCTGGCTGTCGTCGCGCAGCAGCACCAGGGAAAAGCGCAGCAGCGCCAGCCGGTAGCGCAGCGAGGCGTCGCCCGGCGGGATGTCGGCTTCGAGCCGGTCCGCGGCCGCGGCGCACGCGTCCAGGTCGCGCGAGAACATCTGTGTGCGCAGTGCCAGCAGGCGCAGTTCGGGGCGCGACTGCACCTGGTCGGCGGGGATGGTGCGCAGCAGCCCGAGCGCCTTGCGCACCTCGCCGCGCATGATCAGGGTGTCGGCAAAGCGCTGCACCAGGTCGGCGGCGGTGTCGGCATCGCCGGCCAGAACCGCGTGGCGCACGGCTTCTTCCAGCATGCGATGGTCGCGGAACCAGCGCCACGCCGCCGCGTGCACGGCGCGCTGCTGGGCCTCGCTGCGCGAGCGGAAACGCTGGGCCAGGGTTTCGCGCAGCAGCGGATGCAGCCGGTACCAGGATTCGCGCTCGGGGCCCTGCGCCGGGGTAATGAAGAGGTTCTCCTGTTCCAGCCGCGCCAGCAGCGCCAGAATCTCGCCTTCACCCAGCGCCTGCTCGCCCAGGGCCTCGCACAGCGACGCGGTGAAGCGTTCGCACGCGGCGGCACGCACCAGCAGCTCGGCTTCGTCCGGCGCCAGGCGCGACAGCACCTCGCGTTCGAAATACTCGGCGAAGGCGCCAGCATCCTGCACGCTGGCCTGCACGAAGCCGGTGGCAAAGGTGAGGCCGCTGGCGTTGGCCTTCTTGCGTTTCCAGTGCGCGGCAAAGAGCTGCAGGCCGGCCACCCAGCCGTCGGTCAGCTCGTGCAGCATGCGCGCATCGCGCGGGCTGATCTCGCCCAGCTGGGCGCGCAGGAAATGCTGCGATTCAGCAAGCGTGAAGCGCAGGTCGCGCTGGTCCAGCTCCAGCAGCATGCCCTGGTCGCGCAGGCGCCCGAGCGACAGTGGCAGCGCCACGCGCGAGGCCAGCACCACATGGAAATTGGCCGGGGCATAGTCGAGCAGCCACTGCAGCGGCTCCAGCACGCGCGGCGCCGTCAGGTGGTGCATGTCGTCGAGCACCAGCGTCACGTCGCGCGGGTGGGCAGCAATGCCGCGCACCAGCGCGATGATGGCGCGCTCGACGGCTTCGTCGTCCGTGCCGCGGTCGGCCAGCATCATGGCTTCGCGCGTCAGCGCGGGGCTGACCTCGGACAGGCAGCCGAGCAGGCGGTCCAGCCAGCGCTGGCGCTCGTTGTCGGCCGGCTCCAGCGTCAGCGCGGCCATGTCAAAGCCGAGCGCCAGCAGGTCCAGCCGCCATGCGGTCAGCAGCGCGGTCTTGCCGTAGCCGGCCGGGCCCTGCAGCACGATGCAGCGCCGGCGCCGCGCCTCGGTCAACTGCGCCAGCAGGCGCTCGCGCGCGACCACGCGCGCCGCGCTGCGCAGCGAGGCCGGGCGGGACGGCTGCGAGACTGGCGCGGCGGGCTGGCTACGGGGAGCGGCTGGCGGATTGGCTGGCGTCTGGGGCATGGGCGAGGCAGGACGGTGCAGGTGAGGTGCGGAGGAAATGCGGGCGAGGCAGCGCGATGCCGGGCAAAGGCGGCACGTTGTCGCGATTGTACTGGCAGACGCGGCGCGGCGGCCAAGCCACGCCTGGCCAGCTGTCCGGGTGGCCAGGGTGAGACGCGCACAGCACCCGCAGGCCACCCGGAACAGGTGGGGAAGGGTTTGCCGGGTGTCCGGCCACAAGGCGTCGCCTTATATTCGCGCAGCGGCAAGCCCGCCGGCGAAGCGCGTGCCTTTTCATGCCTGCACGCCTTCGCCCCTTCATTGTCTTGCCGCTTCGTCCCTTTGTCCCGCTTCCTGCGACAGGCTGGCATCCGCGTGTGCCGGCCCGGCCCGGAGTTCGGCTTCGACCCGGCGCACCCCACCGCGTTGCTGCCCGCGTTCGTCGCGCTGCTGGACGGCGTGCCGGGCGAGGTCTACCTGATGCTGGACGGGCTCGACCGCCTGCGGCACCCGGCCACGCTGGCCTTCCTGCAGGGCGTGCTGAGCGCGCGCCTGCCGCACCTGCATATCGTCGCCGCGGCGCGCGGCGAGGCCGGGCTGGCCCTGGGCCGGCTGCGCGCCGGCGGAGAACTGGCCGAAGCCGGCCGCGCCGAGCTGGCCTTCAGCGTTGCCGAAACCCTGGCCTTCGTGGGCCAGCGCGTGGAAGGGCGCACCGCGCGCCGGGAGAGCTCGCAAGCCGCGGTCGACACGGCGGTGGTGCTGCAGGAAGTCACCGAGGGCTGGCCCGCCGGCCTGGAGCTGGTTGCCGCATCGCTGCGCACGGGCCAGGAACCGGCGTGGCCGCATGCGCAATCTGCCGCCCTGCATGCCTACTGGCAGGAGGAGGTGACTGCCGGATTGCCGCCGGCGTTGCTGGACTTCATGCGCTGTCTCGCGGTGCCGCGCCGCATCCATGCTGAGCTGGCCGCGCTGCTGGCCGGCTGCGCGCAGGCACCCGCGCGCCTTGCCGAGATCGCCGCGCGCAGCCTGTTCCTGGAGGCAGCCCCGCCCGAGCCGGATGAGGTTGCCGATGGGAGCGGGCAGGGCTGGTACCGCTTCCACCCGTTGTTCCGGGCGCACCTGCTGCATGAACTGGAGCACGGCACGGGTCCCGGGCCGCATGGACTGCCCGAGTTGCAGCGGCTGCACGGGCTTGCGTCCGCGTGGCTGGACCGTTGCGGCAAGCCGGCGGAGGCGATCGGACACGCGCTGTGCAGCGGCGACTTTGGCCGTGTGCTGGCGCTGGTGGAGGCCACCGCGGCCCACTTGCCCGGCGTCAGTCCGCTGCGGGACTTCCTGCAATGGGCCGACGGCATTGCACCCGCGCGGCTGGCGTTGCACCCGGCGCTGCTGCTGGCCTCGGCATGGGCATGCGTGGTATCGGTGCGGCCGCAGCACGCCGAGCACTGGATCCGGCGCTGGGAAGCCAGTGCCGGGCCCGGCGTGGATACCGTGGTGCACGCCACGATGATGCGCGCGACCATTGCCGCGCAGCAGGACGACCACGCGCGGGTGCAGGTGCTGCTCGACAGCCTGCAGGGCAGGCCGCAGGGCAATCCCGCGCTCGAGCAGATCCGCATGAGCCTGGCGTTGCGCTACGGCACCCTGCTGGGCTGCCAGCCCCGCTCGCGTGCGCCATACCGCTGCGCGGCGCAGCCCGGCGACACCGAGATCGCGCTGATGGGTGCCGGCACGCTGGCGCTGACGGCCTGGATCGAGGGCAACGCTTACGAGACACTGCGGCTCGGCACGGACGTGCTGGCGGCCGCGCAGCATGCCTATGGGCGCCGCTCGATCGCGGCCAGCCTGTGCGCGGTGGCGGTGGCTGCAGCACTGTACGAGCAGGACCGCATCGCCGAAGCCAGCCAAGTGCTGGCGGGCCGGCTGCAGACGCTGCGCACCGGCACCCCGGACGTGCTGATCGAAGCGGCGCTGTGCCATGCGCGGCTGCAATGGCTGGCAGGCGCGCGCCATGAAGCCCTGGCGGAACTGGTGGAAGCCGAAGCCATGTTCCACCGCCGCGGCCTGCCGCGCGGGGTGGCGCGCGTGGCGGCCGAGCGCCAGCGGCTGGCGCTGCTGGGCAAGGACCTGCGCCACGCGCAGCGGCTGCAGGCCTCGCTGGAGGAACTGGGCCGGCAAGATCCGGGCGATACACCGCGCGGCCAGGAAATCGCCGCTGTTGCGGCACTGGGCCGCGCACGGCTGGCGCTGGCGCAAGGCGAGCCCGCGCTGGCGCTTGCCGCGCTTGGCACCGTGCGCGGCCTGTACGTGGCTTCGATCCGGGAACCGCTGCTTGTGACTGTAGACCTGCTGCAGGCCACCGCGCTCGACGACCTCTATCGTCCCGATGAAGCGGCGCCGTATCTTGAAGCCGCGCTGGCAGCGGGCGAGCGGCTGGGGCTGGTGCGCACTTTCCTCGATGAAGGCGAACGTACCTTCGGCTTGCTGGCAGGCATGGCTGGCAGGGAGGACGGTGGCGCGGCGGGGCGCGGGGCTTACCTGGCGCGCCTGTGCGAGGCCGCCGCGATGACGGCGCCGCCGCCCGGGCCGGCCGAGCACAGTCCGGAGCCCGCCGCCGCGCCGGCTGCGTTGCCGGCCACGCTGCCGCCGGCCGACGTCGGCAAGGGCCGGCTGCTGACCCCGCGCGAGCGCGAGATCCTGGCGCTGCTGGAGCAGGCGATGTCGAACAAGCGCATTGCGCTGGTGCTCAACCTGAGCGTCGACACCGTCAAGTGGAACCTGCGGCAGATCTACGCCAAGCTCAACGTGTCGCGCCGCTACGATGCCATCTTGGTGGCGCGCAGCGCGGCGCAGCGGCCGGGCTGACCGTACCGGCCACCCGGCCGCGCGCTGGCCTTATTCCGCGGTGGCGCCGCTGGCCTTGATCATCTGGGCGATCACGGGCTCGGTCGCGTCGAATTCGCGCCGGAACTCCGCCGGCGAGTTGCCCACCGGATCCATGGCCAGCGCATCGAGCCGCGCGCGCATGGTCGGCGACTGGATCGACGCCCGCGCTTCGGTCTCGAGCCTGGACAGGACCGCCGCCGGCGTGCCGGAGCGCGCGAACAGGCCAAGCCAGGCTGGCGAGCGCAGTTCCTGCTGCTTCAGCCCGGCCTCGGCCATGGTCGGTACGTCGGGCAGCTCCTTGATGCGCTTGTCGCCCATCACCGCCAGGGCCGTCAGCCGGCCGCTCTTGATATGCGGGCCGAGCGTGCTCATCGAGCCGATCGCCCAAGCGATGTTGCCGGCGATCATGTCCTGCGCCATCGGTGCCTCACCCTTGTAGGCCACGTGCGCCATGTCCAGGCCGCGCACCTGATTCAGGTGCGCGCCGACCAGGTGCGGGAAGGTGCCGACGCCATAGGAGCCGTAGCTGACCTTGCCCTTGTTCTTCGCGGCCCAGTCGAGAAACTGCTGCATGTTCTTTGCCGGCACGTCCCGGCTCACCACCAGCACGATCTTGCCGACCGACACCTCGGTGATGAAGGCCAGGTCCCGGCGCACGTCGTACGGCACGTTGCGGTACAGGTGCGGCGTGTTGATCAGCGGCGAAGAGTGGCTGAGCAGGATCGTGTAGCCGTCCGGCGCGGCACGCGTAATGGCCTGCACGGCGATCACGCCCGCGCCACCGGGCTTGTTGTCGACGATGATGGTTTGCCCGAGACGCTTGCCCATGTCCTCGGCCAGCGCGCGCGCCACGGTGTCGGTGGCGCCGCCGGGCGGGCCCGGAACGACAAAGGTGATGGGACGCGACGGGTAGCTCTGGGCACCGCAGACGGCGCTCCATGCCATCACTGCCATCGCGATCAGGGACTTCATGCGCATGATGTGATACCTCGGGAAAGGGAATAGGAAACTGCGTAGCAAGAAGGGCTGCATGTGGGAAGTTATAGGATGCCCGGCACCTTGCATGCCCCCCATATCGGCTGGGCGGGATTGCCCTAGGTGCCGGCCAGTCGGGCAGAAAAAAAGAATGCTCCGGCACGAGGCCGGAGCAAAACACGCAGCCGGACGATGCGGCCAGGTGGAGATTGTGTTGTACCGCGCAGTCCCTTAGCGCTCTGCCATCAGCCCCAGGCCCTGTGCCTGCAACTGGGCCACGCCATCGGCATCGAAGCCCCAGTCGCGCAGCGCGGCGGCGCCATGCTCGCCACGCGCCGGCGCGGGCCCGGAGATCTCGGATGGCGTACCGAGGAAGCGCGGCGCCGGTGCCGGCTGCACCACGCCAGCGACTTCGACGAAGCTGCCGCGTGCGCGGTGATGCGGGTGGTTGGGGGCTTCGCTGAATTCCAGCACGGGTGCGATGCAGGCATCGCTGCCTTCGAACACGGCGCACCATTCGTCGCGCGTGCGGGTCAGGAAGACGGCCTCGAACTGCTCGCGCAGCACCGGCCAGCCGTTGCGGTCGTACTGGGCCGGCAGGTCCTTGCCGGCAAGGCCCAGCTTGTCCAGCAGCTCGGCGTAGAAGCGGCCCTCGACCGGGCCGATCGACATGTACTTGCCGTCGCGCGTGCGGTAGTTGTCATACCAGGGCGCGCCGCCGTCGAGCACGTTGGCCTGGCGCTCTTCGCGCCAGTTGCCCGAGGCCAGCAGGCCCCAGAACACCGCGCCGAGTTGCGCAGCGCCTTCGGTCATGGCCGCGTCGACCACCTGGCCCTTGCCGCCGCGCTGCACATTGAGCAGTGCCGCCACCACGCCAAGCGCCAGTAGCATGCCGCCGCCGCCATAGTCGCCGACCAGGTTCAGCGGCGGCACTGGTGCTTGCCCGGCGCGGCCGATACCCGACAACACGCCGGACAGCGCGACATAGTTCAGGTCGTGGCCGGCACGGTCGGCCAGCGGGCCGGTCTGTCCCCAGCCGGTCATGCGCGCATAGACCAGCCTGGGGTTGAGCGCCAGCGCGGCGTCGGGCCCCAGGCCCAGGCGTTCCATGGTGCCCGGGCGGAAGCCTTCGATCACCACGTCGGCGCGTTCGACCAGCGCCAGCGCTGCGCGCTGCGCTTGTGGCTGCTTCAGGTCCAGCGTGACCGAGCGGCGGCCGCGTCCGGTGATATCCACGCGCTTGCCGGTGGCCGACTTGGGCCCCAGGTCGGCCGGCGCCGCCGGGCGGTCGACGCGCAGCACGTCGGCGCCCATGTCGGCCAGCAGCATGGCGCCGAACGGGCCCGGCCCGATGGCTTCGAATTCCAGTACGCGGATTCCGCTCAGTACACCCATGGTGGTTCTCCTCTTGCCCAGTCCTGTTTGCATGGGACGCACCCATGCCCTTGATTGCGTTTTTGCACTGGCTGCAAGTAGACCAAAAGCGGGCGCCCCCGAGCCCCACCCGTATCAGGTAGTAGGCCGCCCACCCTTCCTGCGGTGCACAAATGCGCTCCTATAATCGGTTCACAGCGGCCGCAGTGCAGGCCGGAAGACGAAGTGAGCCGGAGCCAGAAGTGAGCAATACCCAGCGCGCAATCGCATCGCCAAGGCGGACACGGCAGGCCGCACGCCTGTTGCCGGTCCTGAGCGAGCTCAGGCAGGAGGTGCGCTCGCTGAGCCGGCGTGCGCATCGTCTGGCGCTCGCCCAGGCCGGTGGTGATGACGACGCCTGCCGCCATCAGCTGGCGCAGTTGTTCGAGCGCTGGATCGAAGACGGCTCGCCACGCGCCCAGGTGGTCTGCTTTGCCTCGGCCGCCGAGTTCGGCCTGCCGCTGCACCGGCATGCCGAGCGCTGCCGCGCCGCCGCGACGTGCGACGGCTCCGATGCGGTGCGCGCCTTGTACTGGGCGGCGCTGCACCGCACGCGCAGCCGCGTTGGCATGACCGCGCAGATGGAAGATGCGCAGGCCGCAGTGCTGCCCGCGGTGGCGCCGGCGCCACCGGCTGGCGCGCAGCTGCGGGTGCTGCCCGCCGCATCGGTGCGGCCGCTGTGCCGCCGCTGCGAGCGGCTGCGCCTGGATGCGCGCTGCGCCAATGGCCACGGTGCCTTGCGCCCGCTGGGCGACATGCAATGGCGCAGCCTGGCCGCCGGCGTGCAATGCCAGACGCGCGAGCACCAGTGCGATACCTGCAGCACGCGCTGGACCCAGCACCGCAGCGCGGCGGATCCCTTTACGGCCTGGACCATCAGCCGGCGCGGCAACGCAATCCCGGCAAGGGACGCATTGACGGCCTGAATGCAATGCACCGGCCATGCAGCAATGGCCGGCAATAACAGAACGGCGCGCCGGACCTTGCGGACCGGCGCGCCGTTTTACTTGCGGCTGGGCTAGGCCTTGTGGTTCGCCAATGGAGCGCCCTGCATCTCCTGCTCCTGCAGTTCGCGCCACGCGATCTTGCCGGTGGCGGAGCGCGGCAGGCGCTCGACAAACTGCACGATGCGCGGCGCCTTGTAGGTCGCCATGCTGGTACGGCACCAGGCCAGCAACTCTTCCTCGGAAACGCCGGCGCCGTCACGCCGCACGATCACGGCCTTCACCGTCTCGCCCCGATGCGGATCGCGCGCGGCGATCACGCAGGCTTCCAGGATCGCAGGGTGGGTATGCAGGATCGCTTCCACCTCGGCCGGCCACACCTTGTAGCCCGAGGCGTTGACCATGCGCTTGAGGCGGTCGCGCATGACGAAGTAGCCGTCGGCATCGACGCTGGCAAGGTCGCCGGTACGGAAGAAGCGCTTGCCGTCGATCGTGATAAAGCTCTCGGCATTGGCGGCGGGCTGGTTCCAGTAGCCCAGCATCACCTGCGCGCCGTGCACCACGATCTCGCCGACCTCGCCGCGCGGCACTTCGGCCAGCGTGGCGGGATCGATGACGCGCGCGTCGACGCCGTAGGTCGGCACGCCCAGGTGCCCGGTGCGCGGTGCGGCGAGAGGGTTGGCGATGATGAACGAGGCGGTCTCCGTCAGGCCGTAGCCTTCGACAAACTGCAGCCCGTAGCGCTCCTTCATCACCCGCGCGGTGCTGTCGGGCACCGCCGCGCCGCCGCCGACCACGCAGGCCAGGCTGCTCAGGTCGAATGACTCGATATCCGGCTGCGCGAAGAACTCCACCAGCATCGGCGGCGGCGCCGCCCAGAACGTGACGCGATGGCGCGCTACCAGCTGCGCCGCGGTGCGCCGGTCCCAGCGCGGCAGCAACACGATGGTGCCGCCCATGTAGACCGGCGCATTGACGCCGTTCTGCAGCCCGAGCAGGTGGAACATCGGCGCCACCGCCAGGAAGGTCGACTCCGCGTGCGAGCGCCGCCATAGCTGCGAACCCGCCACCGACACCATCACCGTGCGGTGCGTGTGCATGCAGGCCTTGGGCGCCCCGGTGGTGCCCGAGGTGTAGGGCAGCATGCACAGGTCGTCCAGGCCTGCGGCGCGCGGCGATGGCGTGGAGCCGGCGGCCATGGCCTGCTGCCAGTGGACTGCGCCGGCCGGCAACGCCGAGCCGGACGAGCGCTGCTGCACCCAGTCCGGAATCGCGAGGCTGTCGTCGGGCTGCGCGGGCAGGGCATCGCCATAGTGATGCACGATCACGTGGCGCAGCGGCGTGGTGCCGACCAGCGGTGCCACCTGCCCGACCAGCTCGCTTGCGGCAAACGCGGCCACCGCGCCGCTGTCGGTGACGATATGGCGTAGCTCGTCTTCCAGCAGCATGGCATTGGCCGGCACCACCACGGCATCGGCGCGCAGGATCGCGTAGTAGGCCACGATGAACTGCGGGCTGTTCTGGCTGAGCAGCACCACGCGGTCGCCTCGGTGCACGCCGCATGCCTGCTGCAGGTAACCGGCCATGCGCTCCACCTGCGCCAGCAGTTCGGCATAGGTGGTGGCGCCGTGGTAGAACTGGACCGCGACCTTGTCGGGGAAGCGCCGGGCCGAGATTTCAAGGTTCTCGGCCAGCGTGGTGTGCGGCATATGGAAAACGCGCGGCACGTCGCCGAGCGCCACTGCGGCATCCACCGCAAGCGGGCCAGTGGGGGCGGCGGCGACGCCTGCATCGGGCAGATCGTTGTGGGTCATGGTGGTCCTCTCTGTCATGTTGCAGTTGCCGTCAGAACGCGGTATCGCCATCCAGCAGCCGGCGGCCGCTCTCGTCGTAGGCAGTGCGTTCGCTGCCCAGCAGGGCGCGGTGCTCATGCACCAGCGCGGCCACTTCGCGGTCGATGGCTTTGATCAGCGCACCGCCGAATTCGACCCATTCGCCCGGGGGCTGGAAATCCATGTTGCTGCTCTCCTTGACAGGTTCAGCCCGGCCTCAGGCCAGCGTGAAAGTCGGTACCGGGGCGCCGCCATCGCTGGGCGAGAACTTCACCTGCACCTTCTGCCCGATCCGCACCGTGTCGAGGTCGCAGTCGACGATATGGGTCATCATGGTCACGCCTTCGTCCAGCGTGACGTAGGCGATGCAGAACGGATTGGGACCTGCGCGGCGCGTCACGCTGAAGCTGTAGATCGTGCCGCGGCCGCTGGCCGGCTTCCATGAGGTGGTGCCCATGCAGAACGGGCACAGCACGCGCGGATACCAGTGGGGCTTGCCGCAGTCGTCGCAGACCTTGAACAGCAATTGGCCTTCGCGCGCGGCCTGCCAGAAGGGCAGGTTGTCGGGCTGCTCGTCCGGCGCCTTGTAGGCAATGGGGGTATGTGGGGTCGTCATGTCATTGCTCCCGCGCATTATTCACGTTCAAGGATCAGGGTGGCGCTGCCGTGGCGCGAGCCCAGGTAGCCGCCGGTGCCTTGCGCCAGCGCCAGGTCGCAGTTGGCGACCTGCACCGCCGGGTGGGCTTCGCCGCGCAGCTGGCGCACGGCCTCGATGACCTTGGTGATGCCGCCGCGGTTGGCCGGATGGTTGTTGCACAGGCCGCCGCCGTCGGTGTTGAAGGGCAGCTTGCCGACGCCGGAGATCAGGTTGCCGTCGGCGACGAACCTGCCGCCTTCGCCTTTCTTGCAGAAGCCCAGGTCTTCCAGCTGCATCAGCACGGTGATGGTGAAGCTGTCGTAGATCGACGCGTACTTGATGTCGGCCGGCGTGACGCCCGCTTCGGCGAACGCCGTCGCGCCCGAGAAGCGCGCGCCGGACCAGCTCAGATCGACTTCTCCACCGAGCTGGCCCTTGATGTACTCGCCGGCGCCGCGGATCTTCACCTTGGGCCTCTGCAGCGTGGCGGCGATTTCCGGGCGCGCCACGACCAGCGCGCCGCCGCCGTCCGATACCACGCAGCAGTCGAGCTTGTGCAGCGGATCGGAAATCATCGGCGAGTTCAGCACGTCCTCGACCGTGACCACGTCGCGCAGCATGGCATGGGGGTTGTGCTGCGCGTGGTGCGACGCGGCCACCTTGACCCAGGCGAGCTGCTCGGCAGTGGTGCCGTATTCGTGCATATGGCGCATGGCCGTCATCGCGTACAGGTTGACGGTGACCGGGCTGAAGGGGCTCTCGAACGGCGCGTCGGGCAGGTTGGCGCCCCAGTTGCGCGCCTGGGTGCCGCTGGAGCCTTCCGAACGCGGGCGGCCCGCCAGCGTGATCAGGGCCACGTTGCACTTGCCGGCCGCGATGGCCTGCGCCGCGTGCGAGACATGGACCAGGTAGGCCGAGCCGCCGGTGTCGGTGGAGTCGACATGGCGCACCTTGAGGCCGAGATAGTCGACCATATTGACCGCGCCCAGTCCGGGCGCGTCGCCGGCGCAGAAGTAGCCGTCCACGTCCGCCAGCGTCAGGCCCGCGTCTTGCAGTGCGCCCTTGGCGCTTTCGGCGTGCAGCTGCGCCACCGACTTGTCCGGTGCCTTGCGGGTCGGGTGCTCATAGGCGCCGACGATATAGGCCTTGCCGTTGATGCTCATCATTTCTCCTCTCGTGCGTCAAATGGTGCTACGCATGGATATTGCAGCGGTTTGGTCATTCTGTCCTGAGGGGCCTGTAGACCGGCCTACCGGATGGCCCCCGCCGCGCGCATGTGCACGATCTCTTGCTTCCCATAGCCCGCCGCCAGCAGGATCGCGTCGGTGTGCTCGCCAAGCATGGGCGCGCGCTGGCGTACCGCGCCGGGGGTGGCGCTGAGCTTGATCGGCACGCCGGCGATCTTGACCGGCGTGGCCGAGCCCGGTTGCTCAACGTCGACCAGCATTTCGCGCACGCGGTAGTGCGGGTCCGCGAAGATCTCCGCCGAGGTGTAGACCGGACCGAACGGCACCTTGCCGCCCAGGCACTGTGCGATCTCCTCTTTGGTGCGCGCGGTGCTGAACGCTTCGATGGCGTCGATCACTTGTTGCGCGTTGCGCACACGCGCGGCGTTGGTGGCGAAGTCCTCGTCGGTGGCCATCTCGGGGCGGCCGATGGCATGGGCCAGCTTGGCCCAGAACGCGTCGGTGGCGCAGGCGATCGAGACATGGCCATCGCGGGCGCGGAACAGGCCGAACGGGCACAGCAGCGGGTGGCGGTTGCCATCCGGCGCAGGCACGGTGCCGGTGTAGGAGGTCTGGTAGACGATGCGCTCGCACATGGCCAGCACGGCGTCGGTCATGGCCACGTCGACGAACTGGCCTGCGCCGGTCTCGCGCACACGATGCACAGCGGCCAGGATGCCGATGCACAGCATCAGCGCCGGCACGGTGTCACCGACGCCGGGGCCGATCTTGGTCGGGGTGTCGCGGTCCGGGCCGGTGATTCCCATCATGCCGCCCATCGCCTGCGAGACCACGTCATAGGCCGGCCATTGCGCATAGGGGCTCTCGCCGCTGCGCGGATCGCCGAAGCCGCGCACGGTGCCGTAGACCAGCCGCGGATTGGTCTCGCGCAGGGTTTCATAGGCCAGCCCGAGGCGTTCCATCACGCCGGCGCGGAAGTTCTCGACCACGATGTCGGCACCGTCGATCAGCTTGCGGACGATCTCGCGGCCCTTGTCGGTCTTCAGGTCGACTGCGATCGATCGCTTGTTGCGGTTCACGCTCTGGAAATAGCCGCCAAAGTCGCGCAGCGTGTCGTCGGCGCAGAAAGGGCCGGTGACGCGCGTGCCGTCGCCGGTCGACACAGTGCCTGCGCGGCTACGGCTACCGGGTGGGCATCAATTGGCCGTACAAGGGGGCGGAGCTGATCCGCGCCTATGCCGACCCGGCGCGCGGCCGCCACAGCCTGCAGATCGAAATCAACCGCGCGCTTTATATGGACGAGGCAAGGCTCGCGCAGCACCGCGGCTTCGCCGTGCTGCGCGGCCATCTCGACCAGTTGCTGGAGGCGGTGGCGGCATTTATCCGCGAGGCACTGGCGCGATGATGGCGCGGCGCGCTCAGATAACCTTGCCCGGATTCATCAGCCCCTGCGGATCGAGTGCGCCCTTGATCGCGCGCATCATGGCCAGCTCGACCTCGCTCTTGTAAAGCCGGTTTTCCTCGCGCTTGAGCTGGCCGAGCCCGTGCTCGGCGGAAATCGAGCCGTTATGCGAGCGCACGCTGTCGTGCACGATGCGGTTGACCTGGTCCTGGTGGGCCAGGAAGGCGTCATGGTCGACGCCTTCCGGCGGCGACACGTTGTAGTGCAGGTTGCCGTCGCCAAGGTGGCCGAAGGTCACCATGCGTGCGCCGGGGAAGGCGTTCTGCAGCAGCGCGTCGGTGGTCTCGATAAAGTCCGCCACACGCGACACCGGCACGGCGATATCGTGCTTGATGTTCTTGCCGTCTTCCACCTGCGCCAGCGGGATATGCTCGCGCAGGTTCCAGAAATCACGCGACTGCTGCACCGATTCCGCCACCACCGCGTCGGCGACCACGCCGGCATCGAAGGCGGCCGACATCATGGTTTCGAAGATGCCGCGCGCATGGGCTTCGCTTTCGCTGTCGGACAGTTCCAGCAGCACCAGCTGCGGGTGGATGTCTGCGAACGGATAGCGCAGCTGCGGGAAGTGCCGCGTCACCAGCGTCATGCTGAGCGCGGACATCAGCTCGAACCCGGTCAGCATGGCGCCCGCATGCGATTGCGCGATGGCCAGTAGCGCCAGCGCGGCGCGCGGGCTCGGCACCGCGGCCAGCGCGGTGACCGAGGCGCGTGGCAGCGGGAACAGCTTCATTACCGCGGCGGTGATGATGCCCAGCGTGCCTTCGGCGCCGATAAAAAGGTCGCGCAGGTCGTAGCCGGTGTTGTCCTTGCGCAGCCCGCGCAGGCCGTGCCAGATCTCGCCCGACGGCGTCACCACTTCCAGGCCCAGGCACAGCTCACGCGTGTTGCCGTAGCGCAGCACCGCGGTGCCGCCGGCATTGGTCGACAGGTTGCCGCCGATGGTGCAGCTGCCTTCGGCCGCCAGGCTCAGCGGAAACAGCCGGCCGTGCTCGCGCGCCACTTCCTGCAGGTGCTGCAGCACCACGCCGGCCTCGACCGTGATGGTGTTGTTGAGCGGATCCACCTGGCGGATGCGGTGCAGCCGCTGCAGCGAGACCACCACCTGGTCCTGCCCGGCCACCGGCGTGGCGCCGCCGCACAGGCCGGTGTTACCGCCTTGCGGCACCACGGCGATCTTGTGCGCATGGCAGGCATGGACCACCTCGGCGACCTCCTCGGTGGTGCCGGGGCGCAGCACCGCCAGCGCCTCGCCGCGATAGCGCTTGCGCCAGTCGGTCAGGTAGGGCGCCTTGTCGGCTGCATCGGTCAGCACGTGCTGCGCACCCAGCGCGGCGCGGCACAGTGCGAGGAAGGAGTCTTGAGGCGAGGTCATGGCGATGGCGGAATGGGGTCAGGACTTGGGCGCGGCTGGCTTGCCGGCCGCCCGGGCGCGGCGCTTGTAGGGGCGAAGGTACAGGATGGTGCTGGTGAAGTACACCAGCGTCAGCGCCACCTCCACCCACGCCAGCGTGGACGAGGGGGCGCGGTCGCTGGTGGCGCGCACGATGCCCTCGGTGAAGAACAACAGGATCAGCATCGACGACCACTGCATGGTGTAGCGGTTGCGCGTCAGCAAGCCGCGCAGCGGCAGCAGCAGCGGCAGGAACTTGATGATCAGCCACGACCCCCCGGGGCGCAGCGGCGCCAGGAACCATTCCCAGGCAATGCACAGCACCATCAGCGCCAGCAGGCTGCCCACGCTGAACCGGTACAGCCAAGGGCTGTGCAGCGCCTGGTCGCTCTCGGGGATGGGGATCATGCCGCGTCTCCCGCCAGGCGCAGCGCGGTCTGCGCCAGCCGCCGGCCCATGGCGATGGCCAGTCCAGATTCGTCTTCCGTGACCGGGCCGCGGTTGTCGCCGTGGGCATGGTGGCTGGGGCCGTAGGGCGTGCCACCGGAGGCCGTGGTCATCAGGCCCTTCTCGGAATACGGCAGGCCCAGGATCAGCATGCCGTGGTGCAGCAGCGGCAGCATCATCGACAGCAGCGTGGTTTCCTGCCCGCCGTGCAGGCTGCCGGTGGCGGTGAACACGCAGGCCGGCTTGCCGGTCAGCGCGCCCGACAGCCACTGCGCCACGGTGCCGTCCAGGAAGTACTTCATCGGCGCGGCCATGTTGCCGAAGCGGGTGGGGCTGCCCAGGGCCAGGCCGGCGCATTCCTCCAGGTCGCGCAGCTCGGCATAGGGCGGGCCGTCGGCCGGGATATCGGACGCGGTTGCCTCGCACACGGTGGAAACCGGCGGCACGGTGCGCAGCCGGGCCTGGGCGCCGGGGACGCTGTCAATACCGTTGGCAATCAGTTCGGCAAGTTTGCGGGTGCTGCCGTGGCGGCTGTAATACAGGACGAGGATGTCGGTCATGGAGCGGGATGGCCGGCGGTGGCGGGGTGGTGTTGCGCGAAGGATGCCGGAAGCAATGCGCGTATTATAGATGCGCCCCCCGCGCCATCTCCCATCGGCTTCGCGCCCCCGGTGCCGCGGGCCGCCTGTTTATCCGTCAGAACCAGATCCAGGAGGTCGTTTGCGCATGATTGGACCCCGCGTTGCCCGCCTGCGCCGGGAATGGAACCTGCAGAAGGTACGCGCCCTGGCGCGCTATGCACTGCGCCGCGCCGGCGAAGACCGGCTGCCGCAGGTCTCGGCCAGCCTGACCTTCACCACCGTGCTGGCCGTGGTGCCGGTGCTGACGGTGGCGTTCGCGCTGCTGGCCGCGTTCCCGGTGTTCCGCGACTTCCGCAACGCCATCGAGTCGTTCCTGTTCCAGAACCTGATCCCCGGCAACGTCAGTGAATCGATCCAGCGCTACCTCGGCATGTTCGCCAAGAGCGCGCGCGGGCTGACCGCAATGGGCCTGGGCGGACTGATGGTCACCTCGGTGCTGACCATGCTGACCGTGGAAGATGCGCTCAATGCGATCTGGCGCGTCAAGCAGCGCCGCCCGCTGGCGCAGCGGGTGCTGGTGTTCTGGGCGGTGCTGACCTTCGGGCCGGTGCTGATCGGCGCGAGCCTGTCGATCAGCTCTTACCTGATCTCGGTCTCGGCGGGCTATGTCGGCACCATGCCGGTGGGGCTGGGGCTGCTGGTGGGCGCAACGCCGGTGCTGCTGTCGGCGCTGGCCTTTGCCTTCCTGTACACGGCGGTGCCCAATGCCTATGTCGAATGGCGCGATGCCATCGTGGCGGGCCTGGTGGCGGCGATCGCGTTCGAGTTTGCCAAGCGCGGCTTCGGCTATTTCATCACGCATATCCCGACTTACACGGCGGTCTACGGCACCTTCGCGGCGCTGCCCATCTTCCTGCTCTGGATCTACCTGAGCTGGCTGGTGACGCTGCTGGGTGCGACCATCGCCGCCAACCTGCCGGTGATCCGGCAGGGCTACTGGCGCCGCCGCACCTTTGCCGGCAGCGAGTTCTTCGACGCGCTGGGCGTGCTGCTGCTGCTCTACCGCGCGCGCGACGAAGTGCCGCGCAGCGTCGGCGAACTGGACCTGGGCCGTAAGCTGCGGGTTGAGGCCGATTACCTGTCGGGCCTGCTGGGCAAGCTCAAGGCCTTGCACCTGATTGGACGCCTGCAGCAGGAGCGTGGCCAGGCCCACTGGGCGCTGCTGTGCGATCCGTCGCAGGTGACGCTGCGGACGTTGCATGACCGGTTGGTGCTGAACCTGCCGCGGCTGCCGCGCACGGCGCTTGCGCAGCAGCTTCGCGGCGCCGATGCGCTCAAGTCGATTCTGGACAATCCGCAGCTGGACCAGACGCTGGAGGCGGTGTTCCGGCAGCAGCCGGCCGATCTGCCGCCGACTGAAGGAGATGGGGGGAGCCATCTGCAGCGGCGCACGCTGGAAGTGGTGCCGCCGGGCTGGCATGGGCAGGTGTAAGGCCCGGGCCAGCCCGGCGACAGTGAAGTTGCCTAGAACGGAATCTTGCCCCGCCAGATATCGGCATACATCACCCAGTCTCCCATCAGGCTGTAAAGCGGATGCCGGAACGTCGCCGGCCGGTTCTTCTCGAAACCAAAGTGCCCGACCCAGGCAAAGGCGTAACCTGCCAGCACAGCGGCCAGCAGCCACCACGCATTGCCGGTAACCACCAGCGCCACCAGACACAGCAGCGCCACCGTCGACCCGGCAAAATGCAGCCGCCGGCAGGTACGGTTCTGGTGTTCGGCCAGGTAGTAGGGATAAAAGGCCGCGAAGTTTTCGAACTCGCGCGCGCGGGCGTGGGCCATGGCTGTCTCCGGCAGGTCTTGTTTTGTGCAGTGTAGACCTTCTGCGCAGAGGTGCCGGGAGGCTGGCCGCCGGCGTGGCCGGCCAGCCATCTGCGGCCAGGCTTAGCCGGCCGCGACCACCTTGCGCGCAAACGCCGCCAGCGCGTCCAGCACTTCATCCGGGCGTTCGCCCATCAGCGCGTGGCCGCACGGGACCGTGACCAGGTTCGCCTTGGCCATCTTGCCGGCCAGCGCCTGGGCCGCCTTGGGCGACGTCATCATGTCCTTGGTGCCGGTGATGAAGAGCGCGGGGCAGGCGACCGCGGCCGCGGCCTCTTCGCCATGGGCGTAGGCATTGCAGGCCGAGAAGTCATTGTGGAACACATGGGCCTGCGGGTTGTTGCGCGACACGCGCTCCATCAGCCGCTGGCTGCCGCCGTGCATCCACGCGCCCGGCCCGGGCGAAGACGGCTTGTTGGCCAGGCTCGAATGCGACCAGGTGTTGACCATGGCGATGGCCTCGCCCTCGCGGTTGAGCGAAGCGTCCAGCAGCGCGTCCGAGACCTTCATCGGGTAAGCCGTGGCCAGCAGGCCGATGCCGCGCACGGCCTGCGCATGCCGCGCCGCGCATTCCAGCGCGATCAGCGAGCCCATGCTGTGGCCGAACACGAAGGCCGGCGCCTTCACGCCGGCGGCCGCCACCAGCGCCATGACCCAGTCGGCCATGGCCTCGACGGTGGCCAGCGGCGCGCCCTTGCTGCGGTTGTGGCCCGGCAGGTCCACCGCCAGCACCGAGAAGCCGTGGTTGGCAAACCAGCGCGTCTGCAGGGCCCACACGCTGTGGTCGTTCTGCGCGCCGTGGACAAACACGGCACAGGGCAGGGCGGGATCGAAGGGTTTGCCGCCGGTATAGGCGTAGGCCGGCTGGCCTGCAATGGTCAGTTCCATCAGGCTTGCCCTCCCTTGCCGCTCATGGCCTTTTCGGCCGCCTTCAGGCCGCGCTTGAGATCGTCGATCAGGTCATCCGGGTCTTCCAGCCCGATCGACAGCCGGATCGTGCCCTCGGTGATGCCGGCCGACTGCAGCGCCGCCGCGTCCATGCGGAAGTGCGTGGTCGAAGCCGGGTGGATCACCAGCGAGCGTGCGTCGCCCACGTTGGCCAGGTGCGAGAACAGCGACATGCTCTCGATAAAGCGCTGGCCGGCCACGCGGTTGCCCTTCAGGTTGAAGCTGAACACCGCGCCGCAGCCGCGCGGCAGCAGGCGCTTGGCCAGTTCGTAGTCAGGGTGCGATTCCAGTTCCGGGTAGGACACCGATTCCACCATCGGGTGCGAGACCAGGAACTGCACCACCTTGCGAGTGTTGTCGACATGCCGGCTCATGCGCAGCGGCAGCGTCTCCACGCCCTGCAGCAGCTGCCAGGCGGCCATCGGGTTCATGCAGGCACCGAAGTCGCGCAGGCCCTCGCGGCGCGCGCGCAGCAGGAAGGGCGCCACCGTGCTTTCCTCGGTGAACACCATGTTGTGGAAGCCCTCGTACGGCTCGGACAGCTCCGGGAAGCGCCCGGAGGCCTCGAAGTCGAAGGTGCCGCCTTCGACCAGCACGCCGCCGATGGTGGTGCCGTGGCCGCCCAGGAACTTGGTGGCCGAATGGTAGAGCAGGCCGGCGCCGTGGTCGAACGGGCGCAGCAGGTAGGGCGTGGTGAAGGTGGAATCCACCAGCAACGGGATGCCGTTGTCCTGGCCCAGTTGCGCCAGCGTCGGGATGTCCAGCACGTCCAGTCCCGGGTTGCCCAGGGTCTCGCCGAACAGCAGCCGGGTATTGGGCCGGATCGCCGCGCGCCAGGCGTCGATGTCGCGCGCCTTGACAAAGGTGGTCTCGATGCCGAAGCGGCGCAGAGTGTAGTGCAGCAAGTTGTGCGAGCCGCCATACAGTGCCGACGAGGCCACCACGTGCGAGCCCGCGCCCATCAGAGTGGCCACCGCCAGGTGCAGCGCGGCCTGGCCCGAGGCCGTGGCGATGGCGCCGGCGCCGTTCTCCAGCGCGGCGATGCGCTCTTCGAGCACGGCCACGGTGGGGTTGGAAATACGAGAGTAGACGTGCCCCGCGCGCTCCATGTTGAACAGCGACGCGGCGTGCTCGCTGTCGCGGAACACGAAGGACGTGGTCAGGTGGATAGGGGTGGCGCGGGCCCCGGTGGCGGGGTCTGGCGCGGCGCCGGCGTGCAGCGCAAGCGTGTCGAATCGGGTTCCGGACATGGTCGGTCGGCCTTGAGTTGTCTCCGGCCAGCATCGTAGCACCGTGCGCCCGCCGACGCCCGCAAACCGGCCTCCCGCTTTACTTTGACGGCGGGTTTGGGCTAGGATCGGCCAACGGGGCGCTACGATGCAGAGTGCGCCCGCACACCCATAGACAGATAACAATGTGACCGGTATCGCCCCCTGTGCCCCCGGCCGGAGCGATGCCCTCAGTTTGAGCGCAGGCAGCGGAGACCAACATGAAAGTCAGCGACATCCTCCAGATCAAGGGCAATACGCTCTATACCGTGACGCCTGACACCTCCTTGCTGGTAGCCGTCCACACCATGGCCGAGCACGATATCGGCTCGCTGGTGGTGATGGAATACGGCGACCTGGTCGGCATGCTGACCTTCCGCGAGATCATCGAGACGCTGGCCCGAAATAATGGCAACGTCGGCAGCACCAGCATCCGCAAGGTGATGGACGATGCGCCGCTGACCTGCACCATGGAGACCGACGTCAACGAGGTCCGCCGCATGATGCTGGAACGTCACACCCGCTACCTGCCGGTGCTCGACAACCGCACGCTGATGGGCGTGATTTCCTTCTACGACGTCGCCAAGGCCGTAGTCGAGGACCAGAGCTTCGAGAACAAGATGCTCAAGGCCTATATCCGCGACTGGCCGGAAGAGCGCGCCGAGTAATTGCGCCGGGCCGCCCGGGCTGAAGCTTCCTTCGGAAATACCCTCGGTTGGCGCCACGGGGCCGTGGCGGGGTGGCGGCCGAACCCCGGCTCCGGCACACTAGCCGGCGTTCCCATTTCGGCGGCGGTCCCCTGACCGACCGGCCCATCCATGAGCCAACACAGCCAGTTCCGACTGCTCGGCCTGCGCCGCTTCGCCCCGTTCTTCTGGACCCAGTTCCTTGGGGCGATGAACGACAACGTCTTCAAGGTCGCCTTCACCTCGCTGGTGACTTACCACACGGCACTGTTCGAGGGCGTGGACGCGCGCAGCGCGGCCTTTCTGATCTCGGCCATCTTTATCGCGCCGTTCGTGCTGTTTTCGGCCACCAGCGGGCAGATCGCCGACAAGCTGGAGAAGTCGCGCCTGATCCGGCTGGTCAAGTCGCTGGAAATCGCCATCATGGTGCTGGGCCTGGCCGGCTTTGCCTGGCACAGCGCGCCGCTGCTGTACGCCGGCACCTTCCTGATGGGGCTGCATTCCACGCTATTCGGCCCGGTCAAGTTTGCCTACCTGCCGCAGCACCTGGATGAAAGCGAGCTGGTCGGCGGCAACGGGATGGTGGAGATGGGCACCTTTGTCGCGATCCTGATCGGGACGCTGATCGGCGGCGAACTGGCCGGGCTTCAGCAGGGCGGCACGATCGTGGGGCCGATGTACGTGGGCGCGGTGTGCGTGGTGATCGCGGTGGCGGGGCGGCTGGTGTCGGGCCGCATCCCGGTCTCGCCGGCGCCGCAGCCGGACCTGCGCATCAACTGGAACCCGTTCTCCGAGACCTGGCGCAACCTGGTGCTGGCGCGCGGCAACCGCACGGTATTCCTGAGCCTGCTCGGCATTTCGTGGTTGTGGTTCCTGGGCGCCACCTTCCTGACCTCGTTCTTCAGCTATGCCAAGGATGTGCTGGGCGGCGACCAGAACGTGGTGACGCTGCTGCTGGCGGTGTTCTCGCTGGGCATCGGCACCGGTTCACTGCTGTGCGAGCGCTTGTCCGGGCGCCATGTCGAGATCGGCCTGGTGCCGTTCGGCTCGATCGGCATGACAGTGTTCGCAGTCGACCTGTACTTTGCCAGCCAGGGGCAGGCACCCGTGGCGCTGAGCGGCATCGGCGGCTTCCTGGCCGAGCCGCGCCACTGGCGCGTGCTGGTGGACCTGTTCTTGCTGGCCATGTTCGGCGGGTTCTACAGCGTGCCGCTGTACGCGCTGATCCAGAGCCGCAGCGCACCCACGCACCGCGCCCGCATCATCGCCGCCAACAACATCCTGAACAGCTTCTTCATGATTGCCGCTTCGCTGCTGGGCGTGGCGATGACGCGGGCGGGCTACAGCATCCCGCAGCTGTTCCTGGTGGTGGGGCTGCTCAATGCGGTGGTGGCGGTCTACATCTACTCGCTGGTGCCGGAATTCCTGCTGCGCTTTATCGCGTGGATCCTGGTCCATACCCTCTACCGGCTGCGCCGCGTCAACGCCGAGCGCATTCCCGCCGACGGCCCGGCCGTGCTGGTCTGCAACCACGTCAGCTTTGCCGACGCGGTGGTGCTGATGGCCTGCAGCCCGCGCCCGGTGCGCTTCCTGATGGACCACAACATCTTCAGGGTGCCGCTGCTGTCGTGGTTCTTCCGCCAGGCCCGGGCGATCCCGATCGCGCCGGCGCACGAGAATCCGGACATGCTCAAGCGTGCCTATGACAGCGTGGCGCAGGCGCTGGACGAGGGGGATCTGGTCTGCATCTTCCCCGAAGGCAAGATCACCGCCACCGGCGAGATCAACCCGTTCAAGCAGGGCGTGCAGCAGATCATCCGGCGCACGCCGGTGCCGGTGGTGCCGATGGCGCTGCGCGGGCTGTGGGGCAGCTTCTTCTCGCGCAAGGGGGCACCGGCGATGTCGCGGCCGTTCCGGCGCGGCATCCTGAACCGGCTGGAGCTGGTGGTGGGCGAGCCCGTGCCGCCCGAGGCCGCCACCCCGGAGGGGCTGCAGCAGATGGTGCAGGCCCTGCGCGGCGACTGGCGCTAAATCCGTTGTGCGGAACCCGAATCCACAATGATCACGCTCTATACCTTTGGCCCCGCCTTCGGGCTGCCCGACGCCAGCCCCTTCGTCACCAAGGCCGAGATGCTGCTCAAGCTGGCCGGCCTGCCTTACCAGGCGCGCCGCGGCAGCCTGCGGCGCGCGCCCAAGGGCAAGCTGCCCTACCTGGACGACATGGGCCGGATCGTGGCGGATTCCACCATGATCCGCTGGCATATCGAGAAGACCTACCACATCGACTTCGACGCCGGCCTGAGCGCGGCCGAGCGCGGCATCGCCTGGGCCGCCGAGAAGCTGATGGAAGACCACCTGTACTGGGCGGTGGCGCGGGTGCGCTGGCTGGACCAGGCCAACTTCGACAAGGGGCCGGCCCAGTTCTTCCGCGGCGTGCCGGCGCCGGTGCGCGGCCTGGCCGAGCGGCTGGTGCGCTACAAGGTGCGCAAGACGCTGTGGGGGCAGGGCCTGGGCCGGCACAGCGAAGAAGACCTGGTGGCGCTGGCCAGCAAGGGCGTGACCTCGATTGCCGACATCCTGGGCGACAAGCCCTACCTGATGGGCAACGCGCCATGCGGGGCCGACGCCACGCTGTTTGCCTTTGCCGGCAGCCTGCTGTGCCCCGTATTCGACACTCCGATCCGCACCGCGGCCGAGGGGCATGCCAACCTGGTGGCCTATATGGAGCGGATGCGCGCCGAGTTCTACCCCGAACTGGTGCTGGCAAGCGCCGCCGCCTGAGCCTGTCGGGCCGCCCGAGGCCCGCCATTGGCCTTACAATGGAAACCTTCCCCAATTCCTGTGCGGTTTCCATCATGTCCGGCAACACCCTTGGCCTGCTTTTCACTGTTACCACCTTCGGCGAATCGCACGGGCCCGCCATCGGCGCGGTGGTGGACGGCTGCCCGCCGGGCATGGCGCTGACCGAGGCCGACATCCAGGGCGACCTGGACCGCCGCCGGCCCGGCACCTCGCGCCACGTCACGCAGCGCCAGGAAGCCGATCAGGTCGAGATCCTGTCCGGCGTGTTCGAGGGCAAGACCACTGGCACCCCGATCTGCCTGCTGATCCGCAATACCGACCAGCGCAGCAAGGACTACGGCAATATCGTCGAGACCTTCCGCCCGGGCCATGCCGACTACACCTACTGGCAGAAGTACGGCATCCGCGACCATCGCGGCGGCGGCCGCTCGTCGGCGCGCCTGACCGCGCCGGTGGTGGCGGCCGGGGCGGTGGCCAAGAAGTGGCTGCGCGAAAAGTACGGCACCGAGATCCGGGGCTACATGTCGCAGCTGGGCGAAATCGCCGTGCCGTTCACGGACTGGTCGCATGTGCCGCAGAACCCGTTCTTCGCGGCCAATGCCGACGTCATCCCTGAACTGGAAACCTATATGGACGCGCTGCGCCGCGACGGCGACTCCGTCGGCGCACGCATCGAGGTGGTGGCCAGCAACGTGCCGGTGGGCCTGGGCGAGCCGCTGTTCGACAGGCTCGACGCCGACATTGCCCACGCCATGATGGGCATCAACGCGGTCAAGGGCGTGGAGATCGGCGCCGGCTTCGACAGCGTGGCCCAGCGCGGCAGCGTCCATGGCGACGAGCTGACCGCCGAGGGCTTCCGCACCAACAATTCCGGCGGCGTGCTGGGCGGTATCTCCACCGGCCAGGACGTCACGGTGTCGCTGGCGATCAAGCCGACGTCTTCCATCCGCACCCCGCGCGAATCGATCGACAAGGCCGGCAATGCCGCCACCGTCGAGACCTTCGGCCGCCACGACCCGTGCGTGGGCATCCGCGCCACGCCGATCGCCGAGGCCATGCTGGCGCTGGTGCTGATCGACCACGCCCTGCGCCACCGCGCCCAGTGCGGCGACGTCAAGGTCGATACGCCGCGCATTCCCGCGCAGGCCGGCCAGACGCCTTGATCTGACCTCGCGTTGGCCACGCCTTTCGCGGGCGGCGGCGCCACCGGCGCCGGCCGCCCCGACTACGCCCGTTTCGGGCTCTTCTACCTTGGCTACTACGGCTACGTCGGCCTGATTTCGCCGTACGTCAGCCTGTATTTCGCCGACCGCGGCTTCAACCCGGTGCAGATCGGCGTGCTGATGGCGAGCTTCCAGGTCAGCCGCATCGTCGGGCCCTACCTGTGGGGCTGGCTGTCCGACGTGATGCACACGCGCGTGCGCATCCTGCGCGTGAGCGCGTTCACCTCGTTGTTGGCTTTCCTGATGCTGCCGGGTGTCGGCAGCTACGGCGGCATGATGGCGATGATGCTGACGCTGAGCCTGTTGACCAGCGCGATGTCGCCGCTGGGCGATGCCCTGACCATCTCCACGCTGCGCCGCTACGGCGCCTTCGACCATAGCTACGGCCGCATCCGCATGTTCGGCTCGGTCGGTTTTATCGGCGCGGTACTGGCCGGCGGGGCCTTGTTCGAAGCGGTCGGCATGCGCGCCTTCCCGTGGGTGGCCAGCACGCTGCTGGCGATCCTGGCCGGGGTGGTGCTGACCATGCGCGACGCCGCCGCCGACGGTCCGCACACTGCGCCGCCGCGCGCCTTGCCGCTGCTGCGCCGCCCGGACGTGGCCTGGTTCCTGGCGTCAGCCTTCCTGATGATGTTCGCGCACGCCGCGCTCTATGTGTTTTATTCGCTGTGGCTGGCACAGCTGGGCTACAGCAAGTTCGCCATTGGCGTGATGTGGACCATCGGCGTGGTCGCCGAGATCGTTTTCTTCTACTACCAGGGCCTGCTGTTCGCGCGCTATTCGCTGCGCACCATCCTGGCCGGCACCTTTGTGCTGGCGGCGCTGCGCTTCGGCCTGACCGGCTACTTTGCCCAGTTTGCCTGGCTCATGGCGCTGGTGCAGGTGCTGCACGCGGCCACCTTTGCCGCGCACCACAGCGCCAGCCTGAAGCGGTTGCAGGCCTGGTTTGCCGGGCCGCTGCAGGGGCGCGGGCAGGCGCTGTACACGGGCATTTCCTACGGCGTCGGCGGCACGCTGGGCGGGCTGGCGATGGGCTGGACCTGGAACGCGCTGGCGCCCGAGCATACGTTCGGGCTGGCCGCCATTGCCGCGGCGGCCGGCGCGCTCTGTGCGGTGATGAGCTTTCGCGCGGAAGGCGATGGCGCCGCTCAGGCCAGCGCTGCGCAGACCCGCTCGGCGATCGCCAGCGACGAGGTCAGCCCCGGCGACTCGATGCCGAACAGGTGAACCAGCCCCGGCACGCCGTGCACGGCGGGGCCGTCGATGCGGAAGTCTGCCGCCGCCTCATGCGGGCCGCTGATCTTGGGGCGGATGCCGGCATAGCCGGGTTGCAGCGCGCCGTCGGCCAGTCCGGGCCAGTAGCGCCGCACCTCGTCATAGAAGCCGTCGGCGTCGGCTGGGTCCACGCCGTATTCGATCTCGTCGATCCAGCGCACATTGGGGCCGAAGCGCGCCTGCCCGCCCAGGTCGATGGTCAGGTGCACGCCCAGCCCAGCCGCCTCGGGCACCGGGTAGATCAGCCGTGAGAACGGCGCGCGTCCGGCCAGCGTGAAATAGCAGCCCTTGGCGTAGTACTGCGGCGGGATATGGGCCTCGGGCATGCCGTCGATGCGGCGCGCCAGTTCCGGCGCGGTCAGCCCGGCCGAGTTCACCACCGTGCGCGCCAGCAGCGTGGTGACGCTGCCATCCTCGTTGCCGATCTCCAGCCGGATGCCGTCCGGCGTCACCGCGCCGCCCAGCACCGGCGACTGCACCGCCAGCATCGCGCCGGCGTTTTCCGCGTCGCCCAGCAGTGCGGTCATCAGGCCATGGCTGTCGACAATCCCGGTCGACGGTGACAGCAGCGCGGCATGGCACTGCAGTTGCGGCTCAAGCGCCTGCGCCTCGGCGCGGCTGACGAGGCGCAGGTCGTCCACGCCGTTGGCCGCCGCCTTGGCGCGGATGCCTTCGAGCGTGGCCACCTGGGCCGCGCTGGTGGCCACGATCAGCTTGCCGCAGCGCTGGTGCGCCACGTGGTGGCTGGCGCAGTAGTTGTACAGCATGGCCTTGCCGCGCACGCACAGCTGCGCCTTGAGCGAGCCGGCCGGGTAGTAGATGCCGGCGTGGATGACCTCGCTGTTGCGCGCGCTGGTGATGGTGCCGAAGGCGTTCTCGGCTTCCAGGATGATTACTTCGCGGCCCTGCAGCGCGAGTGCGCGCGCCACCGCCAGTCCCACCACGCCGGCGCCGATGACGACGCAATCCACTGTTTCCATGGTTGTTCCTCGCTTCAATGTCTGTGTGTTCGGGACTCAGGCCGTCAGGTCGAGGCGCGCGGCGGCGGCCGCAAGGTGCTGTTGCGCGGCGTTGCGGGCGGCCGCGGCGTCGCCGGCGGCAATGGCTTCGGCCAGCGCCGCATGTTCCTGGTCGGCGGCGCGCGGCGCGCCGGTCGTCACGCTCAGCCGCGAGGTGTTCTCCCAGGCGCGCTGGCGCGCGGCCAGCATCTGCTGGCTGACGAAATCGGTCAGGCCGGTAAAGCAGGGGTTGTGCGTGGCTTCCGCAATGGCATGGTGGAAGGCCATGTCGGCCGCCGCCGCGCTGGCCATGTCGCCCTGGCCGTCGGCCTGTGCCTGCATCGCCGCCAGTGCGCCGCGGATGGCATCGATATCGGCATCCGTGCGCCGCTGCGCGGCCATTTCGGCGCAGGCGGTTTCCACCACCCGGCGCAGTTCGAACAGCTGCGCCAGCGTCGGGCCGCCGTCGGGCGCGCTGGCCACGCGCCAGGCCTGGCCGCCCGGCGTCTCCGACACATAAGCGCCCGAGCCCTTGCGCGTCACCAGCACGCCATCGGCCTTCAACTGGGCGATGGCCTCGCGCACGATCGGCCGGCTCACGCCGAAGGTGTCGGCCAGGCTGGCCTCGGCCGGCAGGCGCGCGCCCGCGCCATAGCGGCCGGCGAGGATATCGTCGTGCAGGGTCTGGGCGATACGGCTGGCGAGGGAGGCCGGGCGAGGCAGGATGGTCATGGTTTGATATGTCAGGCTGTCAGACAGCTTTTGCGGATTTTCGGCCTAACTTTGCGGCGCGTCAAGGTTTCCGTAGGGAGCGAATGCTACACATGCGGCCTTAGTCAATCGCCGAGGGCTTAATTTCGCCGCGCCGGCGCCGATAGAAACCTGATACAGGTGGCGGATCCTGCGCGTCAGCTCCGCCCAGGGCTTGCCATGCCCCGTGGCGTCCAATGCCGGGGCCTACTGCGAACAGCCATGATCCAGCTCACACCTAACGATCTTCCCGTCGGATACCCGCTGCCCTGGTCATTGCTCGATGGCGAGGGCAACCTGGTGCTCGGCAGCGGCAGTGTCATTCCCGATGAACGCGACCTGGCGCTGGTGTTCCACCATGGCGTGGTCTGCCGCGAAGATGGTCACGACGATGCCGATGACGAACTGCGTCCGACCACCGGGCCGCTTGGCCTGCAGGTCGGCACGCTGCTGCATGTCAAGCATGAGGGCGAGGCCGCGCGCCCGGCCGCCAGCCGCCTGATCGGTTTTATCGAGCAGGGCCTGTTTGTCACCTGGCCGCAGCTCGGCGGGCGCGACCTGCCGCTGCAGGCGGGCGATTCCGTGCTGCTGCGCGGCTTCTCCGGACAGGCCATCCACAGCTTCACCTCGACCATCACCGCCGTGTGCCGCAGCCCGTTTCGCTACCTGGTGCTGTCGGCGCCGGTGCAGAAGCACGCAACGCCGGTACGCAAGGCCGCGCGCGTGCCTACCCGGCTGGCGGCCTACCTGACCGAGCCCGGCGATGACGACGGCATCGACACCGGCACGGCGCGGCTGGCGCTGCTGTCCGACCTCAGCACCGGTGGCGCGCTGGTGCAGACCACCGCGCCTGCGCCGGCGCCGGGCAGCCGCGTACGGCTGCGCTTCAAGATGCGCACGGCGTCGCTGGACAGCGAGGTCACCATCGACGGCTGGGTCCGCCTCGCGCCCCCCGGCGCGGCCAGCGACGATGCCGACTTCCCGGCCTTCGGCGTGGCCTTCGACGTGCTGGCCGAGCGCGAGCTGACGCTGCTGCAGTGCTACATTTACGAACAGCTGCTTTCCAGCACCCGCATGCCCTTGCAGCCCGCGGCTGTATTGGCCGTTTAGAAGGAATCCGCTAATGTTTTGATTGTCTCCTCGCGTCGGCCCGTCTTTACTGCTTCCAACATAAAAAGACCCACCACCGAGGAGACAAGATGGAGCACTGCGGACACCACGCGTGCGGACAACGCACGCCCGCGCTACGCGAGCAGAAGGCCGGCAAGGCCTGGCACAGGCTGGCAGGCACAGCCGCGCTGGCCGTGGCGGCCATGCTGGCGCAGCCAGCACCCGCGCTGGCCGCGAGCGGCGACTATGCGAAGACGCGCTACCCGATCGTGCTGGTCCACGGATTGACCGGCGCGGCCAAGATGGGTGGTGCGCTCGACTACTGGTATGGCATCCCCGAGGTGCTGCGGGCCAACGGCGCGCAAGTCTATGTGGCCACGGTGCCGTCGTTCAACAGCGATGAAGAGCGCGCGCTGGCGCTGCAGGCCTATGTGCACGCGGTCAAGCTGGAAAGCGGCGCCGACAAGGTCAACCTGATCGGCCACAGCCAGGGCGGGCCGACCTCGCGCATGCTGGCGGCGATGTCGCCGCAGGACGTGGCCTCGGTCACCACCATCGGCAGCCCGCATCGCGGCAGCGAAGTGGCCGACACCGTGCTGGACCTGATCAATGGCTTGACATCCTCCTCGTCCTCAGCCTTCGGCTGCCGCCTTACGGCGGAAAGGACGAGGATTCCTACGGCGCTACGTGATGCTCTACGTAGT
>NZ_JBXAHL010000056.1:0-36227 GCF_058795055.1 Cupriavidus sp. GW823-FHT06D04 | reverse complement strand
CCTTTCTTTGTGGTCCGCTTGCCGATCGCATCGGCCGGCGTCGTGTGCTGGTCCTGTCGGTGGCGTGGTTCGGCGCCGCATGCGCGGCTTCCGCCGCGGCACCTGGCATCGGCTGGCTGATCGCGCTGCGGTTTCTGACCGGGCTTGGATTGGGCGGCGCCATGCCCAATGCCATCACGCTGACCGCCGAGTTCAGCCCGTCGCGCCGCCGTGGCATGTTGCTGACAGTGATGTTCTGCGGATTCTCCCTCGGCTCTGCGCTTGGGGGCTTGGTGACCGCGTACCTGATCGAACATGTCGGCTGGCGCGGTGTGTTGGCGCTAGGCGGTGCACTACCGCTGGCGCTGGTGCCGGTACTGGCGCTGGCCTTGCCGGAATCGGTGCGCTACCTCGC
Source organism: Cupriavidus sp. GW823-FHT06D04 (assembly GCF_058795055.1). Taxonomy (NCBI): domain Bacteria; kingdom Pseudomonadati; phylum Pseudomonadota; class Betaproteobacteria; order Burkholderiales; family Burkholderiaceae; genus Cupriavidus; species Cupriavidus sp. GW823-FHT06D04. The sequence goes on along the minus strand of NZ_JBXAHL010000056.1, from coordinate 35,833 downwards.
CACGCGCGAAGGCATGCAGGCGCGGATCGGCGCCATCTTGTCGCGCATCGATGCCGGCAGGGTTTCTGCCGACGCGCGGTACGTCACCGACGAGCCGGTCGGCCCCAGTTCCCCGGTCGGCCAGCTCTTTGCGTCGCGTTACCGGTCGGGGACGCTGTGGCTCTGGCTGGCGTTCTTCTGCAGCCTGCTGTTGCTATACCTGCTGATCAATTGGCTGCCGATCCTGGTCCAGCGCACCGGGCTCTCGCTGAAGGAGGCTTCGATGCTCGCCGGGCTGCTGCAAGGGGGCGGCGTCGCGGGTGCCGTCGTGCTGGGCGTGCTGCTGGACAGGTTCAACCCCTACGCCGTGGTGGCCGGCGCCTACACGCTGGGAGCGATTGCCGTGGCTTGCCTGGCTTCCGTGAGCACGCCGATGGCGATGGCAGCGGCCATCTTCGTCACCGGTTTTTGCGTGAGCGGTTCACAGGTCTGCGCCAATGTGCTGGCCTCGGCGTTCTACCCGACATCAAGCCGTGCCACGGGCGTGGCATGGGCGCTCGGCATCGGGCGGGTGGGGGCCATTGCGGGCTCGCTCGGCGGCGCATGGCTGTTGTCGGCGGGCTGGAGCAATGCGGCGCTTTATCTCCTCCTGGCAATTCCGGCGGTGGTCGCGGCATTCGGCATCTACCGGACCGGACGCGTCCAGTTTGCGCTCAATGCCCCTGGCTCTGACATCCGTACGGACCTCACCCGGATCGAAGCCGCTACCCAACTCCCTGAATAGGACAATGGACAAGAACATGAACATGTCGTTTTCCAAGGTCCGCCCAAGCTGGCTTGTCCGGCTCGCACACTGGTTGCTCCTCGCGTTGGCGCCTGCCATGGCGAGTGCCGCTGGCACGCTGGATGTGGCGGCGTCCTCGCCCGCCTCCGGCTTCCGTACCAACCTGGTCCTGCTCGGAACTGCTGGGGGCCGTACGTCGTACGGCGGAACAAGGCTGGCTGGTATCTCCTCGGCACTGGTCGTGGACGGAGACGTGTATCTGGTCGACTTTGGCGAGGGGTGGCTGCGCCGGTACCTCCAGGCCGGGCTCGGGAGCATGCCGCGCAAGCCCGGACTGTCCTCGCTGCGTGCGGCGTTCATCACGTACCTGCACGCGGATCATGTCGTGGACTATCCGGCATTGTTCCTGTTCGGGACCACGGACGGACTGGGGGCGCGCAAGACGCCGGTGAGGGTGTTCGGACCCGGCCCGCGTGGCTCGCTGGTGCCACTGAGCGGCGCCAACCGCACGAATGTTCCGGTGATCCACCCGGAGGATCCCACGCCCGGAACGGCGGTCATGACCGAGTCCATCTACAAGGCCTTCGCCAACGATATCAACGACAACATCCGCGATAGCCAGAAGCCGGATCCTCATACCCTCGTCGCCGTGGAAGACATCAAGGTGCCCAAGGGCGGGTGATGGACGCCAACCGCGATGGCGCACCGGACATGCAGCCGTTTCCTGTCTACCAGGACGACAAGGTGAAGGTCACCGCGATTCTGGTCAGCCACGCGCCGGTGTTTCCGTCGTTCGCGTTCCGCTTCGATACGGCCGACGGTTCGGTGGTGTTCTCGGGCGACACTAGTCCGAGCCAGAACCTCATACGCCTGGCCAAGGGGGCAGATGTCCTGGTGCATGAGGTGATCGATACGAACTGGATCGACGAGTTCCTGCCCAGGCCACGCAATGCGGCGCAGGAAGCCAAGGCGCGCCACCTGCTGGAAGCCCACACCGCTGTGGAGGCGGTGGGTGCGGTCGCGCAGGCGGGCGGTGTCAAGACCCTGGTCTTGTCCCACCTGGCGCCGGCCGATAGCAGCGAAAGCCGCTGGCGCCGCGCGCAGGAAGGCTATTCCGGCCGGGTCGTGGTCGGCAAGGATCTCATGTGGCTGGGCATAGGCTCGCCTGCGTCTGCGGGCATGGAACGTTAAAGATGTCGCAGCAAGCTGCGTGTTAACGAATCAGATCAGCAATGCGCGCGCCGTCTGTCACGCTTTACGGTGCCGCCGATGCGGGAATCGAGTACGTGAACCACGTGCCGGATCCCGCGAAGCAGGGCGCTAGTCTGGTTCGCATGACATCGGCAATTTGCGGGCAGCCGAACATCACCACAGCGCGGCGGCATGCGACCACATATCCAGAGGTGGGGAGTCGCTATAGGGCCGAGGTTGACGGGCGGCGCAATCCCGCCTGTTCGAGCAAAGGCAAGAGCCCCGTGCCGACGTGCTTCAGCGTGGTTTCAGGCTCGATCGTCGCAAGCAGTAGGCCGTCCACTCCGGCGTTGGAAAGCTGGAGCAACTTGTCAGCGACTTCCTCCGCCGTTCCGACCAGATTGACGCCGCCGCCCGCCGCCCATGTGCGCTCGAACTTCCACCGCTCCGCATCCGATGACGATTGCGCAGCCATGCCGAGGTCCTTGACCCACGCCTCAATGGCAGGCCGATTCGCGTGCTGCGACGCGTAGTATTCGAGAAAGTCTTCGGCTTCCTTGCGGGTGTCCCGAATCACGATGTAGCCATGAGTCCACACCTGCACGCGACGCTTGAATGTGGACCACGCAAACGACTTATAGTCGGCGATCTGGGCCGCGGCTTGTTCGGGATCTACGTGGACATGCGTGAAGATGGCGTCTGCATACTCACAGGCAAACTGCCGCCCTCGGCCGGATGTACCCGCATTGAGTATCGCAGGGAAGCTTTGCACTCCCTTTGGCTGGTTGCAGGCGTGCTTGACTTTGTAGAAGCGGCCTTCGAAGTCAAAGGGCTCCGTTTCGACCCAAAGCCGGCGAAGAAGCTGCATGAATTCTTCGGCGTGCGCGTATCGGGTTTCATGATCCTCGATCGGCAAGCCAAACGTTCCGAATGTGCTGGGTGTCGCCCCTGCCACGATATTGATGCCGAACCGGCCCCCCGAGATGCGGTCGATGGTGGCCGCCGCGTTGGCAACGAACACCGGATGGTTCAACTGCACATGCATCGTCGACACGAGCGCGGGATCCGTGTGGCGCGCCGCCAGGCCGGCGGCCCAGGTGAAGGGCTCCAGCTCGCGGCGACCACCCCAGCCAACGAGCGAAAGCATGGTTTCGAGGCCCAATCGCTGTGCCTCCGCCGCAATCGCGTCGCATCGGTCCCAGTCCGCCACGTAACGCTCCGGGGCAGTCGTATGGATATGCCATCCTGCGTTCATTCCGAACAAGCCAAGCTTGAGCTTGTTGTCATTGAATAGCGGATTCGTGGCCGCACGTGAGTCTTCTATTTTTTCCCACTCGCGCGGATCGATTTGAAAATTGCGATTCACAGTATGTCTCCTTTGATTTCGAATGAGCCGGATTTAGCGCACCGCGCCCGCTTCCTCGAAGCGGCCATATACGCCGTTGGCATAGGCCAACGCGGGAATCGTCGCGTATTCGCATTGCCTTACCGTGCCCACTACCACCCAATGGCTACCTTCCTGCAGCACCGACTTGACTTCGCAGTCGAACGCCGCTGCACACCCTTCCACCATTAGGTTTCCGCTTTCGAGCTCGCGCCAGCGGCCCGACGCAAAGCGATGCTCGGGGGCGATTTTTCCGGCGAACGCTGCCGCCAGGTCTTCCATGCCGGGGGTTAGCACGTTGACACAGAACTGCCCTGACATCCGGATGCGTTCGCATGCGCTCGCGTTGCCATTCACGCAAATCAGGACGGTGGGCGGATCGGCAGACACCGAGCAGAATGCGGTTGCGGTCAAGCCGTAATGCGTTCCTTCATATCGACATGTAATGACGTTGACGGATGCGACCACGGCCCGCATGGACTGCTTGAAGTCCGGTGAATCGACGATGCGCGCGCATCGAATCGGTGATTCCATGTCTGTCTCCTCATTCTCGACCCTCGTCCTGCGCGAAAAGTCAGTTGTCTGTCGAATCCCCCGGCCTTGTTATCAGGCCGGTGCTGGATATAAATCCGATGGCGGACCAACATCGGATGGCTCGATCGACAGGATTGGGCGGCCACGGGCATGGTAGGGCCGGCGCGACGCTGTCTCCACTGAAGTTCCTACAACTTGGTTATTCGCCTCGTGCACGCCGCGGTGTTATCCGGTATGGCATTTGGCCTCGGCCGTCGATCCTGTGGCAGGCCCCTGCATTCGCGCGTTGCATCTCGCCGATGCAGATGTTTCAGTGTGCGCGAGAAAGGTGCTTTGCTAGATTAGCCACCAACAAATCCGCGATGTAAAACACAAGGAGACATAGGTGGAAAGCTCATACGCAGATTTTCCGCCGGAGCGCCGCAGTGGCAAGGCCACGCGTGCGGACGCCCGGCGAGGTGTTCTGCTTGTCGCGGCGGCCTCGCTGGGCTTGTCGGGAGGCTACACCGCGCTATTCGCCGGCACGACGGGCGTGTTCCTGTTGCCGATCGCGGGCTCTCTGGACGTCGGGCGCGGGGTAGCCTCAAGCTGCATGGCGCTGTCTTCGCTGGGCCTCGCGGTGAGCGCGCCGGTGGCGGGCCGACTGATGGATCGCTACGGCCACCAGCGCGTCATCGGTTATTCCATTCTCTGTTTCGTAGTGACACTCGTCCTGCTTGCACTCGGGCCCCTGACGCCCGCCGCGTTGGGATTCAAGACCTTCCTGCTGGGCCTGCTCGGCGTGGCAACCTCTCCGGTCGGCTATTTGTCGATCCTGGCGCATACGTTCGAGCGCAGGGTGGGGCTGGCGTTCGGCGCTGCTTCGATCGGCGCGGGGATCGGGGCGGCCCTTGCGCCGCTGTGTGCCAGTTGGGTCATTCGCCACCATGGGTGGCAGACGGCTTATCTGCTGTTGGCAGTGGCCGCGGCGGCGCTCGGCTTTGTCGCGAACGCGATGCTGCGTCGGGCAATGCCGGCGTACACCACCGAAGCATTCCGCACGGCCACCACGGCTTGCGCACCAGCGATCGGCGACACGCCGAAAGAGGCATTCTCCAACCCGCGCTTCTGGCTCATTGGCCTGTGTGTCGCTTTGATTGCAGCGGTGGGCCTGGGCAGCATGGTGCACGTGCCGGCACTGCTTTCGGACCAAGGCGTTTCGCCCGAGATGGCGGCGGCGGGCGCCGCGTTCTCGGCCATCGGCTTGACCACCGGACGGTTTGTGGTCGGGATCCTGCTGGACGTGGTGGCGGGCCGGGTGCTGGCGGCCGTGGTCTTCCTGCTGGGCGCTTGGGGGGTGGCTTTGCTGGCGACGGCGACCCATTCCACGCCTTATCCGCTTTTGGCCCTCGGTGCTGCCCTGACCGGCCTGCTTATCGGCGCCGAGGGTGATCTCCTGCCGTTCTTCGTGAAGCGCTACTTCGGCCTGAAGTCGTTTGGCACGGTCTACGGCATTCTGATCTCGCTGTTCTGCATCGGCACGTTGCTCGGACCGAGCCTGTATGGCGTCGCGTATGACCACTTCGACGGCTACGGGGTGGTGATGGTGGCCGCGGGCGTGGCATGCGTCGGTTGTGCGCTGGCGATCCTGCTGATCGGCGCGTATCGGTATCCCGACCCCCAACGGGCTACTCCCGGCGCCTGATCCTCCGCGTCGCATGGCGGCGCCGCTCCTCCGGGAAATAGACACATCAGGCGCCGGCGAGTCTCGCGCCGGCCCTGACGCGTCCCTGTACATCGCACTTGACTATGGATATTGCAATGAAGATCACTCGATTCGAGCACGGAGACTATACCGGTTGGGGCGTGGTCGAGGCCGACCATGTGCTGCCGTTGCCGGGCGCCCGCCACTACGGCGAGGCGCTCGCGCAGGCGTCGTCGGCGGACGCGTCAACGGGGGTGCCACGGGATCAAGTTCGCTGGCTGCCCCCGGTGCAGCCGGACACGAAGATCATCTGCGTGGGGCTCAATTATCGCAAGCACGCCATGGAAGCGGGCCACGACGTCAGTCTCTATCCTTCTGTCTTTCCTCGCTTTGCGGATTCGTTCGTGGGCCACGACGAGGCAGTGGTGCGTTCGCGCCTGTCGGAAACCCTGGACTATGAGGCCGAGCTTGCGGTCGTCATCGGCAAGACGGCGCGTCACGTGCAGGCAGATGAGGCCATGGCGTACGTTGGCGGCTACACATGCATGGCCGAGAACTCGGTGCGCGACTATCAGATGCACAACCGGCAGGCCACCCCCGGAAAGAACTTCGAGCGGTCCGGGGCGCTCGGACCCTGGATCGTGCCGGCTACACCGCTACGCGATCCCCGCGATGTGCGCGTGATCGGCAGGCTGAACGGCGAGGAGGTGCAAAACGAGGGCCTCGACGAACTTGTCTTCTCGGTTCCCGCCCTTGTGGCGTACCTGAGTGCATTCACTACGCTGCGCCCTGGAGACATCATTGCTACCGGCACACCCGATGGCGTCGGCATGACCCAGGCCCCCCCGCGCTTTCTGCGCGCCGGTGACATCTTCGAAGTCGAGGTCACTGGCGTGGGCGTGTTGCGCCATGCAGTCATGCAAGAGGATTGATCATGGCCACCACGACTCAAGATCACCTTGATTGCCTGGCCGTCGTGTTCGGCTTCTTCGACGCACTGGACATGCACGCTAATGACCGGGCCGTTTCCCTGTTCGCGAAGGACGGCGTCTGGGAGCGCAACGGCGCGGCCCTGACAGGTCACGAGGCGATAGCCGCCGCGCTGGACAGGCGCCCGATGGAGCGCCGTACCTTCCACGCCGTTTGCAACCCTGCGGTGAGTCTTGAGGGGGAAAGTCACGCGATCGTTCGGTTTTATCTGATTGCCTATGAAGGTCATCCCGCTCCGGCCGGGGACGCGCAGCCGCTGGCCCCGGTTGGCATACGCCGCTGCGAGGACCGCCTGTTTCACGACGGAGAGCGCTGGCGCATCGTGCGCAAGTCGAGCGTGGTGCACCTGTCGCCAAGCGCCCAGTGACGGTCACGCGCGGATTCGCCAACGAGGTTGGTCCCCCTTGTTTCCCCCGAGTTAATACACCCATTGCGATGAAAGACATGAACAGTACTGCTTGCTGGCTGACCGAAGCCGATGTTGCCCACTGCGTACCGATGGACGATGCCATCGACGCACTGGAACGCAATTTGATCGAAATTGCCGAGGGCGCAGCCTTCAATGTGCCGAAGGTATTGGGCCAACTCGGCGGCGGCGATGCGATGCATGCACTGGCGTCCGCCTCCCCGCGGGTCGGCGTGTGCGGCTTCAAAACGTGGGTCCATACGCGTCAGGGCGCCAAGGCCGTCTTTGCCCTGTTCAGCACCGAGAACGGAAAGCTGCTGGCCATGATGGAGGCCAACACGTTGGGCCAGTTGCGCACCGCCGCAATGACGGCACTGGGCACCCGCTGGCTGGCGCCGGCCGCCGCCGGGGACTTGGCCATCGTGGGCACTGGCAAACAGGCGATCGCACAGGTCCATGCGATCAACGTTGTTCGTCCCTTGCGCCGGGTTCGCGTCTGGAGCCCCAGTGCGGAGAGCCGGCAGGCGTTCGTGGAGAAGGTCCGCACGGGTCTGCCGCAGGCCGAGGTGATCGACAGCGCGAGCCTGGAAGCAGCCACCGACGGGGCGGAAGTGGTGACGTTGGTGACACGCGCGACCGAGCCGTTCTTTCGGGCAGGCATGCTGGCACCGCATGCGCACCTGAACGCCGTGGGCGCCATCCTGCCAACCCATGCCGAGTTCTTCCCCGATGTGTTCGCGCGTGCCCGCGCCGTGGTCGTGGACGATATCGACAATGCGCGCCGCGGGTCGCGCGAACTGCGCGAACACTATGGCGCCGAAGCGCAGGAATGGACCGGCCTGCAGGCCTTGTCCGATGTCATCAGGCAGGGGCAGCTTTTGGCCACGGGAAGCGGCGACATCACGCTGTTCAAGGCGATGGGAATGGGCCTGTCCGATCTCGCCATTGCGGCGCTGGCCTACCAGCGTGCCGGAGCCGACCCGGGCTCCACCCGGACCGTGCCGCTGACGGCGCCGGCGCCAATCCAATGGACCAGGGGCTGAGAGGGGGACGCACGACATGCTGACTGAAATTCAGATCGCCAATCTGGCATCCGAACTGGACGAAGCCGAGCGGACCCGCACACAGGTACGGCACTTCTCACGGCGTTTTCCCGACATGACGATCGCCGATGGCTACGCGATCTCCCGCGCCTGGTGCGAGCTGAAGCGGGCAAGGGGACAACGCGTGCGCGGCCACAAGATCGGGCTGACCTCGCGTGCCATGCAGCAAGCAAGCCAGATCAGCGAGCCGGACTACGGCACGCTGTTCGACACCATGTTCTTCGACAGTGGTCAAGACATTCCCTTCCAGCGGTTCATCGCGCCGCGCATCGAGGTCGAGCTGGCCTTCATTCTCGGGAAGCCGCTAAGGGGACCGGGCGTGACCCTATTCGACGTGCTCCAGGCCACGGATTTTGTGACGCCGGCCGTCGAGATCATCGATGCGCGCATCGAGCAGTTCGACCGCGAGACCAAGGTCGCACGCCGAGTCACCGACACCATTTCCGACAATGCCGCCAATGCCGGCGTCGTGCTCGGCGGTCGGCCTGTGCGATGCGACGCTGTTGACCTGCGCCGGACCGGCGCCTTGCTGTATCGCAATGGCGTCGTCGAGGAGTCCGGCCTGGCCGCCGCGGTCCTTGACCACCCCGCCAACGGCGTGGTGTGGCTGGCCAACCGCCTGGCGCAATGGGACGAGGGCCTGGCCGCTGGCGAGGTGGTGCTCTGCGGCTCGTTCACGCGCCCGGTCGCCGGCGCGGTCGGCGATGTGTTCCATGTCGACTACGGCACCCTGGGCGCCATCAGCTTTCGCCTCGCCTGACTGAGCGAGCCGATCCCGAATTTCATTCCAATCATCTGGAGACATAAATGTCCGAGAACATGTATTGCCTGGTGGACGTCAGCGGCGCCACTCCGACCCCGATCACGCACTGGGAACCCGTGCTGGTGCCGCGTGAGGCCATCGACAGGGAGATCGAGCGACTTACCGACCAGGCCCAGCCCCACGACGGCCGTCGTGCCACGGCCGTCGTGCATCCGTCGTGCACTGACGGCACGCTGGGTTTTGGCCCGGGCGTGGACGTCACGATCGAGGTGCTCAAGCCCGGAGAGCAGAGCCGCCCGCTGCTGCGCAATTCGAACCAGCTCCAGTTCTGCCTCCATGGATCCGGCGCCGTCATGGTGGGCAACCAGACACTGTCGATGGGAATGTGGGACGTCCTGTCGATTCCATCGATGCAGCCATATCGCTACAAGAATACCGGGCAGGGCCTGTGGGTCCGTCTGGTCTATTCGAATGCGCCGCTGCTGCGCAAGCTTGGTGTGCACTGGGTCGATTACGCGCAGGCGGGGTGGGAGAACAAGGCGATCGCCGCGAGCGCGGGCGTGAACCTCAACATCAACCGGGCCAACGCACCCGACATCCAGATTACGGAGGAGGGCGCGCGCCTGCGCGGCTATGAGTTCCTCACGGACATCGAGGTGGTGGAGAACCGCCCGCTGGTCTGGCCCTGGGAGCTTGCATCGCAGACGCTGACTTTCGAGAAAGGGGACGGCAGGCGTAGCATCATGCTGCTCTATAACCCTGCCACGGAGCGCCGCAACGGCACGACCCATTCGTTCTTCGCCACGTTGTTCTCGCAGGCCAAAGGCGTGGCAACTCGGCCAGTGGGGCGCGGACACAAGCACAGCTCGATTGCCATCAACTACCACTTCGGCGGAAGCGGAAAGAGCGTGGTCGGTGAACAGACGATCCCATGGAAAGCGGGGGACCTGATGCTTTCGGGGCCCTCATGGTCGGAGCATGCTCACTACTACAACGAGGAAGGGGCAATGGTCCTGACCGTGCAAGACCATCCGCTGCACATCGGCATGGAGTCGCTGATCTGGCAGGAGCGCATGGACGGGCCGATCATTAACCTGGGGTCGGAGGCCGGCCAGAAGGGCTACGTGGGTCCGCGGCAGGCCGGCTAAATGCGCGCAGGGAAACGAAGGAGCGCTGTCATGCTGAATTTTCACAATACCTTCCGCGACGCCCTGCGTGCCGACCAGACCCGCATCGGCCTGTGGGTTGGCCTGGCCGACGCTAACGCGGCCGAGCTGCTGGCCGGCTGCGGGTTCGACTGGCTGCTGCTCGATGGGGAGCACGCGCCCAACGATGTACGGACCATGCTCGCCCAACTGCGAGCGGTCTCGGCCTATCCGGTGCACCCGGTGGTACGGCCAGTGAGTGGCGATGTGGCGCTGATCAAGCAATACCTGGACATTGGCGCCCAGACCCTGCTTGTGCCAATGGTGGACACGCCGGAGCAGGCCGCCGCCATGGTGTGCGCCATGCGCTACCCACCGGATGGCATTCGTGGACTCGGCGCCGCGCTGGCGCGGGCCTCGCGATGGAACCAGGTTGAGGACTACGTGAATCAGGCGAACGCGCAGATGTGCCTGCTGGTGCAGGCGGAGAGCACGCTCGCCCTGGAAAACCTCGACGGAATCGCGGCTGTGGAGGGCGTGGACGGCGTATTCTTCGGACCCGCCGACCTGGCGGCCTCGATGGGGTGCCGGGGCCAGGTGAACCATCCCACGGTGCACGCGGCCATTCTGGCTGGAATAAGGCGCGTCCGTGCCGCGGGGAAGGCGGCCGGTGTATTGGCGGCCGACCCCGGGTTGGCACAGGAGTATTTGGAGGCTGGGGCCCGGTTCGTTGCCGTTGGCGTGGACACCACCCTGCTAGCCCGGGCCGCGGCGGGGCTGGCCAGACAGTTCACCGGCGCACAGGCGCCATCGACCACGGGAGGTAGCCCATACTAGTCGCGCGGGCCATGGTTTCTACGGTGCGGGCGCGGCCGGATCGGAAGCCGCCTGCGCCTGAAAAAGGGCGGTGAAGATCCCGCGCAGCCAGATGTGCGCCGGATCGTCGTCGTGTCGCGTGTGCCAGTACATCTGGACATCGAACACGGCCGTGAGAAAGGGCACTTCGTGAATATCCAGGGCCGCCCTGCGCTGCAGGTGCAGGCCAATGCGCGATGGTACGGTAGCCAGCAGGTCCGACGTACCGATGACCTCCGGCAGGGCGAAGTAGTTAGGAATACGCAGCATGACCTTGCGCGACACGTTGAGATCCACGAGTCCTTCCTCCACGGGATCGTCGGGCGGGAGAACCATCACGTGGTAGCTCTGTTCGAAAACCTCGCGGGTCAGCGCGCGCTTCCGGCCGGATTGCCTGCGCCGCAACACGACGCAGTGGTCGCGGAACAGTGCCTCCTTGCGGATCGTTTCCCGGGGCATGTTCAGGTGGCCCACGGCGATGTCGACCTCGCGGTCGCGCAACATTCGCTCGTAGCTGGAACGCGGCGCCTGGATGATGGCCAGCTTGACGTGAGGTGCGACACTGCGCAGCCGGCTCATCAGCGGTGGCACCAACAGCATCTCCCCCACATCCGAAAGCAGCAGGCGGAACTCGCGCGTGCAGTCTTCCGGCTGGAAGTCGGAAGCGTCGATCAGCGAGTCCTTGATCGTTTCCAGCGCGGCGCGGAAGGGGGCCGCAAGCCGTTCGCAGCGCTCGGTGGGCTCGAGGCCACCCGGCGTTCGGACAAAGAGCCTGTCGGAGAGCGTTTCGCGCAGGCGCGCGAGCGCATGGCTGACGGCCGGCTGGCTGAGGTGCACCTCCTTGGCAACCTCATTGAGGTTCCTGAGTCGATACACGGAATCAAAGATCTTCAGAAGATTAAGGTCCAGTCGGTTGAAGTCCATCAGTGTCTCCCTATTTTTCTGTCAATTGCATCACATCGCTACATGCGGGCACAACCGGAAATTCGCGAGGCCCGTGCCGTGTGGCGACCTAACGGAGAGCAACATGCCAGTCTTATCCAGTCCGCATGACGGATTGTTTGTCATTACCGGTGCCAGCCGTGGCATCGGCGCAGAGATAGCGCGCAGGGCCGCGCGCGAGCGACCCGTCGTCGTGCTGTACCGGCAGGACACCCAGGCCGCCGGGTGTCTGGTGGAGGAGATTGCAACGGCTGGCGGCAAAGCCTGGGCGATCCAGGCCGACGTAGGCGACGAGGCCGTAGTGTGCGAGGCGTTCCGGCAGATCGACGCGCTTGGCCGCGTCGGTGTGCTGGTTAATAATGCAGGCCTCACGGGCGGAATGTCGCGCGTGGCGGACCTGTCTGCCGGCATGCTCGCCGAGGTATTGCGGGTCAATGTCTTCGGCGCGTTCATCGCCGCGCGCGAAGCCGTGCGGCGCATGTCTACCCAGTACGGTGGAAACGGAGGCGTCATCGTCAACATTTCGTCGGGAGCTGCGGTGCTTGGTGCGCCGGCCACGTGGGTGCATTACGCGGCCACCAAGGGCGCCGTGGACACCATGACCATTGGCTTGTCCAAGGAGGTCGCGGCCGAGGGAATCCGCGTGAACGCAGTGCGCCCCGGTGTCATCGACACGGAGATCCAGCACCAGCGCACCCCTGCAGCGCTCCAGGCGATGATCGGCGCGATCCCGATGGGGCGCATGGGCACCGCGCAGGAGGTTGCGGATGCAGTAATGTGGCTGGCTTCTCCCGCTGCCTCCTATGTCACCGGCTGCCTGATGGACGTGCGCGGCGGCCTGTGAGGCCATCCGGATCGCGCCCGAAATCGCGCTCGTTTTCGAGTACGACCCGGGCGCGACTTTGGCTCAACCGGGACCTGTGGCTGGGTAAGACCGGTAGCGGCGGGCGATCAGAGCCCACCCAGGCAGACGTACTTCGTCTGCACATACTCCTCCATTCCGTACCTGGAGCCTTCCCGTCCCATGCCAGATTGCTTGATGCCCCCGAACGGCGCCACCGCAGTACTGATGACTCCGGTATTCACGCCTACCATCCCGTACTGCAGGGCACCGGCGACCCGCCATACGCGTGCCAGGTCCTTCGCATAGAAATAGGAGGCAAGCCCGAACTCGGTGTCGTTGGCCAGCCCGATCACGTCTGCCTCGTCCCGGAACGGCAAGAGGGGCGCCACCGGTCCGAATATCTCCTCAGTAGCCACCCGCATCGACGTGTCAACGTCGACCAGCACTGTTGGCTCAAAATAGCTCCCGCCGTGGACGTGGCGACCGCCGCCGACCACCGCACGGGCACCCTTGGACAAGGCGTCCGCTACCAGCGCCTCCACACTTCTCAAGGCGGGAGCGTCAATCAGAGGCCCAAGCTGGACGCCCGGCTCAAGGCCGTTGCCGACGCGCAGCGCCGTCGTCGCACGAGCGAATCGCGCGGTAAATTCCTCGTAGATGCCGGCCTGCACGTAAAAGCGGTTTGCACACACGCAGGTCTGCCCGCTGTTGCGATACTTTGCGGCGATGGCGCCTTGCACCGCCGCATTGAGGTCCGCATCTTCGAAGACGATAAATGGCGCGTTGCCGCCCAGCTCCAGAGACATCTTCTTCAGGGTCGGCGCGCACTGCGCAGCCAGGGTTCGCCCGATATCCGTGGAACCGGTGAAGGTCAGCTTGCGCACCAGCGAATTCGCTGTCAGTTCGCCGCCGATCACCCGCGCGTTTCCCGTGACCACGTTGAACACGCCGGGCGGGATGTCCGCCTGCTCGGCCAGCGCGGCCATGGCAAGCGCTGACAACGGCGTCTGCGAGGCCGGTTTGACAATAATTGTGCAACCCGCCGCCAGCGCAGGAGCGACCTTGCGCGCGATCATCGCGGCCGGAAAATTCCACGGCGTAATCGCCGCGCAGACGCCCACCGGCTCCTTCTGCACCAGCAATTGTTTGTCAGGCCACGGCGAGGGAAGGAGGTCGCCATAGACGCGCCGCGCCTCCTCGGCAAACCATTCGATGTACGAGGCCGCGTAGGCGATTTCGCCGCGCGCCTCCGCAAGCGGTTTGCCCTGCTCGGAGGTCATCAGGACTGCAAGGTCTTCCTGATGCTGGTTTAGCAGTTCGAACCAACGCTTGAGCAGGCGTGAGCGCGTTTCGGCAGTTTCCATGCGCCATTTCGCGAACGCTACGTCGGCGGCTTCGATGGCACGCCGCGTCTCGGTGGCTCCCATGTTGGGAACGGTGCCGAGTAGCTCACCGCTGGCTGGGTTGCGCACCTCGATCTTGGCGCCGTCGTGGGCGTGGACCCATTCCCCGTTGATATAGGTTTGATTCTTCAGCAGGCGTGGCTGAGCTTGGCTGGACATGAAATCCTGACTCCTGGTGGACCGGGACCACAAAGACAGGGTGCCCGACGATGGTTGCGTAAGTGGCTGGTGAGGGACGCTAGGGCGGTTGCCGGCGAGTCGGCCATCCCTGAACGCGCGAACAGCGCCTGGTGGTGTTGGCTCGCAGCGTTGTCTGATGTGCCACGCGCAGCGCGACAGAAGCACGCTCACAACTGACTGGTTGGCTGGCTGCAGGTTAAGGAATAGGTCCGGAATTTGTCGACTGAAGACAATGCATTTGCAGTATGGATTGAATAAATCGTCGGAATAGTGCGCTGAGCTATATGAATCAGGATGCTGCAATCAATGCATAAGCTCGAAGTCAGCAAGCCATTTACCATTGCCTCGGTCTCAAATAAGTTGATAGAAGCTCGTAGCGTTTCTGAGCACAGGTACGGGCGGCACAAGACACGAGACAGCGCGCCCCACATGGTTCATGCCGCTCCGGCGGGGCCACTCTTATTACCGGAGGAGCTATGAAGAATCATTTGACCATCGCGGGCGTCCTGCTCGCGGTGGGGGTAACCCACGCGCATGCGCAATCGTCAGTCATCCTTTACGGGACGGCAGACGTTGGCATTGAATATCTCAACCACGTTCCCGCTCCAACCGGACATGGAGAGAACCTTTACCGCCTGACATCGGCAAACATCGCGGCCAGCCGCTGGGGCATGCGTGGCGTGGAAGACCTGGGTGGCGGTCTAAAAAGAGTATTCGTGCTGGAAGGCGGCATCGTGCTCGACAACGGCATGGCTGGGCAGGGCGGACGGCTGTTCGGGCGCAAGGCGTATGTAGGCCTTGACAGCAATATGGTCGGGCAATTCACACTGGGCCGGCATCACAATGTGATGTTCGACCTGATAATTACCTTCGATCCGATGTATTTCGCGCCGAAGTATTCGTCCTTTAGCCATGATCCATGGTTGGCGGGACGAGTCGATAATGCCGCCAAGTACACTGGTCAGTTCGGTGGGCTCACCGTCGCAGCGCTGTACAGCTTCGGCATTGACTCAACCGTAGCCAACGGCTCTGAAGTCGCCGGTAACAGCCGCGTTGGCCGCGACATGAGCGCCGGCTTTGCCTACCAGGCGGGCAAGTTCCGTTTTGGCGGCGCATACGACCAACTCAACGGCAACTCGGCGGCGACGGCCGGGCTGACGGAGCGCCGCTATGTTGGCGCGGCCGCGGTTGATATCGGGCCCGTGACCGCATACCTGGGGTATCGGCGGCTCGTCAGTCAATTGCTGGTCTCCATGACGCGGACTGATCTGATGTGGAGCGGCGCAAACTGGAACATTACTCCCAGCCTTGCGCTGACCGGTGCGGTTTACAAGACGAACGACCGAACCTCCGCCAAGGGCCCGATCTCGTTCGTATTGTCGGTCGACTACCGGCTTTCCAAGCGGACCGACGCCTACGTTACAACCTCGTACACCAAGAATAACGGCGGCTCAACGCTGGGAGGCAATGGCTACGACGGCTCGGTTGTCCCCGGTCTAAACCAGATCGGCGCGGTAATCGGTATGCGCCACAGTTTCTGAGCTGATGCTATCCCGCCCCGGTTGGCCGCACCGCGATTGCCACTTCACTCAAACCTATTCGCGACGACTGGGACGGGCTGCTGCAGCTCGTTGCATCAGTCAAGTCAGGGCGTGTCAGCGCTGTCGTCGCGTTGCAGCGATTCGGCAGCGCAGCCCGAGGAGATCCGATTCATCGGACGGCGGAACAACTTGGCAAGCTGCTGCGTACCCTGTTCCTGTGTGACTATTACAGCAACGTCGAGTTTCCGCCGAGAACTGCATGCACTAC
This sequence comes from Cupriavidus sp. GW823-FHT06D04, assembly GCF_058795055.1. Classification (NCBI taxonomy): domain Bacteria; kingdom Pseudomonadati; phylum Pseudomonadota; class Betaproteobacteria; order Burkholderiales; family Burkholderiaceae; genus Cupriavidus; species Cupriavidus sp. GW823-FHT06D04. Next base: position 19,837 of record NZ_JBXAHL010000056.1, on the reverse strand, counting down.
TCAGTCGCGGTGAGTCGGTGCACAAGCTCCAGCGTGCGATCTTCACAGGCAAGGCCATGCCAGCGCGCGGAGACGGCGTCGTGACGCGAGGATCGCGATTTCTGGTTCCTTGACCCTGCTGACGAACTTGGTGCTTGCGTGGAACACGCAGCGCATGTAAGTGCCAGTTGATGCTTGGCGTGGCAAGGGGCAGCGAGTTGATGACGATTGGCTCCGTCGGATGGGACCGGCGCGTTCGACGCATGCATGCTTGATGCGGCGCCCTGCCAGCGTGCCGCGGGCTCGCGAAGGCCACCTTCGAGGAGGCAAGATGGACAACAATGCCGACGCGGTGGACGAGGCAGTGCTCCTTTCCGGTAGTCAACGCGCTGATACGCGCCGACATCGCTCACTCGAAGCAGTTTTGTATCCTTGAACGTGCTGCGCACATTGCGAAGCCGGCAATTTTGCGTGGCCGGTAACGCCGCTTGCTCCTCTGTCCCGGTTGTCCGGGCTTCTCGATAGGCGGCAGCCAAGTCTGCATGGCCAAGGTCGCAGAACAGATGGCGGGAATATCTGCCGGGGTGGAAGTCCTGCTTCCGACTGGCACAGACAGCCCAGATGTTCAAAGATCTGGACTCATGGATACGCCGCCACCGCCTCAGGGCCATTCAGCTCAAGCACTGGCGCGTTGGAACGACGGTCTACAGTCGTCTCCGAAGTCTCGGCGCGGCTCATGAGCTGGCAGCCCCTCATTGTCGGCGGTGCCGATCGCTGGTGAGCTCACAGCGAGGCTGGTCTGAACCGCATTCTTACGATCTGATACGTCGACGCACTTGGCTTCCCGCCTCATATGACCTCAACTTCTCTAACCGCCTGGTGCGAACCCGCATGCCAGGTGGCGTGGCACCGGCGCGGCTCTAGCCGCCGTCCCTATACCGATCAACACTTCCAATTCGCTGTCTCACGATGAGCCTGGTCGAAACATTTTAGAGGGAACCTATCTTTGATCCAAATTCTGCGACTATTAGCTGTCGAAGCCATATGTTGCCCGCATCTTCATGGAATCGCCGATGCCAGTACAGCCGGATTGTGCTGGTGGGTAATGGCATCGGAAGTTTCAAGGTTACGAGATTCCAATGGCGCACAAGCACATCCGCCAACTGTTCTGGAACCACGGCGAGGCAGTCATCCGACTCAAGTAGAGGCGGAAGTAATAAATAGGACGGCATTGAAACGGTATGTGATCGCGTTAGGCCGCGCGAGGCCAAAGACTCATCGATGTTGCCTTGGATGCCTGAAGCGGTGTGGACGACAACCTGCGGAGTGCTGGCGAACTGTTCTAACGTAAGTGAGCTCCCAGCAAACGGGTGTTGAGATCGGACCAAGCATACGTACGTTCGCTCATACAACCTGCGTTGATAAAGCGAGGAACGCAACGCGGGAAATGCGCCGATCGCAAGATCGGCTTCTGCCCGCTCCAGCGACTGTTCAATTGCCGGCTGCGCAAGATTGAGTAGTCGCAATTCAATTTGAGGGGCCTGCGCACGTACTGCACGGACAATAGCTGGCCACAGCACATAGCTACCCACGTCAGAGAGGCAAATGCTGAACAGACGTTGAGTGCGCTTTGGATCATATGCTCCCCCCTGGAGAATGTCATCACGGACTTGTCCGAGTATCGACGCCAAGGGACCGGCGAGGTCAGCCGCGCGCGCCGTGGGGCGCATTCCACGTCCTGTGCGCACCAAGAGTTCGTCTCCAAGAAGCGTACGCAGTCTGGCTAATGCCGCACTTAAGGCCGACTGGCTCATCTTAAGCTCCTGCGCGGCCAGTGTGACGCTTTGGTGCCTAAGTAGCGCATCCAACACAGGTAGGAGGTTAAGGTCTAGACCTCTGATATCCATGGTATCGATTCTTGATATTGCCGAAATCTGCTTTTAAAGCATTCTGGTGCGATATAGCATTCAGGTCAACAGTCCCTCGTCCCCTGTACCTGCCCAAATGAGGGCGCGAAAGAGAGCAACTCTCAGAATGACCGCATACATCGACGTTCACCATCATCTTCTGCCCGACTTCTATATCGACGAGGTTGGCATGGAGCCAATTCTGACGCAGGCGCCGCGCTATTCCAGCGTCGCGCTGGAATGGACGGCACAAAAATCGCTGGACGCCATGGACGAAAACGGCGTGGCCCTTGCATTGTTGTCGATTTCAGCACCCGGATTATGGTTTGGTGATCGGGATGCCACAGTGCGGCTTGCGCGCCGATGCAACGACTACATGGCATCGCTGGTTCAACAATTTCCGACGCGTTTTGGCATGTTTGCCGCGCTGCCATTACCAGCCGTCGACGCGTCGCTCGCCGAAATCGCACATTGCGCCGATACCTTGTGCACTGATGGCTTCGGACTCTTCAGCAGCTACGGAAACCAGTATCTCGGAGCCCCGGAGTTCGCACCGGTATTTGATGAACTTAACCGCCGAGGCGCTACGGTCTTTGTGCATCCGAATGCAGGTGAGGCATCCCGCCGTCTGTTGCCAGATTTTCCTGCTTCCATTCTGGAATTTCCGTTAGACACAACTCGCTCAGTCATGAGTCTATTGTTCAGCGGCACAATGGCCCGTTGCCCGAACGTGCGCTTCATCTTTTCGCATGCCGGAGGTGCGGTCCCATTCCTGGCCCACCGGATGGCGCGGCTTGAGGCAGTCGAAACGTTCGCCGAGAAAACGCCTGGCGGTGCGATGAAGTTGCTGCAACGCCAATACTACGATACTGCGCTTTCCGCGAACGAGCCGGCCCTGGCTGCACTGACAAAATTTGTTCCCACGAGCCAGATCTTATTTGGCAGCGACTTTCCCTTCGCTCCGGGCATGATGGGGCGCACCATTTCCACGCTAAAAAACTATGGATTTGATGAAGAATCCCACCACGCAATCGCTTGTGCGAACGCTAGGACGATTCTTCGGGGAGTTGCTGGGAGGGTAGGGAACACGAGCGCCGCACCTGAGAACCAGCCTACGTGATCCACGTACCCTTCAATCCATCCATCTAACGAGCTACCAATGTCGCTATCTACATTCCCGGACGATGAACGAGCTCTCCGAATCGAGCTTGCCGCGTGCTATCGAATCTTCGCCCTGCTGGGCTGGACAGAACTCGTCTTTAACCACATCTCGCTTCGAGTACCTGGCGAAGAACCTCACTTTCTTATCAATCCATTCGGCTTGCACTACACCGAGGTAACAGCATCCAACTTAGTGAAGGTAGATCTGCACGGAAATCTGGTGCGCCATGAGTCATGGCCGATCAATCCAGCTGGCTTTATTCTGCATTCGGCCATCCACGGCGGTGTCGCGGATGCCCATTGCATTATGCACACTCATACAACCGCAGGCTGCGCGGTCGCGGGTAGTCAAGCCGGACTTTCGATGGACAACTTCTATGCTGCACAACTGCACGGACGCCTGGCTTACCACGATTTCGAAGGCGTTACGGTTCATGCAGACGAGGGCCCGCGAGTGGTGAGGTCGATCGGGAATGCGCATGCGGTTATTTTGCGCAATCACGGTCTTCTTTCATGGGGATCAACTTTGCCGGAGGCGTTCGCATATTTGTGGACCCTACAGCGAGCTTGCGAGATCCAGGTTGCTGGCGCCGTGCTTGGAAAGACGATTCCTATTCCGGAAGCGGTCCAACGCAGGGCGAGCGAAGACGCCTTGCAGTTTGACTCGGCGCATGGAGTTGGCCGCGTAGTCTTCGACGCACTGGTGCGGCAAGTTGATCAAATCGATCCTGGATACAAGGTGTGATCGGTATGAAAGTTTGCATCTTTGGCTTAGGCGCGGTAGGCGGATTGATTGCTGGGCGGTTGGCGCTCGCCGGAACGGAAGTCAGTGCTGTCGCCCGAGGTGAGACACTTGTGAGCGTCAGGCGTAGTGGCATGACGCTCATCGAAGAAGGCTTGACATGTCGGGTGCCACTGCGCGTCGAGGAAGATCCTGCACAGCTGGGTGCGCAGGACTTAGTTATCCTTGCAGTGAAGAACACCGCATTGAAGGATATTGCACCGCTAATTGCGCCACTGCTCGGGAAGCATACGGCCGTACTTTCGGCGATGAACGGAGTGCCGTGGTGGTTCTGCATTGGACTGGGAGATGAGGTTAGAGATTTTCGTCTGGAGACAGTCGACCCTGCCGGGGTGATCAGCCGTGCAATTTCACCGGAACGCGTGATTGGCTGTGTGTGTAATCTCTCTGCGAGCACGCCCACCCCCGGTACCGTCGCCTACGTGAGTGGCCCGCGATTGACTATCGGGGAGCCTACAGGTGGCGCTGATACTGAACGTTGTATTGCCACTATTTCGAGTCTACGCGCTGCCGGCTTTGATGTGGTAGCTGCAGATTCGATACAGCAAAGCATCTGGTTCAAGCTCTGGGGCAACATGACGGTGAATCCAATCTCGGCTCTTACACACGCGACGGGTGACCGGATCGTTGACGATATTCTGGTTCGGGACTTTATGTCACGTTGCATGCTCGAAGCGTCAGCGGTGGGCGAAAGCATCGGTCTTCAGATCCCGGGCGACCCATATTCCCGGCATGCTGTTACGCGTCGCTTAGGAGCGTTTCGTACCTCGATGTTACAGGATGTCGAAGCAGGGAGGCCGACCGAACTGGACGCGTTGGTGGGGGCCGTTCTGGAGATCGCTCGTTGGCGGGGGATTGCTACCCCAAATATCGACGCGCTATTCGGTCTTGCCAGGCTCCAGGCACGTTGCCTCGGCCTTTATCCCGAAGACGAAAAATATGAGAAGTAGCCCTTAAATATACCGTTATGTCGGACTCGATCCGAAAAGTGGGTCGACGTGGATAAATCTTGGCTCCAACATTCATGAGAGCCTGCGTTCACCACACGAACCTAATCCAACGCAGAAAATTGCTAACGGTTGTGCTCGTTTGATTGCTAAGAGTGCAAGGTGAACTGCGAATTGTTTTTGGATTTTACACAATGAAAGCGCTAACCGTTCCACAAGGTTCTTGGGACACGCATTTCCACGTTTTTCAGAATGGTGCCGCGACACCAGCTGCGTCGATCGGGGCGTATTCACCGATGGATGCACCGGTTGAAAAGCTGAATGCCATGCACGCGCGCCTCGGCGTGGAGCGCGGTGTCGTTGTCCAGAGTACCGCTGAGGTTTCAGACCACGATGACTTTATCGAGCTTTTGCAGAAAAATCCTCGGTTGCGTGGTGTGATCCGCTTTACCGATTCCCTAAGTGATACGGACCTCGCGAGACTGCACGACGCCGGCGTCCGCGGCATTCGATTTGCTTTCGCGCGCTTCATGAAGCAACCGCGTGTAGAAAAAGAAGTATTCCTACGCACCGCTGAACGTGCACAGGAACTTGGCTGGCACATCAAGGTGCATGTGGAAGGTCCGGACCTTCTGGAACTCCAGAGCTGGATACGGGCTGTCAAGGGTCCGCTTGTGGTGGACCATATGGCACATCTTCGGCCAGCGGAAGGCCTAGAGCAGCCAGCTCTGCGGGCGCTATTGGATCTGCAGAAGCAAGGCAATGTATGGATCGGCATCTGCAACTTCGACCGCTGGTCGAATGAAGGCGCACCGAACTATGCCGATAGTCTTCCGATGGCTCGTGCAGTGCTGCATAACGCGCCTGACCGAGTAATTTGGGGAACTGACTGGCCGCACCCAATGTATCGAAATCCATATATCCAAGGCGAGCCGCAGCCGCATGATGAGGACCTACTTAGGTTCGTCATGGAGAGTGCGGATCACGACTCCGACCTTATTCAGAAGCTTTTGGTCACGAATCCATTGTCCTTGTATTCGTGAGATGCAATTGATGACGTCTACCGCTGAAAGCGGAATAACGTCCTGTTCGGCTACCCAAGCGCGTGTCGCGCAATTCATACCATAAGACGAGATTGCATGTCCCTGCCCCACAGGATGACGTGCATTGCTCTAAAATACGGAGACAACCATGTCAAACGCATCTAATTCGTCAAAGGTTATATCCATCGAGGAGGAAAGAGTCCGTCAGAAAATGTTTCGCAAAATTTTCTGGCATATAATGCCGCTGACGTCAATCGCCTTTCTAGTTTCACAAATCGACAAGATGAACGTAGGCTTTGCAAAGCTTACAATGTTCGAGGAGTTGGGGTTCAGCGACACCATTTATGGTCTTGGTGCGACCCTGTTCCTGATTGGTTACGCGCTGTTTGGCGTGCCGAGCAATTTCGCACTGCGCGCCGTTGGGGCGCGGAAATGGCTTGGGCTCCTGATGATCCTCTGGGGCATCGCATCCGCAGCCACGTTGTTCGTCAAAACACCGGCTCAGTTCTACGTTCTACGTTTTCTGCTTGGTGCTGCAGAAGCCGGCTTCTACCCCGGTGTGATTTTCTATTTTAGCGCCTGGTTCACCAAGGAATATCGCACTAAAGCCGTTGCAATATTTATGACGGCGTCGGCAGTGGCAGGTGTTATTGCCGGACCGCTTTCTGGAGCGCTCATGCATTACGCCGATGGCGCCTATGGTCTCGCCGGCTGGCAATGGCTATTTTTCGTGGAAGCGTTGCCAGCCGCCGTCCTAGGCGTTATCACCTGGGCAGTTCTAGCGGATCGCCCCGAGAGCGCACGTTGGCTCACTGGCAAAGAGAAAGCCGCTATTGCGCATGCTCTCGCCCAGGAGTCTACTGAGGAAACAAAGATGAGCGTTTCAGTGCTATTCAGAAAGCCGAGAATTTGGCTGCTTGGGGCGATTTTTGGTTGCAACAACATATTGTTCTTTGCTGTCCTCTTCTGGCTACCATCTCTCATCAAAGCTTCCGGCACCCGCGATGTGCTAGCAATTGGCTCACTGTCAGCAATTCCTTGGGCGCTTGCTGCTGTCATGATGTTGGTCGTTGCGGCCTATGTTGATCGCCGGCAAAACAGCCACAGTACCTTGATCGCGATCTTTAGCCTCAGCGCCTTCGCATGGACAGTGGCCCCAGCTGTAATTGGGAATATTCCCTTGTCACTTCTCGCATTGAGCACGACGGTCGCTTGTGCAACGTCTGCGGCACCTGTATTTTGGAATCTCCCTGCCGCTGCATATAAGGGGGCTGTCGGCTCTATAGCGGTAGCGTTTGTGATGGCGCAGAGTCAATGCTATACGTTTATCTCTCCTTATCTCATCGCGTTGCTCAGAGAGGAAACGGGGGGCATGAACTCAGTAATGCACTTCGTGGCGGGAGTCTCAGTACTAGCTGCCGTGCTTGTTAAATTGGACCAGCGATTGTCTAGTCGCGTTCTAGATCCGAAGCGAGCCGTTGTCTCATTGGGTTAGGTAGTGCCGGTGAATATCAAAATCAGTGCAGCAAAGAATATAAAAGCACAGTAGGAGACATAATGCGTACGCTTCTAATCCTCGCCATTGTAGGGTCGGTTATCGCTGCAGCGCCTTCAAGCGCCCAGGCACAGTCCAGCGTGACACTTTACGGCGTGGTTGACTCTGGTATTGAATACATAAACAACGTCGGCGCCACAAAGGCTAGTCTGACACGCGTGCCGAGCCTCACCGGCACGGTGCCATCGCGCTGGGGCCTGCGCGGCACCGAGGACCTGGGCGGTGGGCTGAAAGGGCTGGTGTGGCTCGAATCCGGTTTCGCCCCCGACGCTGGTACCTCCAACCAGGGCGGCCGGTTATTCGGCCGGCAGGCAATGATTGCGCTACAGAGCGACAGGTGGGGCCAGGTATCGCTTGGCCGGCAGTACACGATGCTGTTCTGGGCAACGCTAGACAGTGACATATTGGGACCCAACATCTACGGCTCCGGTTCGCTTGACAGTTACTTACCCAACGCCCGTGCGGACAACGCAGTTGTCTACAAGGGCTCCTTCGGGGGCTTCACAGTGGGTGGTACCTTCAGCGTTGGCCGTGATACTGTCAATGCGGGACCTAGCCCATCAGGGACCAATTGTGCCGGCGAAAACCCGGCCGACAGGAAGGCTTGCCGGGAGTGGTCAGCCATGGTCCAGTACGCTACCGGTTGGTGGGGTGTGCACGTGGCCTATGACTCTTTGCGAGGCGGTCCGGGTGCCTTCAGTGGGTTGGTCAACAGCGATCTCACCGACGACCGGCTCTCCGTGGGTGGCTACATGATCCTCGAACGCGCCAAGATAGGTGCTGGAGTGATTCGCCGCGACAATGACGGTAGCCGCACGCCTCGCAGCGAGCTATGGTACCTCGGCGCCTCATATGAGATCACCCCGGCCTTCACCTTGGCCGGTCAAGGCTATTATCTGAAGTTCCACAGTTCTGATAACAGGGCGACTTTGTTTGCACTGCGTGGAACTTACTCTTTTAGCAAGCGGACGTCGGTCTATGCCACTACCGGCTTTATCAACAACGGTGGCCAGCTCGCACTTTCCGTCAGCGGTGGCGCGGCGGGCTCCAACCCGGCGCAGGGCGGCAATCAGTTCGGCGCTATGGTCGGAGTCAAACACATTTTTTAAGACCGGAGCGCTAGCGCGGCAAGGAAGCTCTGTCTAGCGCCTAGTCTGGTTGCCGATCTTCGTTTGCTCCCTGAGGAGAAGCGCAGATGACTTCCTGCGGCTACCTCTTGCCAAACACTCCACGCGCTGGGCGCAGACGCACGCGACCAGCACGAGGTAACCGCACGCATTATTCCAGTCCCTGTATGTAGGTCAATTTCTATGTTCAAGCCCACCACAGAAGCCCAACAGTCGATCTATTCTGACTACCAGATGATCGACCCTTGGTTGCCGTCGTACTATCCACCACGGCAGGAACGCAAGTAAGTTATCGTCGCCGGCTCTGGCCCCGTAGGCATGGCCACGGGAGCTAGCGCGTCACTTCGTCGCCAGGGTCGTAGTCACTTCTGAACGCAGGTATCTGAAGGCAGCCGCGCCATCGTGCTTATGTGCCGCTCGATGGAGATTCTGCATCAGGGTGAGATTGCTGACCATATTACCTCTTGTCTGTGGTACGGACCGTGATTATCGTTTCGTCGCTTACTGGCGCGGGATACTTGGTCGCGCGCGGCCGCTGTTTGAGGGGAACAGAGAATGCGGATGGCCATCTGTGAACATAGATTCTGGAGAAGCGAGAAGGATGGTCAACAAACTAGAACATCAGTTCGCAGGACAGGCCAGAACCTATATCGAAGCGGGATACGCAATAGAGGTGGATATTCTGCAAGTCGCAGACGGGAGCTGGGCAGCGTTCATCCGTCTGTCAAAGCTCGCCGACGCACACCTTCCTGCCATGCATTTCATGCTTAACGTTCGAGAATCCCACCATGGCGTTTTCATACACGCTGGCGCTGACACGCGCGTGCGTGTCACAGTTCGCACCCGCCGCCGCGGCTACTATCGCGGACTTCGTCAAGGTCGGCAAGGCCGACACATAGGCAGCATACCAGGGGCCATCTCCTGATCCGATGGGTCGGCCAGTATCTCGAGTACTGGTGTGGCGGCCCAGAAAGTATCCTGAGCTGGACGCTGCGCTTCTGCGCGCTGGGCGCATACGCACGCAATCAGCACGTTGTAACACGCACACCTCATTCCAGCCCTGTATGTAGGTCAATTTCTATGCATAAGCCCATTTCCTCAAGCGTTCGTGTCGGTCGGCATCCGGGAGCGAGTCTTGATGATGGGCGGCGAAGTTGAATATCAAGTCGGCGCCAGCGCGAGGAGCCACAATACAAGCGAGTATCCCAGGAGTAGTGGCGTAGAGTTTCCCCCAAGGATATGCCTTCCAATAGGTCGTCGTGTGTAGGCTCGATCCAAAGGTTCCGGTCAAAGTAAGTTCGAGCGCCTGATGTGCGAGAGGTATCTAGGCATGCTGACATCGTCAACGGGTCAAGAACGGCTTCGGATCGCGGCAGACAGGATCCCGGTCAGGCACTTCCTGTGCAGGCTGGTGGAATACGGCTACGGCATGCGTTGCTCGATGACCCGCAACGCAGGACAACGCCACTATGGAGTCCATCTCGTCCCGGACCTCTTCGACCGAAGATTTGCAGTTACGGGACGGTTCAGTCCTACTTTGCAACAATGTACTTAACGGTGCCATAACCGTACCGGAGGAACCAAACATGTCTGCGTGCAATCTGTGCCTATCGCAATTGGACCGGCCGGGGCATGTCCCTCCGCATCCGAAACTGGCGAAATTGGCAACGCTGCGCATCGTCAGCCGCGAAAAGGCCTTTGTATATCGTTGCGGGCATTGCGGCGAGACGCTGCTGCTGGCGTCGCCAGACGGGGACGTGGCCGACCGATGGACGCTGCTGGATGTTAGCGAATGGCAGTCTGAACAACCGGCCGCAGCACAAGCGGGGTTGTAGCACCAATCGATTTCATGAACGGTCAGAAAGTGTGGATTTCTCGCATCCGGCACTCGGACCTGTTGATTTTGCTTGCTCGGACGAAAAGCCAACGGCGGTGGTGGTGTTGGCGGTGCCAGCATATGCCTCCACCATTACGATGTCAGCTTGCGTCTCGATGATCGCGCGCTGCTGATCGGTGTAGGTTCGCGCTGCCTGGACAGCGGGGCGCAGCGAGGTCGCGCCGAAGCTAGTACGACATCCCGTAAATACCTTGAATAATTAATCGCCTCCGATATCATGTCGGGATGAGCCGAGGTCGTCATGCAACGCCAGTGAAGTTGGCGAAGAAAGAACAACAGAAACTGATCTCGCTGATCGAGCGGAAGACGGCTGCGCAGCGAGATGTGATGCGCGCTCGTATCGCCTTGTGGGCCCACGAGGGCCACTCCAATACTGTCATTGCGCGGGAACTGGGTGTATCGGTGCAAACGGTTTGCCTGTGGCGCAAGCGCATTGCCCAGCAAGGTGCCCAAGGCATTCGTGAGGGCGAGCGCAGTGGCCGTCCGCCACGCATTTCGCACGAGGCGCGACTGCAGTTGATCGCGCTGGCGTGCGAAACGCAGGAACCTGAGGGACGGGTCACGCCCACGCTCGACGAGATTGTGGCGCGCGCGGTGGAGCGCGGCGTCGTTGAGCAAATCAGTCGCAGTCAGGTGCAGCGTATTCTGCAGGCCGGCGACGTGCGTCCGCACCGGGTCCAGCAGTGGCTACACAGCCCGGATCCGGCTTTTCGCGAGAAGGTCAACAGGATTTGCAAGCTGTACCGCAAGGCGCCTCGAAACGCGGTGGTGCTCAGTATCGACGAGAAGACCGGCATTCAGGCCATCGAACGCAAGCACCCAGGACGTGACCCCGCACCGGGCCGGCTTCGTCGGCGTGAGTTTGAGTATGTTCGTCACGGCACCCAGGCGTTGATTGCCGCGCTGGACGTGCATACCGGACAGGTGCTGGCAGATTTCCGCGACCGGCGCACCCAGGAGGATTTGGTAGCCTTCATGGAGCGCGTGGCAGCCGCGTACCCGGGAAAACAGGTGCACGTCGTCTGGGACAACCTGAACAGTGCGACGTGAAAGTCGCCAGACTCGTTGTTTCACCGCCGGAAACGGCGGGAGGAAACCGGGCGTTCCGTCGCCCGTAGTCTACCGGTGCATGCGATGCTGGCAACGGCGTTGTATGAAGCCACCGGGACAATGTAGCCCGGCGCAAGCCGAGTCTGGGTCGCGAGACCAAGGCTCCTCTGCGAGTGTCGATGCGGAGGGGGCGCTAGACTGGATGGCATGATCAAGATATCTGAACTGCTGTTAAACACCGTCATTGTCAAAAGGCCAAAGGCACTGACAGGCCTTACCCAAAATGGGAACGTAGTGAGGCCCGCCCTTTTGTTTATGGGGCGGCACGGACAGACACACTACCGGTGAAGAGGCAGGATCTAAACCATTCGTGCGAATCTGGTGGAACACGGTAAACCCGTATCGCTGCCCATCCGGGCAGGCCGACCGTGAGGAAGGCTGTTGGCGGTGCGGGCAAGGGAGTGCGGAGAAAGCGAATGCCACCCTGTAATCGGGCGGACAGGGATTGCGCTGCAAGGCAACATCATCCCACGCGAAAGCGGGCAGACTTCCGCATGGTCTTTCGTCACGAGAGAGCTTGACTAACCTTCAAAGGAGGAGAAGCAGATGACTGTGCAGCAGTTCGGCGCGGGTGCGTCCTCCGACCGCGCACGACACTGGCACGACATAGATTGGGCCAGATGTCATCGCGAGGTTCGACGGCTGCAGGCACGTATCGTGAAGGCCCAACAGGCCGGCAAGTACGGCAGGCTGAAAGCCCTGCAGTGGTTGCTGACCCACTCGTTTAGCGGCAAGGCACTCGCCGTTAAACGGGTGACTGAGAATCGCGGAAAGCGGACTCCCGGCGTAGATGGCATCACTTGGTCTACGCCAAAGTCCAAGCTCGAAGCAGTGTTGTCGCTCAAACGGCGCGGATACCAACCGCGTCCGCTGAGACGGATCTTTATCCCGAAGGCCAACGGGAAACAGCGGCCCTTAGGCATTCCCTGCATGGTCGACAGGGCTCAGCAGGCATTGCATCTGCTCGCTCTGGAGCCTGTCGCGGAGACAACGGCGGACCCAAACTCGTACGGGTTCAGGTCTGTCCGGTCAACTGCGGATGCGATCGAACAGTGCTTTCGGGCGCTGGCACGATCGGACTGTGCGCAGTGGATCCTTGAGGCTGATATCCGCAGCTGTTTCGACGAAATTTCGCACGACTGGCTTGTCGCCAACATCCCTACGGACAAGGCGATACTGCAAAAATGGTTGAAGGCAGGCTACCTTCATAACCGTGTTCTTCACTCAACGCAGGTTGGTACACCGCAAGGCGGTATCGTTTCTCCTGCGCTGATGAACATGACCCTCGACGGACTAGAGCGAGCCTTACATGCGCAGTTTGGCAGACGGGGCCGTAACCCAACGAAGGTCCACATCGTCCGTTATGCTGACGACTTTATTGTCACCGGCGCAACGCGTGAAGTACTGGCGGATGAAGTGCAACCGATGGTCGAGCAGTTCCTGGCGGAACGGGGGTTGTCGTTATCGCCAGAAAAGACCCGGATCACACACATTGACGATGGGTTCGATTTCCTCGGCATGAACGTGCGCAAATATGGCGGCAAGTTGTTGATTAAGCCGGCCAGAACGAGCGTTCAGCGCTTCCTGCGCAAGCTGCGGGACATTGTGAAGAACAACGCGACGGCGCGGCAGGACTGGCTGATCAGGAAACTCAATCCGCTCATTCAGGGATGGGCCAACTATCACCGGCATGTCGTATCGAAACGTATCTTCAGCAACATCAGTCACGCGATTTGGCAATGTCTGTGGCGCTGGGCACGGCGACGGCATCCGCGAAAGAACGCTCGGTGGATCAGGGCGAAGTATTTCCGGGTCGTTGGCTCGAATCACTGGGTCTTCGGCATCGAAACCAGCAGGACGCCCGGCACAGGAGAGCCCAAACTTCTGACGCTGTACGACATCGCCAGCACGCCGATACGGCGGCACCGGAAAATCAGGGCCGCCGCCAACCCGTTCGACCCGCAGTGGGAAAGCTATTTCGAGGAACATCTTGGCCTCGCGATGATGGACTCACTCAAGGGGCGGAAGCGGCTTATCCGGCTGTGGCTGAGCCAGGAGCGGACGTGTCCCGTCTGTCACCAAATGATTACGAAGTCCAGCGGGTGGCGTCTAACCCATCTGGAACGGGTGATCGATGGTGGCACGGACGCGAGTCGCAATCTGCTGATGCTGCATCCGGACTGCCACGGGATCGCGCGTGGCCGACGATTCTCAGTGGTTAAACCGGCTCCGGCGACGGGGCTTTGAAAGGCTTGAGCGAAATGCGGGGAAACTCGCACGTTTCGTTCTTAGGGGAGGGCCCGGTGGCAACATCGGGTCCTTACCCGACCACATTGTGCCCAGTCCGTCTGGCAGGCGTTTAACACACGGCACGATGAGCAGTTTCACTTCCACTTCACGCCGTTGCACGCGAGTTGGGTCAATCAGATCGAACTCTGGTTTGCCCGCTACACGCGCCGGGTTCTGCGCCAAGCGAGCCACACCAGCATCGCGCACCTGCGTGAGCGCACCGAGCAGTTTATCCGCGCGCACAATCAGGCGGCCCGCCCGTTCAAATGGAGTTTCCGGGGCTACCCGCTGCAAACCGGCGCATCGTAATCGAGGATCGACATGCCAGCCTTACCCGCCAAACATTACGCTGCCGAATTGCAGCGGCAACTGCGCAGCCTGCTCGGCCACGAGCAGATTGTCACGCAAGCCTACGGGCGTCACCTGCTGATCAAACGTCTGGACGACGAGGAGCCGACCGTGGTGGCTCGGCTGACCGAGCTCGGCCGCAATCGTTATGGCGCCGCTTTTCGCAGCCATAGCGGGCGTTGGGAACCGTTGCCAGGCAACGGTACACTCGACGAGATGGCCGAGGTGGTCGTCACGCTCCTGCACCTATATCTGCAGCCCGATAATTATTAAAGCCATTTACGGGATGTTGTACTAGAGCCACGCAACGAACCCCAACAAAGCCACAGGGACAAAGAAATCGAGATGACAGTACCGCCAATCTGTAGAAAACCACCCCCTAGATCAGGGCAACGCAGGCAAGGCAAATTTCGCGCAGCCGGTATCCGTCGCTAACCACCCACAGTACCGCCTGAACGACCCCGCAAGATAGTGTCTACGTGAACCGGTGCTGTGCGGGGCTCACGTAGTGGATACGATGCCCCGACTCGAGCGTGTATGTGTCGCCGGCCTGCCCGAATCCCCCGTATGTACTACACTCTATCGAGTCCCTCAGTTATCCGGCCGCATGCGATCCTGGTCCCTTGACCGCCCCCCCATATCAGGTCAGCTTGACCTTTCTCGGGCCATCGGCCTGGTGTCATCGATTGGTGCCACCGAAGCGAATGCCTTCGCGACAGAAGTCCTCAAGTTGCTGGGCGAGCTGGCGGGCATTTCGCAATGCACGGTGTTTGCCTACGAGTTCGGTAACCGGCCGCGCACGATGTCGGTGGCGGACCACCGCGGGGGGCGCTATCTGCGCGATGTGGCCGACACCTACGCGAACCGATTTTATATGCTGGATGGCATTCAGCGGATCGTTTCGGTGCGGCGTCCGCGACGGATCGGAAGCGATCTGCAGCTGCATCAGCAGACCAGCGAAGACATTGCGCATGAGGGGTATCGCGCGACGTGCTACCACCACCCCAATGTATCAGACCGGCTCTCACTGCTTCTTCAGCCAGCGGATGAAATCTGGCTTTCTGTAAATCTCTACCGTGACAGTAATCGGGGGCCGTTTAACGCACGAGAGATTGCACAGGTAGAGGCCATGGCACCACTGATCGCCCAAGCATTGCGCCACCACTACGCGCTGTGCGGACAGGTGCAAATGGGCGTTCCTCAATTGATGCTGGCGCGCCTGAGAGGGCTTTGCCCGGATCTTTCCAAGCGCGAATTGGACGTCCTGCGCGGCGTGCTGGAAGGCCGAACCGCCCAGGACATTGGCGAGTGCATCGGCGTGAAGCCTTCTAGCGTTGTGACCTATCAGAAGCGCGCCTACCGCCACTTGGGCATTGCGAGCCAACGCCAGTTGTTCGCCTTATGTCTTTCCACAAGCAATTTATAAGGGTTTTTCCGTAGGCTTGGTACCCCGCGCCTTGTACCCAAATTAGGGACAGGCATCGCTGGGCTCCCATCCATACTCTGCTCATCGCCGCGAACTAGGTCCAAGGTGCGACGAGAAATTGCATTGGGTTCTATTGCCCGAGACAGTGCAGATGCCGGAGTCAGCCAAATGGGAGCGCCTACATTCCTTGCGCCACCCATACCACCCGACCCCGGCTCCCGCATGAGTGCCAGCAAGGCCTCGCCTCGGCTCTTGTCGTTACTCAACATCGGCATTGCCGGGCTGAGCATGACGAGTATCCAGTACGGCAAGGCAACGACACTGTTCTACGTCGGCTATATCGCGCCGTGCGCCGCTGTGCTGCTAGCGATCGGCGGCGTCGTTGTTCTTGATGCTGTCAAGCCGTATGCATGGGGTCGCCTGAGTTTTATTCCGGAGTAAACAATGAGCATCGCATTTCAACCTTATCCCTTTGAGGCTAAAACCTACGCTCCCGCGACACCTATGCTGCGCGATGGTATCGACACAAAACACCATAATGTCGCGATCGTAGGCGGCGGTCCCGTGGGGCTGACGCTTGCGCTCGGGCTCGCCACCCACGGCATTGCCAGCGTGTTAATAGAAGCGGATGCTTCAGTATGCAGCGGCAGTCGCGCGATATGCATCTCGCGTCGTAGCCTCGAGATCATTGAACGAATCGGCGCTCTCGATGGCTTTCTTAAAACGGGGCTGCCCTGGACCGGCGGAAGAAGCTTCTACCGCGACACTGAAGTGCTCCACTTCACGATGCCGCAAGACGCCGACCAGAAGTTGCCACCGATGATCAACTTGGCCCAGTATCACATCGAGCAGTTCCTGCTCGACGCCGCGGAAAAGCGTGCCGATCTTATCGACATCCGTTGGCAGACCCGCGTAACAGGTCTGGTGGCGCGAGATGACGGCGCCACCCTGCAATGCCATACGCCTGATGGCGACTATGCACTCAACGCTGACTGGGTGGTGGCCTGTGACGGCGGGCGCAGCACCATACGTGAACTTACGGGTCTGCCTCTTCAGGGCACCAGTTACGAAGGCCGCTACGTGATCGTCGACATTAAACTGGAGAGCGACCGTCCGACTGAACGCCTCGCGTACTTCGACCCGTCCTCAAATCCAGGTTCGACCGTGTTGGTCCACAAGCAGCCTCACAATGTCTGGCGTATCGATTACCAATTGCGTGACGGCGAGGATGCCGAAGCCGCAACTCGGCCTGAGAACGTCATTCCTCGCGTGAAAAGCCTATTGGATATGATGGGCGAGCGCGGCGACTGGGCTCCCATCTGGATTACGATCTATAAGGCCAATGCACTAACGCTGGAGCGCTATCGGCACGGTCGCATATTGTTCAGCGGCGATGCTGCGCATCTTGTACCAATCTTCGGCGTGCGTGGGGCAAACTCGGGCATCGACGATGCTGACAATCTTGCGTGGAAGCTCGCGTTTGTTATCGAGGGTCTGGCCGCGGACGCACTGCTTGATACCTACTCAGACGAACGAGTCTACGCCACGCATGAGAATCTCAGTTACGGGACCAAAAGCACGGAGTTCATGGCGCCGCCGTCGTTTGCGTTCGAACTCATGCGAAAGGCGGTGCTCGGGCTCGCGGTCAGGCACGAACATGTGCGCTCCCTCATCAACCCACGACAATCTTCGGCGATCAGCTACCGCGAATCATCACTTAACGTGGCGGACGTTGACCCCTTCGCGGCCGGCCCGAAGCCGGGCGCGGTGCTACCGGAAATGCCGCTCACTATTCTTGCCGATGGCGCGGCGCGTGCAGGCCACCTCACCGACCTCGTAAAGCCGCGATTCACGGTGCTTTATTTTACACAGAATGGCACAGTGCCGGCCGAACTTTTGGCGTTGGAAGTCAGCCTGCAGGCCCAAGGCCTGCCATTCGCGGTATTGCCGGTTTGCGCACAACGGCCATCGGCACCCACAGGCGAATATGCTTGGGACCACGACGGGCGACTGTTTGACCGATATGGCGCGCGTGTCGGCACTCTGTACCTGATACGCCCCGATGGACACGTGCTCGGCCGCTGGCTGACAGGATCCGCCGCCAGCGTTGCCAACGCCCTGCTGCATTGCCTCTCATCGTAAATGTTTCCTGCGACCTAATCGCTAAAATACCGCAATGACCGACACTGATCTTGACGCCGTCTACACTCATCTTTGTAACACCCTAACTTCGCTCGGCGAAACCAACGCGGCGCTGTACCTGGCCAGGCTTTCCTTGCTGGCAATTGACAGACTCGGCGATGTCGATGTGGCGACCACGCTCATCGATGCGGCCGCGGTGGAGTTCCATCCGAGCGAACACTAGCTCGGTGCAGCCCATGTGACGTCGCATCTATCAGCCTGATCTCGCCCCGAGGCTACTCGGCATTGCATGTGCCACTTTCCACATCACTCTGAGCCGCATGATGACGATGACGGCCATTCCAATCGACGCGGGCGCGGCCGCCGAACGCTTGGCTTCCGGCTGATTAGCTCTAGCGGACAGAATAGGCAGTATGACTTCCCGTGCTGCAGAGGCTGGCCCGCCGCGAGGAATCAAACGCGGGTTAGCATTGCTGCCAGAGCCGCACGGTGCGGACAGGGCCGCACCCGGCGATTTCCAGCGCGGAGGCCAGCATGGAAAACGATATCACGTTGTATGTGGGTCTGGACGTTCACAAGGACTCGATCACGGTCGCTTACGCACTCGGCACCGGCGAGGTCGAACTGTTTGGCAAGATCGGTACGTCAAAGGCGAATATCGATCGCCTGTGCAAGCGCCTGCAGTCTAAAGCGCGCCGGATCCGCATCGTCTACGAGGCGGGCCCATGCGGATATGGCCTTTACCGGCAGCTTGCAGGGAAGGGATTCGAATGCATGGTGTGCGCGCCGTCGCTAATCCCGAAGAAGCCCGGCGAGCGCGTCAAGACCGATCGGCGCGATGCGGTCAAGCTGGTGCGTTCGCTGCGTGCAGGGGACCTGTCGGCGGTGTACGTGCCCAGCGTCGAGGACGAAGCATTCCGGGATCTGTCACGCGCCTGGGTCAACGCCAAAGACGATCTGAAGCGTGCCCGCCAACGACTGAAGGCTTTTCTGCTTTCACATGGGGTCCGCTACAGCGGCAGATCCGACTGGGGACC
This sequence comes from Cupriavidus sp. GW823-FHT06D04, assembly GCF_058795055.1. Lineage (NCBI taxonomy): Bacteria > Pseudomonadati > Pseudomonadota > Betaproteobacteria > Burkholderiales > Burkholderiaceae > Cupriavidus > Cupriavidus sp. GW823-FHT06D04. The sequence continues at coordinate 1,067 of NZ_JBXAHL010000056.1, read as the reverse complement.
AGCTCACCGGCGCTGGATCAGTGCCTTTGTGTTCGATAGCGCGTGGCAGCAACTTGCCTTTGACGAATATCGACGTGCTATCGAGGACCGGATCGCGCAATGCAGCCGTCTCGAAGCGGCCCTGCGCGAGGCGGTGGTCAACTGGCGCTTCTACCCGGCCGTACTGGGCTTGCAGACCATGCGCGGGGTGCAGTTCACCACCGCCGTTGGCATGCTCGCGGAACTAGGTGATCTCTCGCGCTTTGCACATCCGCGCCAGTTGATGGCCTGGCTCGGTGTGACGCCCGCCGAACACTCGTCAGGCGAAAAACGGCGCCAAGGCAGCGTCACCAAGACCGGCAACAGCTACGCAAGAAAGCTGCTCGTCGAGGCTGCCTGGAGTTACCGGCACCCAGCACGGGTGAGCCCCGAGATCCAGCGCCGGCACGAAGGCATCCCAAAGGCCATCGTTGACCGGTCCTGGGACGCCCAGGTTCGACTGTGCCGGCGCTATCGGAGACTTGCCGCTCGTGGCAAGAACCCGAACATTGCGGTGGTCGCGGTGGCGCGCGAACTGAGCGGGTTCATCTGGGACATCAGCCAGCTTGCCATGTCGTTGGCTACACCGCGAGAGGCGTACGCGGTGTAACGCAGCGCTTCGGCAACCACCACAACCCACTGGGAGGAATTTCCTGAAGGCGGCGTAGCCCGGGCACCCCGAGTAACCCGCGAAGATACTACGCAAGGGATGTCATCCGATTTGCGACCATAGGTAGCGGCAGGCTCGTTGGGCGGACCTCTGTAATGCGGTAGCCAACCCGCGAATATCAGTGTGACCCACCGTCGAGACTTACTGCTACGTCGCCTTCAGGAAATTCAGATCAAATGCACAAACCAGATACCCAAAAAACCAATCCCGATTGACACGGGAAATGGAATGAACGCCTCCCACCTGCGGGGGGCCGTGGAGACCCAATCCACCCAAGATAAGCCGCCAAGAAAAATCGCAATTTGCGCCAAGAACGCTTGACAGGTGACGAGGTTCGAGTGGCCGCCGCCCTGCTTGCGCTGGCTGTTTAGCGCAAGCA
>NZ_JBXAHL010000055.1:0-36318 GCF_058795055.1 Cupriavidus sp. GW823-FHT06D04 | reverse complement strand
GCTTTACACGCTGGTCGGCGCGGACGAAACGGAAGGCTTCAAGGCACAGGCGCGCCGGATTGCTGCGTACTGGCAAGGTGTCCACGCGCTGGCGCCGGTCGCCGGCCGCCATCACTATGACGTACTGAATATTTTCCGCGATGAAGGGAATCCGTGGCTGGCGGCGGTGGCCGGGGTGATCCGGGAAGATGCGCCTCTGGAAGCATTCGCGATGCCTGGTGGTTGAGGCGCGCCGAAACCTTTTTGTAATAACCACCTCCAGAACGGGTCGGGCAGTCCGTTGCGGGTACTGGCGATCGCGGCCACCTGACAGGACCTCGGACGTCCACAAAAGAAGAGAGAGGAAGGGAAGACAAATGACGCACCAACGCAGGATTCTGGCCGCCGCGGCAGCCGCCGGCAGCCTCGCCTCCGGCGCCGCACAGGCCCAGAGCGCCGTGCAACTCTACGGCACGATCGACGCCTTTGCCGGCTCCGTGCGCGCCAGTGGCGACGCGCACAGCACCGCGGTCGTCGACAGTTCCAGCCTGACCACCTCCTACTGGGGCATTGGCGGGCAGGAAGCGCTCGGCAACGGGCTGAACGCCGAGTTCACGCTGGAGAGCTTTTTCCGTACGGACAATGGCAAGGTCGGCCGCTTCGACGGCGACGTCATGTTCGGACGCGATGCCTATGTTGGCCTGAACGGGGGTTTCGGCGCGATCAAGCTCGGCCGCAACACCACGCCGTGGTTCGTGTCGATGTTGCTGTTCAACCCGCTGGCGGATTCGGCCGTGTTCTCGCCGATGTTCCTGCATGCCTACACCACGCCGCCTGGCTCGCTGGTCGGCAACTCGGTCGCAGGTGACACCGCCTGGGACAACTCGGTGCTGTACCAGAGCCCCGGTTTCGGCGGGCTGCGCTTTAATGCGATCTACTCGACCGGCGAGAGCACCAGCCACCAGGGCAAGCAAAACTACGGCGGCAATGCCACCTACTTCAACGGCAACTTTGGCGCCACGCTGGCGGTGCAGCGCGTGGGGGTCAATGCGCCGGAGTTCGCTGCCAGCGGCGCCAGCTACCAGATGGCCTACCTGGCAGGCGTGTCCTACGACTTCAAGGTGGTCAAGCTGTTCGGCCAGTACGCGCAGTCGGACAACAGCTTCAGCACGCTGAGCCGGCAACGCAACCGCACCATGCAGGTGGGCGCGAGCGCCCCGCTGGGTCCGGGCTCGCTGATGGCAACGTGGGTGCGTACCTGGCAGGGCGGCAACGAGACGCTGGGCTCGGCCCGCCGCGATACCACCACGCTGGCCTACGACTACCCGTTCTCCAAGCGCACTGACCTTTACGCCGCCTGGCGCTATGACAAGGTGACCGACCTGAACCCGGGCAACACCTTCGGCCTGGGCCTGCGCCACAAGTTCTAGTTGCGGCCTCGGCGCTTCCCGTCGATGCCCCTACAAGACCACCCTCGTCGCCTCGAAAAAAATTATTTCCACAATCATATGTTTATGCCTAAACTATGTGGAACGACAACGAACGCGTGGCGACGATCGCGCGAAACAGGTTCCCTGGCGGTGCCAACTGTCATGCAGAGTGATGGTCTGGAAACGGGACTCAATTGAAGTTTAAATAGGTTCAGCAGAATGCAATAGAAAGCTTGGCAGACCGTGGGCTAACCATAGTGAGCCAAGATTGCTTTAGCGATTGAGTCGCCGCTCGCACAAGCGCCAGTCAGAAGCGCTTGGGACAGGTAGTCCCCGCAGTAGTAGACAGATCTTTTCCCGGCAGACTGCCAAGTGAGAAAGTCGACCACTTTCCGACAATAGCCAGGGTAGAAGACCGGCAGTTTGTATGGAATCCACTGGTTGACAATGGTGTGTACTCGACTATCGAAGCGGGGAATGCGCAGCCTGACTTCCGACCGGATAAGGGTGTCGAGAGAATCGGCCAGGCCGAGGCGATCCGCTTCTTCGGCTGCTTCGGGTGTCAGCTGACAGTAGAGTTGCGCGTACGAACGTCCTGCAATGGGTGCCGTCGGCAACTGCTGCCAGGTCGCAATACGAGTCGTTGATTGACGGCCTGAGAACTCCAGCTCGGCAGGCATATCCCCCTCCAGCGCGTAGTGAACGACCCCAAGCTTGTTATATCGCACTTCATCGAGCATTGAGCGCTCCGCGTCGAGAGGATCGACGATAAGCTTGCCTGCGTGGGCGCCCTCGGTAGCGCAGACGACAATATTCGATCGCAGCTCATGTTCTTGTCCGAGGCGCTGATAACGTACAACGCATTCGCCCTCGGCGCGTCGTTCGATGGCATAGACCTTTGCGTCGCAAAGAACCCCCACTCGACGACCCAGTTCCTCAGTCACCTGACCCATGCCTTCCGCCAGGGTGTAGACGGTGTCCTTGCCTAGCAGATGCGGCATCGTACTGACGTAGAACGCCGCCGAAATATCTTCCGGATTCCAGCTACGCGTGCCGCGGAAGATGGGTTCGATGAGTTGCTTCAGTACGGCAGGTGTGGTGGTTCGGCTGATGTAATCAGCCAGCGTTTCAGCGTCGCCTTCCAAGTATGAGGCCGCAGCGTCTGGATCGGTACGCGAGCGCAGGCGCGCGAGACTTATACCCGCCGCGACCATGCGCATCCGGCTACGCCAATCCAACCCGGACGTCATGAGGGTACGCGGGCCAGGCATCAGCTCGACGCGGTAACGATCGCCGCCGATTGAGGCATTCGCGCCGAGCTTGCGTAGCGGTACGAGCGCACGCGTCAGATCCAATTCGGCTAGCAAGGAATGAAACGCTTGGCCAAACGGGTAAATCAGGCGCGCACCTGTATTGTATGAAATAGGACCCTCGCGCCGTTGTGCCATTCGCCCGCCCACTGCCGATTGGCTTTCCAGAACCTGAACGGTGAAGCCGGCAGCTGTGAGCCTGTAAGCTGCAGTGAGTCCGGAAATACCGGCACCAACGACGACGATGGAGATAGGTTTGTTCATTCGGGCTTCGCTACGGTGTCGGGTACTGCAATCTCGATCAGAGCCGGCCCGGTTCCATTCAGTACTCGCTTCAGAGCCGGCAGGAATTCCGCGGTCGTCTGAACGCGTTCTGCGAGGGCGCCGAAGGCTCTTGCATAGGCGACAAAATCCGGGTTTCGCAAGGCGGTGCCGACAGGCCGCCCGAACTGCCGGATCTGGGCACTCCTGATGGCGCCGTACCCCTGATTATTGATCACGATAATGATGACGCGCAGGTTTTGCTGGACTGCCGTCGCCAGCTCTTCACCGTGCATGAGCAGGCAGCCATCGCCGGCCACGGCCAGAACCAGCCGATTCGGCCGCGCCATTGCTGCGCCAATGGCCGCCGGCAATCCATATCCCATGGCACCGCTCTTGGGGCCAAGCATGGTGCCGGCCTGGCGGAGCGCAAGGTAGCGATGTAGCCAGATAGCGTAGGCACCTGCGCCAACGGTAAAGACTGTGTCATCAGGGAGGCGTTCTCGCAGCGCCGTGAATACCTTCCGCAGGTCGACTGGTCCCGGACAGCCACCCTTTCCGATGAAAGCATCGCGCGCCATGCGAAAGCCTTCTGGCCATTCGGAATCGGAGGGGCGCGGAGAAGTCGCAGAAAGGGTTTCTGAAAGCGCGTCAAGAAAGGGCGCCGGCGCAGCTTGAATCGCGACATCGCTGCGATAAACCCGGTTGAGTTCGTCGGCGCCGGCATGCACGTGGACCAGGCGCTGGGCCGGCCGCGGTGCATTAAGCAGACGGAATCCACCAAAGCCACCGGTCCCGAACGTATTGATCTCGCCGAGGCGAATATTGATGGCGAGTATCAGGTCAGCTTGCCCTATCCGCTCTGCCAGCATCGGATTGAGACCGATGCCGAGTTCACCCGCATAGTGTGGGTCGGCGTTGTCGAACAGGTCCGCTCGTCGATAGCCAGCTGCGACTGGCCAATTATGGCTCTGTGCCAAGGCATGCAGGCGTAGCCTCGCTGCATTGTTCCAACCACTGCCCCCTACCAGCACCAGTGGGCGACGAGCTTCGCGCAGGAGGGCCGCAACCGCAGCGACTTGCTCTGGCGCCGGACCCGGCTCTGGCATGGATGGCGCAGGCAGGGGAGCGCAGGTAGCATTCTCACGCCACACATTTTCGGTGACAACCAAGACTACCGGCCCGGGCCGGCCGCTGCTGGCCTTGCACCATGCGCGCATCATCCCTTCTTGCAGCCTCGTGGCGCTTGTAACCGAGATGACGTCCTTGACGAGCGGGCGCAACGCCTGCTGCAAATCAAATCCTGACATCGGGTCCCGCTCAGCTTCTGCGACTGCGGGCTGCCCGACGACAAGAATCATCGCCGCGCTATCCGTATCTGCCGTATGCAGAGCTAAGGCTGTGTTCAGGGCGCCCGGAGCGCGACCAGCCATGCAGATGGAAGGCCGGTCGCCAAGCCGCGCGTAGGCCTGCGCAGCGTAGGTCATGCCTGCCTCGTGGCGGAAGGTGACAAGGCTGATTTCGGGATGGCGGGTGGCGAGGGCGTCCAGTGGCTCGAGGATGCCCTCGCCAGGGATCTGGAAGACATGCCGGTGCCCATATTCCCGGATCAGGTCGGCAAGAATTGCGGCCCCTGAGCGGGCCAATGTGGATTCATGATTCATCGCAAATGGTGCACTGGTTGGGCGAGGCAGCGGCAAGGCGGGGCCATCTCCCCGCCGTGCCGCCTTGCCTTGGGCCCGGTTAGAAGACGTGGAAAATGCCCGCCAGCAACATGAGCTGCCCGCTTGTGCTGGACGCGCCGCTGCTGCCGAACAGCAAGTAGGCGTTCTGTGCGTCCCCCGCTGCGCGTTGGTACGCAACGGCGGCCTGGAGAATGGTTCGCTTGGAGAGGAAATAATTGCTTACCGCATTGACCTGGTGATACTTCGGCGTGAATCCGGTCGGTTGCACCTTCCCGGCTGTGTACGTGTACCCCAAGCCGAGCTGCCAGGCGGGCGTGACGCTGTAGGAGCCATTGACGTCGATATTGTTGAAGCGCACATCACCGTTGGTAAGCCCGTCCGCGGCATCTCCCAAGTCCTTGTAGCGGCTCTGGGTAAATGACACAGCGAGCTTGAGTTTGTCGAGATCGTACTGACCTGCAAGCGCAGCAACCGACATGCTCGACGGGGCGATGCGATTCGGCTGCAGTGCCGACGTGGGTGAAATGGCCGGGAAAAGGATGGTATTCCAGTTGCCTTCCGGGACTGCACTTGCAGGATTATCGATGTGCAGATAAGCCGCGGCGGCGCGAAAACGCCCGCCGGCATACGTAACGCCAAAGCTCATGGTCGAATTGCGGTGACTGTCGCCTGCAACTTCGCCAAAACCATACATGGCGCCGGCCTGGAAGCCGCCGAAGTTTGGCGTCACATACTTGACCGCATTGTTGATGCGGAACTGCCAGTTCGTGTTGTCATTGTCGCCGACGTGCGCCATATAGCCATTCCACTTGCCAGGTGGAGTGAACGGTGCGATCCACTCCGCTACCAGGTCGTACTGGCGCCCCAGTGTCACTGTACCTGCCGAATTGTCGGAGAGGCCAACATAAGCTTGGCGGCCAAAAAGCCTGCCCCCCTGCCGGGAGTTACCCGTGCTCATGTCGAAGCCGCTCTCAAGCATAAACAGGCCGCGCAGCCCTCCCCCAAGGTCTTCGTGGCCCTTCAGGCCCCATCGGGACGGGCCGGTTGCCAACCCCGTTACGCTATGGCCACCGCTATTGTTGACATAGCGCAGCCCGCTATAGATGAAACCATAGAGCGTGACGCTGCTCTGCGCGAGCGCGCTGTTCGCGCATCCGATCAGAATGGTGGCAGCCAATGTGGCTGGCCATATCCTATGCACTTTGCTGGCGCTTTTTCCCCGCTTCAACTGCATTGACTCTCCCCTTTTTTTTGCGCCAAGTCGCGGTCCGGTGCCGGCGCAATGGAGCCGGGCTTGACAACACGGGCAGCACGAGGCTAGCGCAGCCTAGGTCAGGGCAAGGGTGTGGACAAGCAGATCAGACAGCTCAGAGCGGAATTCCTAGCAATCGGTATTCGATTCCCACAATTGGGAGCATGGACAGCATGCGTAGCCGAGGTTGAGGTCAGCATTTTCCCTTACTCTGGCCAGCGCCACAGGCGTTCGGTCCAAGAAAATTGAGGCGAAACGACTGAAACATTAAGTTGATCGGAAGTTGTCCGCCGGGGCGGGGGAAACCAGGCGGAATCGGTGCTAAAAAGTTCCTGGTTGGCACGGCGTTGCACGCCTTGTTCATACAGCTCCGATGTCCTTTCCATGCCTTAGGATACCCATGCCACATCACAAGAGATTCCTGCTGCATACCTTATCCTGCGTCTCCGTTGTTGGTGCCGTGCTGGGTATCGTGCCCTCTGTCCATGCGCAAACCGTGATCGGAATTGCCAACCTTGGCCCACACCCATCCATCTCGCAGACAATTGCCGGATTCAAGGAGGAAATGGCGCGCAGCGGCTACGTGGAAGGTAAAAACACCACTTTTGTCTACGGGGACGCAAACTTCACTCAAGCCTTGATGCCCCAGATGCTCACGCAGATTGCGTCGAGGAAACCTGCCCTTATTCTCACGCTGACTACGTCGGTCTCGCAGACAGCGCTATCGGCAGTGGCCGACCGAAAACTTCCTATGGTATTTGCCATGGTGACCGACCCGGTTGCCGCAGGATTGGTTGAAGGATGGGACCATGGCAGCAGTCGCTTTGTAGGGGCTTCGGATATTCAGGATTTTGACGCGGTCCTGGTCTTCGCCAAAAAGCTGTTTCCGAATGCTAAGTCATTCGGCACCCTGTACAACCCTGGCGAAGCCAATGACGTGACCACCACCCGCAAACTCGAAGAGGCATCCAGGCGGGCAGGGCTGACATTCAAGGCGATCAGCGTCGATACAGCCGCTGATATTCCTCAGCGGGCGGAGCTGTTACGCGGCACCGGTTTTATGTACGCGACCGGCTCAAATCTGGTGCAGTCAGCAATGCCGGCGGTGGCCTCTGTGACGAACCGGCTGAAAGTGCCAATCCTGAGCTCGGAAACAGAGTTTGTGAAGAGCGGTATCGCGGCAGCCAACTATGCCGTTTCACTCCGCTCCATTGGCGTCAATGCCGCGACACTGGCAACGCGTGTGCTCAAGGGCGCGGCGCCGGCCTCGCTTCCTGTGCTGACGCCCTCGCCCAACGACTACATTTCCACCGTCAATACTACCAAGTTCAAGCAACTCGGGCTGACTATTCCGCCCGCGATGGAGTCATGCCAATGCTTTATCAACTAGCTGCCCGGCGAGCCCGCAACATGTCACAGTCCTCCGCAAATTCTGATTCCACCATGTTGCAAGTCGAACGTTTGCACAAGACCTTCCATGCCGGCACACCTGATGAACGAGTTGCAATCGACGGCGTTTCCCTCGAATTGAACCAGGGCGATTTCGTCGTGGTGGTGGGAGGGAATGGGGCAGGCAAATCGACGCTGCTCAGCATGCTCGCCGGTGAAGTCCTGCCGGATTCGGGAAGCATCCGCGTCAACGGCGTGAATGTGACCTCACTCGGCACGCACCTGCGCGCAAAGTACATCGCCAGAGTCTTTCAGGATCCCTCGATCGGTACCGCCGCGGCGCTCAATATCGAAGAGAATCTTGCTGTTGCCGCCTTGCGCGGGCAGCGTAGATCCTTCGGCCGTGGCTTGACCTCGGCGCAGGCTCGCGAGTTTCAGCAGCGGCTTGGCACCTTTGGCCTTGGCCTGGAAAATCGGATGAAGGCACAGGCGGGGCTGCTCTCCGGCGGACAGCGCCAGGCGCTTTCGCTGCTGATGGCGGTCCTCCGTGAGCCCCAGTTGCTGCTGTTGGATGAACATACCGCGGCGCTGGACCCGCGGACCGCCGAAGCCGTGATGCGAGTGACTTCGCAAGTGGTTGACCAGGCAGGGCTGACTACGCTGATGGTCACGCACAACATGCACCATGCTTTGCAGTATGGAAACCGGCTAATCATGATGCGGCATGGCGCTATTGTTGCCGACTTGTCCCTGGAGCAGAAACGGCGCATGACAGTTGAGAAGCTGATTGCCGCTTTCGACGATGAAAACCCCTCCCTTCGCATGGTGAGCGCATGAACTTGTTCGATACATTCCTCAACCTGGTGCCAATGGGCCTGATGCAAGGGCTCATCTACGCCCTGATTGCCATTGCGGTAATGATCCCCTTCCGGATCCTGAATTTCGCAGATATGACAGGTGAAGGAACCCTTGCCTTTGGTGCCTGCGTGACGGCGAAATGCCTGAGCGCAGGGCTTGAACCCGTGTCGTCACTACTCATCGGTGCCGCAGCGGGTTTCCTGGGAGGAAGCGCCACTGCGTATATTCATGAGAAGGTGAAGGTGAATACGCTCTTGTGCGGCATTCTGGTGCTGTCCATGTTGTATTCAATTGACATCCGGGTCATGGGCCAGCCGAACACTGCTTTGTTCACGTTCCCAAATCTCTTCCAATACCTGCCCGGTGACGACGGAACACTGACAAGCCGAATCGCACTGCTTGCCGTCGTCGATATCGCGCTTATCGCGTTGATCTTCTGGTTTCTGGGGACACAGCACGGGATGGCCATGCGGTCGCTTGGCTCCAGTATGGCGATGGCCAAGGCGCAGGGCATCAATATCAAGGTCTATGTGCTCGTTGGGCTTGGGTTGGCAAACCTTATCGCAGCGCTCGGAGGCGGTCTGCTAGCACAGAATCAGGGTTTCGCTGACGTCAATATGGGCTTCGGCACGCTGATAAACGGGCTGGCGTCGCTGCTGCTCGGTGAGGCGATCATCGGGAACCGGACGATCCTGCGGCAGGTGGCAGCGCCGGTGTTGGGCTCGGTTGTGTATTTTCAACTTATTTCGATCGTTTTGGCATTCGGCTTCCAGCCGTCGGATCTGAAAATGGTAACTGCAGTTTTTGTGCTGATCACACTTCTTATCCTTGCCAAGCGCAAACCAGGAAAGTCACGCAAGGCGGTGCAGGAGCGCCTTGCACGAGCAGCCTGACTCAAAACGGATTCTTCTTTGGTTCCTTATGCGGTGTCTCCACCCGCAACTTGAAAGCCGTCCCTCGGGACGGCTTCTTTTTGTGTTGGATAGCGGGATAGAGCTCCCTTGGAGCGGCATGTCCGGCCGATCGGTCGGGTCATGCCAGAGCGGGTAGCGGTGTGTAGGCAGGCAAGCGCGTTAGGTTTGTAGAGGTGCCATTTTCCCAGGCTTGCTCAGGTTGTCCCTGCCGGCGTTGCGGTGCCATTGGGACATGGAGGTCAGGATTGCCGCTAGGCGTGCAGCACGGTGAGGTCATCAGATTGTGCACGCACCGATCGCACATGTGTCCGCATACCTTCCCAGCGTTGGTAAGCGGATTCCGAAGCGAGACCTAACTGATCCAATACCCGCCATACGGTATAGCGAATCAGCTCATCGAGCGTCTTGGGCAAGGCATAGAAGGCCGGCACCGGGGGCATGATGATGGCGCCCATCTCAGCTGCTGCAGTCATGTTTCGGAGATGAGCCAAAGTTAGTGGCGTCTCCCTTGCGAGGAGCACCAAAGTCCGCCGCTCTTTCAGGGTTACGTCCGCAGCGCGGGTTAGCAGATTGTCGTTGAAGCCGTGGGCGACCGCGGCCAATGTTCGCATGGAGCAAGGCGCCACGACCATACCTTGGTGCCGAAAGGACCCGCTTGCCAGGGTGGCACCAATGTCACGGATGTCGTAGGCTACGTCGGCGAGCGATTGTGCTGCGTGCCTGTCTATGCTGCATTCCTGCTGCAAGGTCAGCCAGCCTGACGCCGACACCACCAAATGGGTTTCGACATCGAGTAGCCGCAAGGCTTCCAGCAGCCTGACACCGTAGATGGCACCGGTGGCACCGCTGATGCCAACGACTATGCGGGTGCGGTCCTTGCTCATCTCAGCGAACCTCCGATGCAAAGGCGGGCAGATACTTGCCAAGTTCAATTTCCACTTCACCAGGAATGCGCTTTCGTTCGAACTCCGCTTCGCGTCCCCAGGGTTTAGTCGCATCAATGGCAAGGCGGCCCCAGTGATCTTTGTGCGGATCGCGGTAGAAACCTGGGACATTGTTCAGCACCATGGTTCGGGTGTCTGCACGCCCCCGCGTCACGAAAGCCCAGACCACTTCATCCAGGTTGTAGATGTCGACATCTTCGTCAACCACGATGCAAAGCTTGTTGTAGTCAAGATGCGCGCCCATTGCCGCGAGCAGCGCATGCTGTGCGTGCCCCTCGTATTGCTTGCGGAGCTTGATGACCGTGTTCATCACCGTGGGCTTGCAGGACACATCGATGATGCCCGGTACCTGTCCCTTGATGGCGCGATAGATGCGCGCGGCGGTGGCAGCCTCGAGCGGTCGCAGGTCTTCGTCGGAGCCGCAGATCAGGCCCTGGAAGATTGCACCGGTGCGCCAGGCGACGTGCGTGACTTCGAACACGTGGTTGTCACCTACATCGACGTAATAGCCCATGAATTCGCCGAAAGGACCTTCCGGGCGACGCACGTTTGGGAGGATCCGGCCTTCAATCACGATGTCGGTGGCGGCGGGAACGGAAAGATCGATGGTGTGGCACCGGCGTGTGCGCAATGGACCGCCTCGCATCGCGGCGGCCAGGGCCATCTCGTTTGCCTGGGGAGGCAACGAGACGCAGGCGGACATAAAGACTTCGGGAGGGACACCGATCAGAATGGCGGCTTCCAGCGCCTTTCCCTGGCGCTCGGCAGCCGCCTGATAGCGGGCGAGATCGTGTGAGCTTCCCAACCGAATTCGCAGCTCATCGTCGGAAATTACCATCGACCGGTGGAACGACAGGTTCGGCACGCCTGTGTCAGGGTCACGTGCGAGAAAGACGCCGGACGTGATGTACGGAGCGCCGTCCCGCGCGTGGTAGGTCAGGATCGGCAGGTCGCTGAGCTTCCCGCTCTGGAGGCGCTCGGGCTGCGTATCCTCTTCCGCATAGTTTTGAAGAGTGGCAGCGACTTCAATTTCCTCGTCCAGCCGCTCGCAGAAGGTGCGTGTACCACAGCGAATCATCTCGCGCAGCCGTTCATGGTCATTATAGAGGTTCATGACAACCGGAAGTGCGGAGCCGCGCACGTTTTTGAAAAGCACCGCCTGGTTCGAAACACGCTGCAGTTTCCGCGCGACCGCGGCCGCTTCGAACCGGGGATCGACTTCGCGATCCACAATCGCCAAGTCACCGCGCGCTTGCAGGCGGTTCAAGTAGTGCCTCATGGTTTTCTCGGATAGTTCGGAAGATAGACTGACGTTACCTTAACGGGCGCCTATCCCGCCTGTGCAATAGCGCTGGGAACATAGGAAATCCGAACTCAATTCTTTTGGGGGTGACAGGGCGGCAGCGGAGGGCGTTACGATGAGCCGCCACGCGGCGATATTGCTCCGGTCTTGCTGGGCGGCAGAGGCATCGCTGACATCCGTGGCGTTGCAACATCCCGGTACAGTCGCGCCTGCCCGTGAAGGCGCGTAGCGGCGCAATCCAAGAATTGCTTGAGGAAGACATGATGGCAAGTTTGAATCTTACGTTGCCAGAGCCGGGAAACGATGGCTTGTTCCGTACGCGCCTGGCTGGCCAACACGCTCGTACCAGCGAGGCATTCAGTGCGCTTCGCGATCAGCTGGGACATTTGTCTTCGGGTCCGCACGGAGAGCCCGGTCTGTATGGTGGATCCGTTCCGGTCTCTGACGACCCCGAAGAAGGGAAGTGGGAACTGATCAGCATCAGGGACGAGATTCTCCTGGTCGTCTCGGATGGCAACCTTACTCGGCAGCATAGTGAGAGCGTGCTGCCCGAGGGCTATATCGAATTTCATTTCATGGTCGCCGGTCCGGTGAGCGTTGAGTTCTCCGAGACCGGAAGAATCGAAGTCACTTCGCCGAACCTTACTGTGGTGCATCAGGGCGATGACATGCATTACCAAGTGTCGTGCGGTCCGGGCCTCTGGCGCTCCGTTGGCCTCTATATCAGCCGTGATTACTTCCACAGTTTCCTGAGGGCCTCCATGGGTGTTGATGGCCCCCTTTGGCAGCAATTGCAGAAGCTGCGAAATGAGCAAGTGTTTTGCCATCAGATGCCGGTCAATCCTGAGGTGCTGACCGCTGTCAAGCAACTGCTGGAGAATCCGTACGAAGGATATCGGCGCCTGCTCTTCGCTCAGGCCAAGGCATACGAGGTGATGTGCGCGTCATTGGACCTGTGGCAGGCCTATCTCGAAAGCCACCATACCGCCGAGGTGTTTTCTTCGCGGGACCTGCGCCTGATTGAGAAGGCGCGTGATCTTCTTGTCGGCGACCTTCGGCACATGAAGACGATCCCGGAGCTGGCGCGCGCCGTAGGGACCAACACATCCAAACTCAAGCGCGGCTTCAAGTTTCTCTACGGCATGACAGTATTTGAATGCGGCCATCGGGCGCGCATGGACAGGGCACTGGAATTGCTGGGGAACGAACGCCTGAGTGTCAACGAGGTGGCGTTCGCAGTGGGCTATCAACACCAGACGAGTTTCACGGCGTCTTTTCGCGATTTCTTTGGCTTCGCCCCCAAGGATGCCAGGCGTATGGCTGACTTGCGCAACGTCCGGGCCCGTTCCTCATCCGCGCCGGGCGTTACCGCAGGAGAGGACCTGTAAGTCCCTGCCCCGGCCGGAGATTGGGAATCTGCAGCATTTTCTAGTCGATCAGCATTCGTTTGTTGGGCCCAATACGACCCGACGTGTTCCTCGCATAGGATCGTCGTCATACCCGACAGCGGGGTGCGATTGACGAAGAGGAACGCATGGCAGTGATCAAAGTAAGGAACCCCCGTACGGGCGAACTGGATTATGAGTTCATCCCTGCGGATGCAAATACGGTAAGCCACGCGGTAGCGCGGGCAAGGGACGCGCAACGGGAGTGGTACGGAAAAGGGCTTGAACATCGAATTCAAACCCTGTCGGCCTGGGCCAAGGCTTTGGAGAGTAAGGCAGACGCCATCACCGGTGCTCTGACAGACGATACGGCTCGCGCCAGGATCTCCCGGGAAGAGCTTGGTGCTGTTATCCATTTCATTCATGGGTATTGCGAAGCTGCACCGGAAGTCCTCGCTCAGCCATTTCGCAAGTTCCGCAATAACAGTGATGTCGTGTTCAAGACGACCCTGGTCCCATACCCGGTCGTCGGTGTCATCAGTCCGTGGAACTTCCCTTTGGTGCTTTCCTTCATCGACGCCATCCCCGCATTGCTCGCCGGCGCCGCGGTGGTCATCAAGCCAAGCGAGGTGACACCCCGCTTCGTGGAGCCGTTGCGTGCGTCTATCGAAGGCGTGCCTGAGTTGCAAGGCGTGATCACGCTGCTCCAGGGCGCAGCAGAAACAGGTCGGGCCCTGCTTTCGGAAGTCGACGCCATTGTATTTACCGGAAGCGTGGCAACCGGACGCAAGATCGCGGTTGCTGCCGCGGAGCGATTCATCCCGGCATTCCTCGAGCTCGGCGGCAAGGACGCGGCCGTGGTGCTGGCCGGCTCAGATCTCGAACGTGCCGCCACCAGCATCCTCCGGAGTGCCATCTATAACACCGGGCAGGTTTGCTACGCAATCGAGCGGGTCTACGTAGACGAGTCCATCCACGAGGCTTTCGTGCAGGAACTGGTCCGACAAGTTCAGACGCTTCGCCGCAGTTCGGCTGCCGCGGACGGTGGTCACTATGGGCCCTTCATTCATGCCGCCCAAGGGGAAATTGTCCGGGCACAGTTGCAAGACGCAGTCGCCAGGGGTGCCCGCATCGTTACCGGCGGTGCGGTGGAGAATGTCGGCGGTGCGGTGTGGCTCGACCCAACCATCGTGGTCGATGTGGACCACTCAATGGACCTGATGACGCAGGAGACGTTCGGCCCCGTGGTGCCGGTCATGCGCTTCTGCAGCGAAGATGAGGCAGTGCGCCTTGCGAATGACTCCATCTATGGCCTCAGCGGTGCAGTCTTTGGCCCGGATACGCATACCGCCGGGGATTTCGCGACGAAGATGGAAGCCGGTGGTGTCAGCATCAATGACACGGAACTGCAACGCGGCATGATGTTCGACGGGGAGAAGACGGCCTTCAAATTTTCGGGCATGGGCGGCTCGCGCTACGGTGCGACGAGCATCCTGCGATATGTCCGCAAACGTGCGCTCATCGCGAACGAAGGCGGTATCAAGCCACTGGACGAGCTCTCGGAATCCCTCTGAACCCAGGGGCAACCTGTACCACGCCTTCCCCGGAGATAACGATCATGTTGACAAGATTAAAGACGGCGAGCGTCGCGATGGCGGGCCTGGCGCTGGCGGCTGCCACACTGGCCGCGCCAACTGGCGCGGCCGAGACGACCGCGAGAGGCGGCCCCCAAGGCAATACCGTTATCGGCATTGCCAACTTTGGTCCACATCCCGCGCTGGATCAGAGCGTTTCCGGCTTCAAGGAGGAAATGCGCAAGCATGGCTACGTGGAAGGAAAGAACACCACGTACGTCTACAGCGACGCGAATTTCACGCCCGCGATGATCCCCCAAATCCTTGGGCAGATTGAGGCGAAGAGGCCGGCGGTGATCCTGACAGTTACAACCCCGGTTTCTCAGGCAGCACTGTCGAGTATTACGGACAAGTCTCTGCCGATGGTGTTCTGTCTGATCAGCGATCCGGTGGCGGCTGGTCTCGTGCCCAACTGGCGCCAGGGTAGCGCGCGCTTCGTTGGATCGGCCAGTGCAATGGACTATGACGCCGTGCTGAGCTTCGCAAAGCGCATGTTCCCCGGTGCCAAGCGGTTCGGCGTGCTCTACTCCCCAGGCGAGGCAAACGATGTGGTGGCAATCAAGGCCATCGAAGCGGCGTCGGCGCGGCAAGGCTTGACCCTACGTAGTATTAGTGTCGATGCCTCCATGGACGTGCCGCAGCGGACGCAGATGCTGTCGGACGTCGATTTCGTCTATGCCATCGGCTCTAATCTCGTGCAGTCGTCCATGCCGGCCGTGGCTTCCGTTACCGACCGCTACAAGATTCCTATCCTGAGCGCGGAGACAGAGCTCATCAAGAAAAGCGGGGTGGTGACAGTCGCTTACTCCGCATCGTATGCAGCACAGGGTGCACAGGCAGCCCAACTGGCAGCAAGGATCCTGGATGGCAAGCGGCCGTCTGAGCTGGCACCCGTCAAGCCGGGCCCCAATGACTACACGACACTAATCAGCCGAAAGAAGCTCACGCAGCTGGGACGGCCGATTCCTGCGAGCATGGAGTCATGCAATTGCTTCGTTGATTAACCATGGATGCCTACGAGGCCGGACGGCGGTCACGCACCGTACACGGTGTTTCGGTTGGCATCTTGATGCTCGACACTGGATTTGAGCGGCTGCCCGGCGACGTCGGTCATGCCGCAACCTGGCCATTTCCGGTCCAGTATGCGGTCATGCGCGGCGCCGATGCGGCGGCGGCGGCGCGCGGCGACACCGAGGGGATGCTGGCAGCTCTGGTGGAGGGCGCAAGGGAGCTAGTGGCTACCGGGGTTGATGCGATTGCCACCAGTTGCGGCTTCTTGGCACCGCTGCAATCCCGGCTGGCGGCGAGCTGTCCCGTTCCGGTCGCTACGTCCAGCCTTCTACAGATCCCGATGGTGCAGCAACTCCTGCCGGCAGGACGCCGCGTCGGGATCCTGGCGGCGACACGAGCGGGGCTCACCGGTGAACTATTTCGTGCCATCGGCGTGTCGCCCGACCTGCCAGTCGACGCGCTTGATGAAAGCAGTACATTCCTTCGCGACCATCGCGAGAACCGGCTGCGGGTAGATGGACTGGCTCATCGCGAGGAAGTCGTTGCGGCGGCGCGACGCCTGCTGCAGTGGCACCCCGATGTGGGTGCTATCGTCTGCGAGTGTGCCAATTTCCCGCGACATTCCAGGGCCCTCCGCGAGGCTACCGGATTGCCGATTTTCGATGCGGTAACACTGGTCAACTGGCTGCACGCGAGCGTGAGCCCTGCCCGCTACGATTGACGCCATGTCCTGACCCCCGGGAATGCTGCGGCAGACTGTCAGTATCAGTCTGCCGCAGAGCATTTACTGCGGCTGGTATCCGGCCGCTTTCACCAACTTGGCATTGGCCTTCCTGCTGCCTTCCGTGACGCGCGCCATGTCATCTGGGGTGCCAGTGCTGGCGATGATGCCGGATTCCGCAACCCGGTCCTGGAAGGCCTTCGATCCGACGACCTTGTTGATGGCTGTGTTGTACCTTGTCACCAACGCCGGCGAGGTCCCGGCCGGCGCGACGATGCCGATTGTCATGACATCGCTCAGGCCGCTGACCCCTCGCTCAGCGTAGGTGGGGACGTCAAAGCCAGGCAGCCGTTCCGGTCCATCGACAGCCAGAAGCTTGAGCTTGCCGGCGCGAACGTGAGGCAGCGCGGCGGCCATCGCGCAGATCCCCGCGGGAATCTGTCCTGCCAGCAGGTCCTGCACCATCGGCGCATCTCCCTTGTAGGCAACGGCTTTGAGGTCCGCGCCGAACGCCTTGTTCAGCAGCGAGATGGAAAACTCCGGCGCGCTCGCCGGCGCGGGAACGCCGACGTTGCCCCGGCCGGGCTTTGCTCTTGCCCATTGAGAAAAGGCCTTTAGGCTGTCGACTTCGGGCCCTACCATTTCCGGATTCACGACGAAGAAGTTCGGCATCGTCCCTACCAGGCCAACTGGAACGAAGTCCTTCTGGGGGTCAAATCCCGGATGGAGATTCGTAAAGGGAATCATGGCAGTGGTATGACTGTTGGTCAGGAACAGTGTATTGCCATCGGGGCCGGCGGACTTGAGGACTTGTGCCGCAATTTGGCCGCCGGCTCCTGGACGATTCTCTACAATGACTGGTCTCGCGATTTCTGCCTGCATGCCTTTGGCCAGCAGGCGAGCAACGACGTCAGTCACGCCGCCCGGCGGGAAACCGACGAGGATCTTGACAGGACCCTCCTGTGCCATACCGGTCTGTGCAGCGAGCGCCATGGGTAACACCACAAGACAGCGTGCCAACGAAGCGATGAATGGTTTCATGGGAATTGATGTGGTTAGGAATTAGTCTCAGGCTGCACTTCTCCTCCAACGGAGTCAAAGTTGACTTAGGACCCTTTTTATGAGGAAACGGGTTCAGATTGCTAACAAACTCTTGAAGGACGGGCTGGTCGGGCGCGGCGCTGTTGCCGGCGCAAGCCTTTGCCAGCCGCCTCGGGTGCTTATCACCACGCCGCTTTTCATGCTACGTACCCCATTTCCGAGTCGCGGTGACGCGCGTCGTTGTCACGCGCTTCGGCGCTGCCAAAGCCCGCGCCGCCGGGAACATCGATGCGCAACACTTCGCCGGAGCGAACCGTCTGCAAGCCTAACGACTTGAGGGTCTCGCCGGTGGTGAGGCCAACCCATCCCGGTGCCCCGTCCATGCCACCATTGCGGCCTCTCGCAGGGTTGCGCACACGGTCAAAGAGACCAAAGAACTGGAATGAAGAGCCGTCACGGGTGGACACTTCCACGCGCTGACCCAGGCCGCCTCGCCATTTGCCGGCGCCTCCCGATCCGGGCAGCAGCTCCTTTTTCCATATGACGATGGGAGCAACGCTTTCGCAGATCTCCACTGGGATGGAACGGATGCCGCTTGGGAAGCAAGTTGCGGAGAGCCCGTCGCTGTTCGGACGCGCACCTGATCCTCCGGAGTTGAAGAACAGGATTTCGAATCCCTGCTGTTGCTCGCTGGTGCCACGCAACTGGAGGCCCCAGTTGCATGCCGCACCCTCTGCCGGCACGCTGTCAGGCATCGCAGCCGCAAGCGCTCCCAGAACGACTTCCGGCAGAAATTGCCCGATGATATGTCGTGCGCAGACCGGGGCCGGGCGCTCCACATTGAGAATCGAGCCCACCGGGGCATTGACCTCGACAAGCGCAAGCGAACCGGCATTGTTGGGAACGGACGGCGCGACCGCCGCCCTGACTCCGAAGGAGGCATAGGCCCGCGTGTAATTCAGAACCAGATTGATTCCACGCTGACTGGCGGCGGAAGTGCCATCGAAGGTCACTGAAACGCCATCTTCGGAGATCGTGACCTGGCATTCGATATGCACTGGAGTATCGTAGCCATCGAGCTCCATGCTGTGGTGAAACGTACCACGCGGCAGTTTCTCGATCGCTGCGCGCATGCCGGCGGCGGAGCGTTCGCAAACAAAGGCGCTTATCCTTTCCAGCCCCGCTTCACCCAGCTCATCCAGTGTTGCCACCAATCGCCTGCCGCTGCTCTCATTGGCGGTGACGTAGGAAAGGATGTCGCCAATCACTGCCTCGGGTTGACGCACATTGACTCGCACCATCTCCAGAAGGTCTTCATTCAGCTGGCCTTTTCGCGCCAGCTTGAGCATTGGAATCTGAAGGCCTTCTTCATATACGGATTTTGCGTCCGGCCCCATGCCAAGGCCGCCGATGTCGACCTGATGACAGGTACAGGCAAAGAAGCCGATGGGCCGGCCAGCCTGAAATACGGGCGACAACACAGTAATGTCGTGCAGGTGCCCCGAGGCAAGCCACGGGTCATTGGTAATGAAATGGTCGCCTTCACTCATTTCCGCGAGCGGGTACTTCTTCAGGAAGTGCACCGTGCATGCGGCAAGGGAGTTCACGTGGCCCGGTGTTCCGGTAACCGCCTGAACGACAAGGCGTCCCTGCAAATCGAAGAGTCCGGCTGCCAGGTCGCCGGCTTCCCGTACGGTCGGCGAGAATGCTGTCCGCATCATGGTGCGTGCCTGCTCTTCAACCAGGGCATTGAGTCGGTCCCACAGGACTTGCAGGCGGATGCTGGCAGGCATTTCGGCTCGGGCGATAGCGGTGCCTTGGGCGCCGGACGCCTGATAGCGCAGGAGCTGGACCTCTCCGGTCGTCCCAAGTGCAAAGGTGAAACCCAGCGGTACCACGACCGTTGTTTCATTAGTTGCGAGCAGAGCCGGCGCCGGTAGAGGATCGGCCAGCCGGAGCTCGGCAATGCGATGAACCGCGTAGCTTTCCCAGGTTCTCGCACCTTGGTCGAACGCATCGCGGAATCTGGGAGACGCCGCTCCCATCGTCCTGGCTGCGGGTGAGTGCCCAGGCATGGGAGCGGGTGTCGCCTGGACGTCCGAGGCTTCAACCCGGATGGTCCAGCCGAGGATCTCAACCTGTCCTGCTTCGACCGTGCGGCCGTAGGATGCCTCGTAGGCCGCCTCAAAGGCCTGCCTCAGGGATTCGCCGTCACCAGCGTGGAACCGCCGGGACGGCAATTGGACACGAATCTCGTGGCCTTGGCCTTGGTAGCGCATCCAGGCCATGCGATGCTCTGTCATGGGCTGCGTCGAGGCAGCTCGGCGAACCAGCTGACGCAGGTCTGCGATGAGGGCATCGGCGATGGCATTGGCCGAATCGGGATCGAATTGCGCCGTGCAAAGAAGGACGCTGCGGGTGGCTTCGAAAGAGACAGGCGCCCGGAGAAAGCCCAATGCGGAGCCCACACCCGCGCCGACAGGGACGATCACATGGTCCAGCCCCAGTTTGGCGGCGAGGCGAGCGCCATGGAGCGGGGCCATGCCGCCAATCGCGATGAGGGTGCGGCCATCGAGTCCCTTGCCGACTTCCACGGCGTGTTCGCGCACCGCACTGGCCATGTTCTCATCGACAATTTCACACACGCTCCAGGCGGCGTCCTGGGCTGACATGCCGAGCGCATCGCCCAGTTGTTCATACGCACGCAGGGCTGCGCCTGGATCGAGCTTCATCTTGCCGCCGCCAAATTCGTCGAGGTCGATTCTGCCCAGCAGCAGGTGTGCGTCCGTGACCGTGGGTACTGTGCCGCCTCGGCCATAACAAGCAGGCCCTGGCACCGAACTGGCACTTTCAGGTCCCACCTGCAGCCGTCCGAGCGTGTCCCGGTGCGCGATGGAGCCGCCACCGGCGCCGATCTCAGCCAGTTCGATGACTGGAAAGCGCAGCGGGATGCCGCTTCCGGCCTTAAAACGGGCGATACGCGCGACTTCCATTGAGCGCGCAGTCTGGGGCACGCCATTATCGATAAAGCAGAGTTTCGCTGTCGTCCCGCCAATGTCGACGAGCAGCGCACGATCCAGCTTGAGCGTTCGCGCAACATGGGCGGCGAGAATGGCTCCGCCTGCCGGCCCTGATTCGAGCAAGCGCACCGGAAAGCGTCGCGCTACTTCGGCTTCACACAAGCCGCCATTGGAGAGCATCAACATCAATGGCGCGGCGATGCCGAGGGTCTCCATTTCGCGCTCAAGGCGCTCCAGGTATCCCGCCATGACGGGCTGGACGTAGGCGTTCGCGCAAACGGTGGCAAAGCGTTCGTACTCGCGAATTTCAGGCGCGACTTCGCAGGACAGGGAAACGCGTATCCCGGGACGCCATGCGCGCAGCAGTTCCGCAGCCCGACGTTCGTGTTCCGGATTGGCAAAGCTATGCAAGAACCCGATCGCGACAGCTTCCACCTTTGTTTCATCCAGCGTCGGCAACAGTTCTCGCAAGCCCTCCTCATCCAGGGGAACCAGGATCTTGCCATCTGACGCCAGGCGCTCCCGCACTGTCAGCCGCAGGTAACGTGGGACGAGCGGCTCTGGCTTTTCTACATGGAGGTCATAATGGTCGTACCGGCTTTCGTTGCCCATTTCCAGGGTATCGCGAAACCCCTCTGTCGTAAGGAACGCGATGCGTGCGCCACGACGCTCGATGACTGCATTGGTCGCCAATGTCGTGCCGTGCACGAGGCTTTTGACATCAGCCGGTTGAAGGCCCGCTGCAGCCAGTATCTGGCGGGTGCCTTCCACAACTGCAACTTCTGGTGCGTGGGGCGTTGTAAGTACCTTGAGGAAGTGGTGACGCACGGCGCCATCGTGAAAAGTCTCAAGTGCGAAATCGGTGAACGTACCACCAATGTCAATACCCAGCCTGGCCATTTATTGAAAACTCCTCGCCGTGACGTACGGGGCTATTTCTCGATGGAGACGGGAGATATAGCCTCGGCGTACCGTTACTTGATCAATACAATGCATTGCCGCTCATTGTATGAACCGAGGTTTGCCGTAGGAGTATTGATTCGGCGGAACATTGAGGATTGCGGAACTTACGTACTGGGAGTGCCGTATCCTGCATATTTGCTCGGTCGAGAGCCATGGTGTCATGGCTGCTCTCCTCAGTGCCGGGTGCCACCTATTAATGATGCCAAAGGCGGAAGTGAGGCTTTGGACGGTCTTTCATCGCTCGCTGCAGAGGGCTTCGCGCTACTAACCCCCGGCGTCAGAATAGTTTATATGAACGCCCCCGATGCGCTAGGTTTTCTTGTGTTCTGATTCGACAGGATAGGTTGCAGCTTTATATGCGGCCTTTCTGCAGCATACGAGCTGCTGGCCCCGATGAAATCCGCTGACTCGCTCCTAATTTGTCGCACGAGCTGAACGCTCTAACTATTCTTCAGGTTTCGCGAATCCCGGTCCGACCTGTCTTGTCATCACACTCGATTGCCAACGCAACCTTTCGACGTCACCCCTGTAATCTTCGCAGCTACCCCCAGTACTATTTTCGAGTCAAGCCGGTTGTATGCTCACGTGATCCCGCTTGTATGGCCTGTCATGCGCGAGGATGGCCCAGATAGTTCGAGCCATCTTGTTGGCCAGTGCTACGGTGACCACGTTCGCCGGTCGTCGTTTCTGCATTTGTTCGGCCCAGGTTCCGGCATTTTTCGCGTGGGAGAGCACGCTACGTGCGCCGTGGATCAGAAGCGTGCGCACATATGTGTCGCCGCGCCGGCTAATCCCCAGTAGCTGGACTTTTCCGCCGGTGCCAGTCTGCCTGGGTACGAGACCGAGCCAGGCGGCAAACTCGCGCCCGGACTTGAACGCCTTCGCGTCACCCATGCTCGCGACAGTGGCCGTCGCTGTCAGCAAGCCAACGCCCGGGATCGCGGCGATTGCTTTGCACGCCTTGTCTTCTTTCATCCACGTTTGCAAGCGCCGTTCAATCTCTGCGATTTGCTTGTCGAGGCGCTCAAGGTCATTCCACAGTTCGCGTAACGATTCGATCAGCATTGCTGGCAGACGCTCCGCGAGCCTTGCCAGGACCCCGGGGATCGCCTTGTCCAGTGCGGCGCGGCTCTTGGCCATCACCTCGCCGTATTCGGATAGCAACCCCCGCAGACTGTTCATCTGCATCGTCCTGAACTTGACCTTCTGTTGCCGCAACCGGTGCAGCGCCAATACGGCCTGCTGCGCTTCGGTCTTCACTGCGACGGCCTTGCTTGGCATCTGTGTGGCCATCCAGATCGCACGCGCATCCGCCGGGTCATTCTTATTGCCGATCACGAATGCCTTGACGAACTTCGCCGGCATCAGCTTGATTTGATGGCCCATCTCGATCAATCGCCGTGCCCAGTGCTGGGCACCGCCACAGGCCTCCATTCCAATAAGACACGGTTCGCGATTCGCAAAATGCTCGAGGAACACGGCGCGCTTCAGTTGCTTGTTCACGATTTCGCCTGTGTCAGCATCTACCCAGTGAAGTTGGTCGGGTAGCAGCGACGCATTACTGCGCCGCCGCCCCCTCAGAACCGGACGTGCAGGTCGCCCCGCATCCGGCTCAAGCCATTCCTTCAGCGCCACTGGGTGGCACCGGACAGCCCGGTGGAACGTTTCGCGGTTCGACGGCGGGCAAGGTAGATGTCCCATGCCGGATCAAACGGATTAGCCAGTCCCCGGATTTTGATGTGGCGCTGGATGGCGGCCGTCGCTGCGCGGAAGAGTTGCAGGCCGCAGGTGTCATCCTCGGTCGAACCCTTCGTTGCAAAATCCCAGGACCGATGTCCGTCACACCGGAAGTAACGTTTCCTGACCCACCGGGCTCCTTTCGTGGGGTGCCTACGTCTTGCCCACTTCCAGAGCAGGTGCCAGATGTGCGAGTCGATCGTTGAGAAGGTCGCTTTTGCCACGACGTGGCGATGATACATAGTCCAACCCCGAATGATCGGGTTCAGCCTACGGATCAACGCCTCTTGGGTGACACTCGCGTTGCCCTTGATGACTTCCCTGACCTTGTCGAGCAGCGATTTGATACTTTTCTTCGCTGGCTTGATCAGCAGTTTGCCGCCGTACTTGCGCACGTTTTGGCCAAGGAAATCGAAACCCTCCGCTATGTTGGTGATCCTGGTCTTCTCTTCCGAGAGTTCCAGACCTCGGGCGGCCATAAACTGCCTGACCGCGGGAAGCACCCGGGATTCCAGCACATCTCTCGACACGCCAGTCACCACAAAGTCATCGGCATAACGGACGACGTTGAGCTGAGCCTTGCTGCGAGCAAGTTTGGATGTTCCCACACTTGCATGGACTGCCGCTTCAAGCCCATCCAGCGCCATATTCGCGATTACGGGCGAGATAACACCCCCTTGGGGTGTACCCGCCCGCGACTCGAACAGAGTTCCCTCATCGATATATCCGGCCTGAAGCCACTTTCGCAGAACCCCCTTATCCATCGGTACGTTCTCCAGGAACCAGGAATGACTGAAGTTGTCGAAACAGCCTCGAATGTCACCCTCCAGAACCCATTCTGGCGACGCACGCTTAGCCAGAACGTTGAAGCACTGCTCGATGGCATCGGCGGTCGAGCGTCCGGACCGAAAGCCGTAGGAATTGGCATCCGCCAGAGTCTCCGCGACGGGTTCCAGAGCGAGCTTCCATAAAGCCTGCATCGCCCGGCACCGCATACAAGGAATTCCTAACGGACGCTTCTTGCCGTTACTCTTGGGAATGTAAACCCGCCGCAGCGGCATCGCCCGATAGCCGCGATGACGTAGCGACACCATTCCGTTCCATCTGGCCGCCGGGGACGACCATATCCTGCCATCCACCCCCGGCGTCCTCTTACCGCGATTTTCCGTCACACGCTTCACGGCCAACATCTTGCCGCTATGCGAGCGGGTCAGCAGACGTTGCAAGGCTTTCACCTTGCCCCATCGGCCTTCCCGGACCACCTTGGCGATACGCACCTGAAGCCGTTTCACCTCTGCCTCAATGTGCGGCCAGTTCGCCTGATCCCACATCTGTGCAGCGTGCGAGGACGCACCAGCTCCCGACACTTTCGCATCGTACGCCGTCATCTGCTTTCCCTCGTATAACGGTTGGTCAAAGTTCTCTCGCCATGAATGACCCTGCGGAAGTCTGCCCACTTTCGTGTCGGGCAATGTTGCAGCCCGTATCCCGGCCATTACAGCCGGGCGTTCGCTTTCTCCGCGTTCCTTTACCCACCACGCCAACAGCGTTCCTTACGGTTCGCCTGCCGTCACCGGCAGCATGATGGGCTTACCCTGTTCCGCATGAATCTCCGAGCGGGGCGGACCCTTCCTCTTCGCCGGCGGCTGGTTGTCCATGGTGGCCCAGTATTCAAAGACCACTCCTCACCGCATACCGTTTTGGTTCAAGCCTGTCAGCACGTTTGGCTTGTCAAAGATCACGACGTTTATCAGAAGTTCACATATGTTGGTCGTACCCACTCATCCCTTGCTCCTCTCCGCCTTCGTGCTGGCAGATTCCGCTTCGCCTCGCGGCTGGGCGTACCGGTTATCCGGCGGCTACGTTGTCCCCAGAGCTTCACACCGAGCTGTTACCGGCTCCGCATGTCTGGGTAGGGAACGGTTGATGGAACAACCGGTTTCGTCAGGCCATACGTTCTCCTGTGAAACAGAAATTCAGGCGACTTGCAGGTCGCACGAAGACATTCTTCGCGATATCCACCCCGACCGTCGTACGCTTCATTTCGAACTCTCCGGTGAAGAAGTCAATGATCTTCCCCATTTTGGCCAAATTGATGCCGTCGGAATGTGAGGAGTCGCTCATTTTTCGACACATATCCGGTAGGTGGGGGCGTTCATTCCATTTGTCGTGTTACCTGATCTCGATTGACCCAGTCTGGGGGCGGTAGAGTCAGAGTGAATGAGAGCCTATTCAGCAGAGAGAAAGGAAGCACTGTTGCGCCGCATGATGCCCCCCCGAGAACGCGTTGGTGTCGGCGCTGGCAAGGGAGACTGGAATCACTGAGCAGACGCTGTATGCTTGGCGTCGACAGATGAAAGCGCAAGGAGTCCCGGTGCCGGGAGATGGAAAGAACCCCGAGGCCTGGTCCTCGGAAGACAAGTTTGCGGTGGTGCTGGAAACCGCGCCGCTCAATGAAGCGGAATTGGCCGAGTATTGCCGCCGCAAGGGTCTTTATGCGTAGCAGATCGCTGCCTGGCGAGAGGTCTGTCGATCGGCCAATGCCAACGCAGGTGAGCAGGCGCGAGAGCAACGGCTTCAGTCGAAAGGTGACAAGAAGCGCATCCAGCAGCTTGAGAAGGAATTACAGCGAAAGGAGAAGGCGCTGGCGGAAGCGGCCGCACTGCTCATCCTGAGAAAAAAAAGCCCAGACGATTTGGGGAGAAATAGAGGACGACTGATCAGCGTCCCAGATCGCCTGTTGTGTATATCGCTGATTCGAGAGGCAGAACACTCTGGCTGCCGACTGACGCAGGCTCGCGACGAGTTGGGTCTGAGCCTGCGCACCTTCCAGCGCTGGGTTCGGGATGGCGACGAGGTGGTCGCAGATGCTCGCACCACCACTGAGCGGCCAGCGCCAGCCAGCAAGCTAAGCGAGCCGGAACGCCAGCAGATTCTTGAGGTGGCCAACAGCGTGGAGTTTGCCAGTTTGCCGCCCAGCCAGATCGTACCGACGCTGGCGGACCGCGGCCGGTACGTGGCCTCGGAGTCGAGCTTTTATCGTGTCTTGCGTAGCACGTCGCGGCAGCATCACCGCGGTCGTGCACGCAAGCCCTCGGCCCGGGTGGTGACCAGCCATTGCGCCACCGGACCCAATCAGGTGTGGAGCTGGGACATTACCTGGAGTACGCCCAGCCAGCGTAGCCCGCCCGTTTGGGGGTGAAGCTGCTTGAGCATGTTTGGAATGCAGGACCCGGCGGAATTGAAATTGTGCAGTACCGGGGCATGCCCTTCCTCTGCTGCGAGAGGAAGTGAGCCGAAGCGGCGGTGACCTGCTGACACTGGCAGGGTGACGTAGTCCGTGGGAAACGGGGCTTGCGGCGAAGCGGTTACGCCAAGATGAGTCTCTAGGCTGAGCATGGGACGGTTGAGGAACACGAACCTGTTGAAACGCATCTGAGGGTTGAAATGTCACCCCTGCCCACACCGCTTGATGGGCATGACGCGAGCTGTTACCGGGCACATCCATGGCCCGGTGGCACGAATGCTACTTGGATATGTAAGCCGAGCAGCAAGGAGCCATGGGGAGCGCGCAGCTAGACCGTGGTGTTCGCGACGACTTGCGGCAAGCAAGGATAAAGACTGCGACAGGCAACCTCGCCCATGCGTTGAGTCCAGCATGTGAACTGGGGAAGGTTTGCACAGATGCCAAGGGAGTGTGCCCCCGATGATGTGCAAACTGGCGGAGCCTCCGTAGTAGTCCGAGGTCGGGAAAGCCGGCCACATGGCGAAGGGAGGCAGTTGAAGTGGTTTGTTTGGTTAATTAGCTGACTTTAGTGAGGTGAAGACCTTTGATAATCAGTGAAATGCAAAGCAAACTGGCGACATGGTCGACGGAGGACAAAGAGCGAAAGTTCGATCGACTCCTGAGACTGATTGCCAATAGGGATTGGCTGAGCGAAGCGGCTCGCATTACACTGGCCTCCAGTGGAGCCCGCACGCCGGGCGTGGACGGGGTCGACAAGTGCATGATGGAGGAGAATCTCCAGCATGAACTGGCGACGATACGCGACGAGTTGCTGACGGGCTCATATAGTCCGCTGCCTGCACGACGCGTGTACATACCGAAAGCGAACGGAAAACTCAGACCTCTCGGCATACCGAGCCTGCGGGATCGGATCGTGCAACGGGCAATGTTGATGGCGATGGAGCCGATATGGGAGAGCGATTTCCACCCGGCTTCATATGGCTTTAGGCCTGCCCGTAGCGTACATCACGCGATTCGCGCGGTGAAGCTCCAGCTACAAGACAGCGGTGAACAAAGTACTGCGGGACGTTGGGTTATCGAGGGCGACCTCGCCAGCTACTTTGATACGGTTCATCATCGGCTGCTTATGAAGGGGATTCGCAAGCGGATTGCCGATCAGCGCTTTCTTGCCCTGCTCTGGAAGTTCATCAAGGCGGGTTGTGTTGATCGCGAGCTGTTTCGTGCTGCAAGCGAAGGCGTTCCTCAGGGCGGTGTCATCTCGCCTCTCTTATCCAACATCATGTTGCATGAGTTCGATGCGTGGATGGAACGGAACTACCTGAACAAGAAAGTGCGGAAGGATCGGTGGGCGTGGAACTTCGCAATTCTTAAACAGCGACCCATTGCTGTTCGAGAAAGCCGGCAGTGGAAGCCAGCAGTGGCCTACTGTCGATACGCGGACGACTTTGTGATTGTGGTAAAGGGCACACGCGAACATGCCGAGGCAGTACGAGAAGCATGTCGTGGGTTCCTTGAAGGCGAGTTGAAACTCACGCTGAATATGGAGAAAACCCATATCACGCATGTGAACGACGGCTTTGTCTTCCTCGGCCACCGGATCATTCGCAAGCGTGGGCCACGCGGCAGCATGAGGCCTGTGACGACCATACCGTGGGAGAAGTATCGCGGCTTTGCCGGGAGGCTCGTCAAGCAACTGTCGGGCAACTACGGCATGAACCGGATGGACCTGATGGAAAGCCTGAATCGGCAGATCGTTGGCTGGGCTGCCTTCTATCAATACACCGACTACACAGCCACCATGTTCAAAAAGCTGGACCGATCTGTCTTCTGGAAGTTCGGGTACTGGCTTGCGCGCAAATATAGGCGGGGATTCCGCTCGCTGATGCGCGACCATGTTCTGGCGCCAGCGCCGGGACAGGCGAAAACATGGGTGTTGGAGGGCCTGAATAGTCGGGGATGGTATGGAGCGGTGGCGCTTCGGCGTCTGGTTACCAGTCGCAAAGGTCGTTTTACCTGGCGCACCCTGATGGAAAATCCGTACATCCTGCGCGACGAGACACGCCGTACCATCGAGTCGCGTTACCCCGATGTCGCCTTTGCTATGAGCAACACTTGAACGGAGAGCCGGATGCGTTGAGAGGCGCAAGTCCGGTTCGGAGAGGAGAGACAGGGAAATAGTCCGACTACGCCCTGTCTCTTACTCTACTGCCAGCGGAAATCAAGGGCCAGTATTACTACTGGTACATGATACTGGACGTGTTCAGCCGCAAGATCGTCGGTCATGATGTGCATCGGGCGGAATCGGCGGAGTTGGCGGCGTTGCTCATGCGGCGAGCCAGTTTGGCCGAAGGTCTGGCAGGACGTCCTCTGGTTCTGCACTCGGATAACGGCGGTCCAATGAAGGGCGCGACGATGCTGGCCACCCTGGAAAACCTGGGGGTGGTCGCTTCGTTCAACCGGCCGCGCGTGAGCAATGACAACCCCTACGCGGAGTCGTTGTTCCGAACCTGCAAATATCGGCCGGACTACCCGCGCCAGGCGTTCGACAGCGTGGACGAGGCACGCGCATGGACGCAGCGATTCGTGCGCTGGTACAACCACGAGCACAAGCATAGTGGACTGAGATTCGTGACACCGGTGCAGCGCCACGGTGGCGTAGCCGCGGCGGTCCTGGCGCACCGTGAAGCGGTCTATGCTGAGGCTAAGGCCAGAACGCCCGAGCGTTGGTCCGGGCCGACGCGGAACTGGAGTTAACTGCGCGTCATGGACATCCTTGACGCCCTGCGCCTAGCCCCGAGTGCCGACTTATACCGCCTGTATCTGACCATCGGGGGGATGATCAACGATCCCAAGCGTATCCTCGAAGTCCGCAGGCACCTGCATATCGGCATGACTGTCGGCTACGTTGCCGACGACCTTACCCAGCCGATGCGCCAAGGGCGCATCCTTGAGTTGCGTCAGACCCAGGCTGTGGTCTAGGACATCGCCAGTGGCCGACACTGGAGCTTGCCCTAAGCCTCCGTGCTCGCCGAGCCCACTACCGCCGCACAGCAACCGCCGCACGCTTCACCGCCGCCGCCACCCCGGGCGCAGCGTGCGGACTTCCTCGTCGGCGATACTGTCAGCTTCACCGACCAGCACCTGCGCGAACGCATCGGCACCATCGTGCGCCTCAACCAGAAGACCGCCTCCATTCAGTGCGACCCGAACGAAGGTCACTGGCGTGTCTCCTTCGCGCTACTGCGCAAGGTCGTCGATCTCTGAGTATGCTTCGCCATTCGCACAATAAGAATGCCTAGACCCAAGTCCGACCAAGATCGTGAACACCGAATCACGATGGAGATAGTCGTCGACGCTTACAGTTCAGAGGAGCGGTCGATGACATGGTATTACTACCTCGAGGAGCAACTCACTGTCCCGTTTGAAGCAGAGGTTCGCAAGCGATCGCCAACCTCGCTGCTCAACCCCGGCGACCGGGTTCAGGTGATCGCAATGGCGCCGGAGGACGTGTGCGAGTCTGAAGTCTTCGTGTGGATACGATGGGACAAGCGCAAGCTTGCTGTACCACTAGTGCAACTCGTGCCACTGGAGAGCGACGAGATGACGCAGCAGGCCATTGCTGATTGGCAGTACTGGCGGGACCGTGGCTATCAGTTCTGACATCAGATCGTCAGCCGTGATGCCATAGCATCCGACGCCCTCCACAATGCCAATGAACTGCCGGAGCAGTATTCCCAGGTCAACATGGGTTCTGCTGACGGATACCCCACTACCACCATTCTTCTGCTTGTTGACAAACGTGGGCGAGCCCGCCAGCTTCGTCCTGGCCGTACGAGCGAGGTCTGGTGGCCGGTGCCGCGCCTGTTTCTTCGGCAAACCGCCTTTCTACCACGACTGTCTACGCGCCCCGCGTCGACTCCCTCTCCATCCTTATCATGGCATCCCGAGGAAGACGTGTGCCGAATCTCGCCGTTTGCGCACGGGATGCCGCCGACCTTTGACGCAGCCAGATTTGTGCGGATTTACATCGCCATCGACACTGGTAGCCACTGGCACGCCGGCGCTGCGGCTACGCCAGGGCGGCGACGCAATTACCAGGTTTCCCGAGCTGGTCGGTCCTTCATCCTGATATGCCGGTAGAAATCCATCAATCAAAGCGTTGAAAACAAGGCTCGCCGGATCATGACACTGCTTGAGCCACCTGGGTTGCCTGAGCGGCCGCAAACACGCTGGCGAACTCACTGTCGAAACTCGCGCCCTCCTCCATCAGCCATTCGAAAAACGTCTTGACGACAGGGTCGTGCTGGCGTTCATTGCGTGTGATGATGAAGTAGCCGGGCGAGTCCAGCGTTAGGTTGCCAAACGGCGCCACAAGCTGGCCCGATGCAATGTCGTTCACCACAAGAGGCGAGTACCCCATGGCAACACCAATACCATCAATTGCTGCTTGAAGACAGAAATACAGGTGCTCGAGTTCCAGCGACTGCTCCGGCACCACCCGGCTGTGATGCGCCGCTGCGAGCCAGTCTTCCCACGCCGTGCGCCTTGCGGGGCAATGCAGGATGGTGTGGTGACTGAGGTCGGTAATGCTCCGCAAGGGCCGCTGCCTGAGCAGCGAGGGAGAACACACCGGAAACGAGCACTCCGAAAGCACGCGCATCTTGTTGAGCCCCACAACTTCATGCGGCTCGCGGCGGATTACCACATCGATGTTGGCAGGCAGCTTGCTCATGGGCTCCAGCCCGGTCGAAATCTGAACCTCGATGTTGGGATACCGCGCACGAAACTGCGCAAGGCGCGGAAACAGCCAGCGCATGGTGAATGTCGGCAGCGCATTCACCCGGATCACCTCGTGCGCGCTGATCCTGCGCGACGCAGAGGCAATCACCGAAATCGCCGGGCTGATGGAGTCCAGATACAGCCGCCCCTGATCGGTCAGCTCGACCGACTTACCCAGCCGGCGAAAGAGCTTCACGCCAAGCCACTCTTCCAGCGATTTGACCTGATGACTGACGGCGCCATGCGTGACCGACAGCTCGTCTGCCGCCTTCGAGAAACTGCGCAGCCGGCCCGCAGCTTCAAATGCGCGGATGGAATTCAGCGGGGGAAGTCGTTGCATACAGTGTTAGAAATCCTCACATGAGACGTCAGTTTAAATCAATTGTGCCCGCTTACAACCGATGTTTAAACTGAGAACGAGCCATTACCTCACATTCCATGGCGCGTTGATGTGAGGCTTTCTAAAATCAAGATGGAGAAAAAATGCTTTCAAGTAAGTTGATTCTAGATCTGAGCTGGGTGCTTGGCGGCCCGTTCGGCGGACAGTTGCTTGCGCAACTGGGCGCGGAAGTGATCAAGATCGAGACCCTCGACGGCGACTACGCACGCCAGATTCCTCCCGTAACAGACACCAGCGATTCTCCGTTCTTTCTCTCGGTGAATCGCGGAAAGCGCAGCGTGGCCATCGACCTGAAATCGCCGGAAGGCAAACAGGCATTCGATGATCTGGTGCGCAAAGCCGATGCCGTGATCTATGGCTTTGCGCCTTCCGTGCCAAAGCGGTTGGGTGTGGATTTCGAGACCCTGCGCCACATCAACCCGCGCATTGTGGTGGCGCAGATCGTGGGGCTGGACGACAAAGGCGAGTACGCCGATGCACCGGCTTTCGACCTGATGCTGCAGGCCATGTCGGGCGTGATGAGCATCACGGGTCAGGAAGGCGGCAAGCCATCCCGTGTGGGGTATCAGGTTGCGGATCTGGCGGGCGGCCTGTATCTGGCGTTGTCCACAACCGCTGCCATGGTGAAGGCATTGACCACCGGCGAAGGCGCGCACATCCAGATTTCCCTCTTCGACGCGCAGGTGGCCATGCTCACGTGGCAGGCGCAGAGCTGGCTCGGCGGCGGCCCGGCACCGCAGGCCACCGGCGCACGGCACGCCATGATTGCGCCGAGCGACATCTACCTTGCGGCAGACGGCAAATGGATTGCCCTTGCACCAACCGGCGAAGCATTCTGGCGGAAGCTGTGCGAAACCATCGGGCAGGCGGAACTCGCAGACGACGACCGCTTCAAGGACGGTGCCTCGCGCATCCGCAATGTGGGCGAACTCACGCAGGCGCTCAGCGCGGCCATTGCCACGCGCCCGTCCGCCGAATGGCTCAGCATTTTCAAGGCAGGCCGCGTGCCTGCAGCCGTGGTCATGAACGTGGACGAAGCGCTGCAGCACCCGTTGATCGAAGCCCGCCAGATGGTGGAAACGGTCAGCAAGCGGAAAGGCGACGCCACCGTGCGCATGCTCGGCAACCCGTTCAAGTATGCCGATATGCCCGAACTGGCCTACCCGCCCGCGCTAGGCGCAGACACGGAAGAGGCGCTCACGCGGATTGCCGGATACTCCAGCGCCCGCATTGCAGAGCTTTCACAAGCTGGCGTCATCCGCACCGCCACTGCCGCCACTGTCTCTACTACACAGGGAAATGCAGCATGACAGACGCACTCCACACAGGCGCATGGTGGGAAGCCGCTGCCGTGAAATTGCGCCAGACCGCGCGGCAGTTTGCACTGGATATCATCGCCCCGCTCTCTGCCCAGCCTTCGTCACAGCAGACATGGGCTGGCCCCGCATTGCGCCTCGCCTGCAAGCAGGGACTGGCCGGTATCGAGGTTTCCAAAGAATACGGCGGCCTAGGCCTTCCCTTCACCGTGCGCACGCACATTGCTGATGAACTGGCCGAGGTAGATCTTGCGTTTGCCTTTGCCTTCATCAATCACCACAACGCTATTCTCCGCATTGCCGAAGGCGCCACGGAAGAGGCTTGCGCGGCCTATGTGCCCGCCATGCTGCGCGGCGACCTGATCGGCTGCACTGCCATGTCGGAAGATGCTGCGGGGAGCGATTTCGCGGCCATTCGCACCCATGCCCGCAAAGTGGATGGCGGCTGGGAACTGAGCGGCACCAAGAAGTGGGCCGCCAGCGCAAAAGGCGCGGACATCGCGCTGGTTTTCGCGCAGACGGATGCGCGCCTCGGTGTGCATGGCATTGCCTGCTTCATCGTCAACCTGAATGCGCCATCGTGCCGCCGCATCGAAGGAGACGATATGGATGGCCTGGCCATCGCCGGTATTGGCGGCTTCGAACTCGATGCGCATATCGTGAGCGACCGCGACATGCTCTATGCGCCCGGAGCCGGCTTCAAGCAGGCCATGGCCGCCATCAACAAGGCCCGTGTCCACATTGCAGCCATGGCCTCGGGCATGCTGAGCGGCGCGCTGAAGCAGGCGACGGCCTACGCCTCGGCGCGCGTGGTATTTGGCGCGCCCGCCATCAACCAGCAGGGCTTGCGCTGGTCGCTGGTGGATGCCGCGATGACGCACGACGTCCTCAAGCTGCTCATCCGCCATGCCGCAGCGCTGATCGAGCAGAACGCGGACGACGCCGTGAACGCGGCGGCCACTGCCAAGCTGTATGCGGGCAACGAAACGCTCGCGGCAATTTCCGCGTGCATTCAGGCGTTCGGCGCAGCGGGCATGACGCAGGAGCATGGCCTCACGCGCAAGCTGCTCGCCGCCAAGGCCATCTGCCTTGCCGACGGCACCAACGAAATCATGCGCGACCGGCTTGGTGCCTCCATCGCACAGCGTTTTGCGCGCAGCTTTCGGCAGACCGGAGACGCACGCATCCCGGACACCTCTACCCATCACAGCACCACCACCGTGTTCAAGGCTCTCTACATCACCAAATCGGAAACCGGCGCCAGTGCCGTTAACATACAGAACCTGCAACTGAGCGACCTTCCGGACGCCGAAGTGCTGGTACGGGTGAGCCACTCCACGCTCAACTACAAGGACGCGCTCGCCATGACCGGCAAGGCGCCGATCGTGCGTACCTTCCCGATGGTGCCAGGCATCGACTTTGCCGGCGTGGTGGAGCGCAGCGCCGACCCGCGTTTCAAAGCGGGCGACGCAGTGCTGCTGAACGGCTGGGGCACCGGCGAAACTAGCTGGGGCGGGCTTTCCCAGTACGCCACGGCAAAGGCTAGCTGGCTGATTCCACTGCCCGCGGGCATGACTGCCGAACAGGCCATGTCCATCGGTACGGCGGGCTACACAGCCATGCTGTGCGTAATGGCGCTTCAGGAACGCAGCGTAATGCCCGAAGCCGGGCCGGTTCTGGTGACCGGTGCCAACGGCGGCGTCGGCAGTATTGCCATTGCCCTGCTTGCACGGCTGGGCTACATGGTCACGGCATCAACCGGCCGCCCGGAAGATGCGGACTACCTGCGCTCGCTGGGCGCAAGCGCCGTCGTCAACCGCGCAACGCTGAGCGAACCTGGCAAACCCCTGCAAAAAGAAAACTGGGCCGCCGCCGTGGACTGCGTGGGCAGCCACACGCTGGCCAACGTCGTCGCGGGCATCCGCTACGGCGGCGTGGTGGCCGCATGCGGTCTGGCGCAGGGCATGGACCTGCCCGCCACCGTGGCGCCCTTCATTCTTCGCGGCGTCACGCTCATCGGCATCGATAGCGTGTACGCCTCGCAAACGCGCCGTATCGCCGCGTGGAACCGGCTGGCAAACGAACTTCAGCCCGAGGTGATCGCGCAGAACACCCGCGTCATCGGGCTGGACGATGCCATTACAACCGCATCGGAACTGCTGGCAGGTAAAGTCCGTGGCCGGGTCGTTGTCAACGTCAATCAATAAAAACCATCCATCACTCGAAACGAGGAGACACACGCCGTGAAATTGAAGACCATTGCAGGAGCGCTTCTGGCGGGCGCAGTCACACTGGGCGCGTTTGCCGCGCATGCGCAGGACTATCCGAACCGGCCAGTGCGCATGATTGTGCCGTTTCCGCCCGGCGGCTCCGTGGACTATGTTGCCCGCGCCATCTCCCAGAAATTCTCCGAGAACCTCGGTGCGACCGTGGTGGTCGACAACAAAGGTGGTGCTTCCGGAACCATCGGCACGTATGAGGCCGCACGCGCAACACCGGATGGGTACACGCTCCTGCTGGTCTTCGATTCGCACGCCGTCAACAGCAGCCTGTACGACATCAAGTACGACACCTTCAAGTCGTTCGACTATGTGAGTCTCATCGGCACCATGCCCATGGCACTGGTCACATCGAAGAAATCCGGATTCACCACGCTGCCCGCGCTCGTGAAAGCCGCCAAAGACAACCCCCACAAGCTGAACTACGGCTCGTCCGGCGTGGGTGGCTCCAACCACCTGAACCCCGTGGCGTTTGAGCGTCAGGCTGGCGTGCAGCTGTCGCACATTCCGTACCGCGGCGGCGGCCCGATGCTGACTGCCCTGCTCGGTGGTGAAGTGGATATGGTGATTGGCAGCCTGCCAACCGTCATCGGCTACGCCAAATCCGGCCAAGCCAACGTTGTGGCCATCGGCAGCAAGGCACCTTTGTCGCAGTTGCCCGCCGTGCCGACCATCGACTCGGTGGTGCCGGGTTTCATTGCGCAATCATGGATTGGCATGATGGTGCCTGCCGGTGTTCCCAAAAACATCCAGGAAAAAATCCAGATAGCCCTGCGCAAAACGCTGGCGGACGCTGCCGTGAAAACCCGGATGGAATCCGACGGCTTCAACATCATCAACAGCACGCCTGCAGAGTTTGAACAGCAAGTACGACGCGAGCACAAACGCTGGTCGCAAATCATCAGGGAGGCGAACATCAAGGTGCAATAACGCGGTAGGCACAACACTCAGCGGCCGGGCAGCCGCTGAGTGCCGAAACCGGCGGCCTACCCGTTGGGCGGCTGGCTACCCGCTGGCGCAGCCTTGGCAACCCTCAGCACATCACCCACGGTAGCCTCCACATACCCGCCCAGCGCGCAACCCGCAACCTTGTCACTGTGTTTTGGGATTGGCGCGCTGGTATTTTCTGCAACGCCGCCAGTCCATTTCTCACGTTGACCAAGTAGGCTGCGCCGTCGGCAGTAAGGGAGAAATCACTGCGCCCAAACAGCTGGAAACCAATGTGCGATTCAAGCTGGCGGATTCTGTGGTTAACCGCGCTTGTGGTGATGAAAAGCTCCTCGGCGGCGCGGCTCGCACTGCGAAGCCGCGCAACTGCCTCGAAAGTGACCAAGCACTGAATCGGCGGGACGTGCTGGATCGCCATTCGCTCCCTGCTAATCACTTAGAGACGGTTTCAAGTGCGACACGTGTCGCCGTCCGCCGCGCGTCAAGCGGCATGATGTAGGGATGGCAAAGCT
>NZ_JBXAHL010000054.1:0-37155 GCF_058795055.1 Cupriavidus sp. GW823-FHT06D04 | reverse complement strand
GCATGATGTCTCCCCTGTGAGCCAAGCACGACACGCTGATTTTAAGCATCGGTTTGTCCTGTCTCATAGGATCTTGGAAGCTGCGGCGACCAGTCTACCCCTCGAGCTCTCGCAACCGATCGTTGACGATCTGACGGTCAAAGCGACGATCCAGCCAAGTCAGCCATCGGTCGACCTCATCGCGTAAGTCTTCCAGCACGATTGGCTCCTCGCGCAGCGACTCGAGCCAATCGAGGAACTCATACTCACTGCGTTCGTCCCTGGCCTCCAGATACCTCTCGATCCCACCTATGTCCTCTGGCGGGCAAGGCCCGCAACCCGCCACGCAACGTGGCAGCCGGCCAGGATGTTGCTGCAGCCTACGCCGCTCCACCCGTATCTCGTGGCGCCACCACGCGTTGAAGTCATACACATAGACGAAGCCTTCGTGTTCGCGGAGGCGAAACGCAGTCAGTGGCAGTTCGTTTGCCACGGTGGAGAACTCCAAGACGCCCTCATGAGCTTCGCCGTAACGCCTGCCACGAATGCTGAACGTGTGCAGATGTTCGCCCGCCCAGCCCATGACTATCTGGAGGACATTGTGCAATTGTCCGAGCGTCAAGTGCTCAGGAACGAGGACGCGTCGCCAAACCGGCGGGCTCAGGCCGCGCAGAGCAATTCGAAGTTGAAGGACGGAGATCGCCGGCCTAGGATCGGAAGCCATGCGCGCATTGTAGGTGCCTCATTGGCCTCTCGGCAGTGGTCCGGTGGTTTGCCCCCGTTTTGGCGCGGTCTCCGACTACTGCTTGACGGTTCACAGCTACACCGCCGAACACATGACGAAATTGCCCAGCGATGAAATCATTCTTGCTCGCAAAGGTCATGCTGCCGACCCGAAGCGGGACGCCGCCATTCAGTTCGCGCGCAAAGTCATCGAGACCCGCGGTAAGGTCAGTGAAGCTGATCTGCAGACCGTCCGCGTTGCCGGCTACTCGGATGCAAATGTGATGGAAATCGTTGCACTGGTCGCCACGGCTTCTCTGACGAACTTTTTCAATAACGTGTTTGATCCAGACAGGGACTTCCCTCCGGTAGCCCCTGCCGGATCGATCTGAGCTCGCGAACGTAACGTTCGAGCCCGAATGCGTCGCAAGAAAAGTTGTTGAGAGCGCATCCGGGCGGGAGCAGTTAATTTTCCGGAGGAAATGTGTCCCAGTGCTATCTTTCGCGGGCTTTCGTCGGCGCTGTTCACACTGGTGTTGCGTGCAGCGAGCGAATCCGAGCAAGCTCCGGAGGGACTGCTAACGATATACCGATTAGGGGGAGTTGGATGATGAAGGCCATTGGTGTGACGGACTGGTCTGCGAGGAAAAAATGACACTCGAACATCAGATTTTCGCGCGTTGGTCGGCGAAGTATCCTGATCGATTGCAACTCTTTTCTCTGCCGACGCCCAATGGGGTGAAGGTCATAGCGTTATACACATCTCAGCGCCGCACGGCGCCGGAGTGCGCGCCAGTATTCCCGATGCATCTGCGCGCGCTCGGCGTCGTCGGGCGAGCGGACCTTGAGCACGAGCAGCGTTCGAAGCGGCCGGTGCCCGCATCGGCTCCGCTGCCGATGCGCTCGGCGCCGAGCTGCCGTGCGCATCCTGCCTCAATCCGCTCAATTGCAGCGGGGCGGCCCCGCTGTGGCCGCGCCGACAGCATCAAGACGTCAGCGTGGCAAGACAGCCAACGCTCTCACTTGACAGCCAGCCGCTCAGCCGTGCGGCTCAATGCCACACCCACGCCGATAACTGCTTTCTCGGCGGCCTTGTCTTTCAGTCCGATCTCTCCTTCGAAAGCCTTGTGCGCGAGGCCAAGCGCAAACGCATCAGGAATCACCACTACGCCCAGTTTGTCCAACACCGTGCGCAAGGCCAGCTGCGAACGCAGGCCGCCCAGTTGTCCTGGTGAGGCAGAAACCAGTGCTGCCACTTTGCCTGCCAACAGCGTAACCCCCGAAGTGCCGTCCTCCTGTGGGCGGCTCACCCAGTCCAGCGCATTCTTCAGCGCCGCGGTATAGCCTCCGTTGAACTCGGGCGTCGCGATCAGCAGCGCGTCATGTTTGGCGAACTCCGCCTGCAAACGCCGAACTTCCCTGGGAACACCTTGATCGACCTCAAGGTCGCCGTCGTAGAGCGGCAACGCAAAGTCGGTCAATCGAATCGACGTGACGGTCGCGCCCGCATCTCGCGCGCCATTTGCCGCAATATCGAGCAGCTTCTGATTCAGTGAGCCGCGACGCGAACTGCCGCTCACCGCAAGAATTTTGATATTCACAACGACTCCTGTACAGGTCTCGAAGTTACTGGGCAGGCGGCGTACGGTATTCGATTTCGCCACCCGGCAGGAAATACATCATCAGGGCCTTTCCCTTGACGGTAGGAAAGTGTTCGCTCATCGGAGCGAAGACGCGCCACCCTGCACCATGCTCACAGAACTGTGCGCCCGGCTCCAGCGGAATGATCATGTTGATCTCGCCGCGAGTGTGACAGTGGTACTGGCCTTTCGCATCGCGAAGCAGTCCGCTTTCCACGCTCATCTCCGCCGTCTCATATCCGGGCTCGGCGAGCCGACCTCGGCGGTATGAGGCCCCATCGATTTCAACGTAGGCCGCCCAACCTTCCTCCACGCCCAATTTCAGCAGCCGGCACATCTCCTCGTACACCTCGGTATCCGCACCAAAGTGGTAGTTCAGGTACGCTTCGAGGTGCTCATCAAGTGGGCGTGAGCGTATTTCGTCGCACAGGCGACGAACCCACTGAAGCAACTCCTCCTTGTGTGGACCGTGCGGCAGCATCTGGCTCTCCTTATCTGACTGAATCATTCGCCTTAGCTCAATGCCTCGGGCAAATTGAAGAACTTGGCGGCATTGACACCAAGAATACGGCTTTTGGCCTGATCGCTCAGACCGTCGTGGTTCTCCACCAGGGAGCCAATTGTCTGCTCGCCAAGCGGATACGGATAGTCGGACCCCAGCAATACCCGTTCCTCCCCCATGACGTCGACCAGCAGACTGAGAGACTTCGCGTCAAAGACGGCGCTGTCCACAGAAAACCGGTCCACGTAGGACGACGGAAGGTTCGGGCAATCCTCACGCACGATGTCCCGCTGACGCCACGCGTTGTCGACACGTCCGAGCAGGAACGCAAAGCTCCCGCCACCGTGTGCAAAGCAAAGCTTCAGAGATCGCGGAATCCGCTCGAATGCGCCGGACAAGATCAGAGAAAGGATGCCGAGCTGGGTTTCTGCCGGCATGGCCACAAGCCACGGCAGCATCCACTTCTTCATCCGGCCATCCGTCATCATGTCCCAGGGATGCACCAGGACAGGGATGCGCTCGTCGGCACAATGGCGCAGGAACTGGATCAGCGCTTCGTCATCGAGGTTGCGCGGGCCAACGTGGTTGCCAATCTGGACACCGCAATGCCCCGACGCATGCGCGCGCGACGCTTCCCGGCATGCTAGATCGATATCCTGCAGTGGCACCTGCGCGAGAGCCTTCAGGCGATTCGGCGCTACCGAGCAGAGTTCAAGCGCCTTGTCGTTCATGCGTTGGGCCCACTGCGATGCCGCCTTCACACCATATCGATAGCCGAACATCACCGGCGTCGCGCACATCAACTGTACGTCGATCCTCTGTTCGTCCATCTGTTCGAGACGTCGTTTCGGGTCCCACAGGGGACGATTGACCGGGCGAAACGCTTGATCACCCAGCATAATCATGCCGGTTTCGCCATCGTCCGAGACTGCGAGCCAGGGAACATCCGACTGGTCGACCTGCGCAGCTTCTTCCCGCGAAATCGTTGGGAAAAAATGGGAGTGCATATCAATTCGCAATGTCATGGTGTCGCTATGCCTTCACTAGTCATGAGGCTAAAGAATCGTCTACAAGGCGGTCGTAAACTCGGCCTCGCCGATGCCGTTGACCAATGCTTGAACATGGCTACCCGGCACAAGCGGGTGTGCCGCAGTGGCGGCGCCTGCCATGATGAGCGATCCTGCCGGCAACACGGTCTCCGACTCGCTTACAAGCCGTGACGCCTCGACGACGGCACGAAGCGGGTGACCCAGAATGGCCGCAGTGGAACCAATCTGCACATCCCTGCCGTCCACGCGCATGAGTACGCCAGCATTGCTGAGGCTGTCAAAATTTCGCGCCCAGCTGCCGACGACGAGACCGGCACTGGAACAGTTGTCAGCCACTACGTCTTCAAGCGTGAAGCGAAAGTCCTGATATCGGGAATCGATGATCTCCATGGCGGGCGCGACGGCTTCAAGGTAGTCCTTCGCTTCGAGCGCCGTCAATGGTCGGTCAATCGCTTTTCGCGTCAGAAAGCAGACTTCTGGCTCGACGCGAGGATGGATAAAACGGCTCAGGTTGACGCTCCCGCCATCAACTTCAAGCATGGCATCCGTAAGCCATCCCCAGATCAGATCCGAAACACCCATCTGAATCATTTTGGCGCGGCTGGTGAACCCGAGTTTGATGCCGATGCGGCATTCACCGCGCTGCA
This sequence comes from Cupriavidus sp. GW823-FHT06D04, assembly GCF_058795055.1. Taxonomy (NCBI): domain Bacteria; kingdom Pseudomonadati; phylum Pseudomonadota; class Betaproteobacteria; order Burkholderiales; family Burkholderiaceae; genus Cupriavidus; species Cupriavidus sp. GW823-FHT06D04. Next base: position 32,615 of record NZ_JBXAHL010000054.1, on the reverse strand, counting down.
CGCGACGTTCGATCGATGTACGCTGAATACGATAAGCGTCATACACGGAAAAGGTGTCCACGGCTGTCAGCTGGTTGATCGCCACCGCATTCACCGCCGCATCGTCGACCAGACGCGCGGCGTTCTCGATATCAATCATCCTGCCCTCGCTTGTTGTTCATTGCGCTGGACGAGGTCAAGCGCGACGTCAACGATCATGTCCTCCTGACCGCCTACCATGTGCCGGCGGCCAAGCTCGACCAGAATGTCGAAAGCCGAAATGCCGTATTTCGCCGACGCCGCTTCTGCATGGCGCAGGAAGCTCGAGTAGACACCGGCATAGCCGAGCGCGAGCGTTTCGCGATCCACGCGCACCGGCCGCTCCTGGAGCGGCCGGACGATATCGTCTGCGACGTCGATCAGTTTCTTGACATCGCAGCCGTGCTTCAGCCCCATACGACCAACGGCAGCAATGAAGACCTCCAGCGGAGCGTTGCCCGCACCCGCACCCATGCCCGTCAGCGATGCATCCACGCGATCGCAGCCTTCCTGGACCGCGACCATGGAATTGGCGACACCAAGAGAGAGGTTGTGGTGTGCGTGCATACCCGTCTGAGTGGCAGGATCGAGCGATGCTTTCAGAGCGCGGAAACGCGCAGCCACGTCTCCCATGTTCAGTGCCCCACCAGAGTCAACGACATAAATACACTGTGCGCCGTAGCTCTCCATTAGCTTGGCCTGTTTGGCGAGATGTTCGGGCGTGGTCATGTGGCTCATCATCAGGAAGCCAACGGTGTCCATCCCGAGCGAACGCGCGTACTCGATATGCTGGCGCGAGATATCGGCTTCCGTGCAGTGCGTCGCCACGCGGACCACGCGTGCACCGGCCTCGTAGGCTTCCCGCAGGTCATGCACAGTACCGATACCCGGGATCAGGAGCGTTGCGACCTGTGCCTTCTTCACCGCACCGACCACTGCAGCGATCCACTCATAGTCGGTGTGCGCGCCCAGGCCATAGTTAAAGCTCGAGCCGGCAAGACCGTCACCGTGAGCCACTTCAATGCTGTCAACACCAGCCTCATCGAGCGCTTGCGCGACCTGAACGACCTGGTCCACGGTGTACTGATGCCGGATGGCGTGCATGCCATCCCGCAGCGTGACGTCGGAGACGTAGATCTTCTTCGTGTTCGCAGTCATCATCTTTTCCTTCAGGCTGCCAACCGCTTTGCCGCCATTTCATCCGCGGTGCGCAGAGCGGCAGACGTCATGATGTCGAGGTTCCCGGCATACGATGGCAAGTAGTGCGCCGCGCCCTCGACTTCGAGGAACACGCTCACCTTGAGACCGACGGACGGGGCGCTGGTCTTCAAAAAGCGCGCCGGCAACTCGACCCGATCGAACTGCACGGCCTGCTTCAGGCGATACCCGGGTACGTAGGTGGACACACGTTGCACCTGCGCGTGAATCGCGGCTTCGATCTGCGCCGTGTTCGCATCCTCATCCACAAGGCAATAGATCGTGTCGCGCATGAGCAGGGGTGGTTCGGCCGGGTTCAGAATGATGACGGCCTTGCCGACCGTAGCACCACCGATGATTTCAATGGCGCGCGACGTCGTCTCGGTGAACTCATCGATATTGGCGCGCGTGCCTGGACCAGCCGAGCGGCTGGAAATTGACGCAACGATCTCGCCGTAGTGGACGGCGGTCACATCGGAGACGGCGCGGACGATGGGAATCGTGGCCTGACCGCCGCACGTCACCATGTTGACGTTTGTCGAATCGAGATATGCGTCAAGATTAACGGACGGTACGACAAACGGTCCCAGTGCTGCTGGCGTGAGGTCGATGACTGTTACGCCGTGCTGGGCGAGAATCTCGGCGTGGCGTGCATGCGCACCGGCGGAAGTGGCATCGAAGGCAATCCGCACATCGCGGAACTCCGGCATTTCGACCAGGCCGTCGATGCCGCCGGCCGTCGTGGCCACGCCCAGACGTTCAGCGCGAGCAAGGCCGTCGGACGCGCGATCGATGCCGACCATGGCAGCCATCTTGAGATGCTTAGCGTGGCGCATCACCTTGATCATCAGATCGGTACCGATGTTGCCCGATCCGATGATCGCCACAGAAAACCTAGTCTTGTCGTTCACGATTGGAACTCCGATTACTTCGAGAAGACGGCGCGAACTTCGCCCAAGCCTTCGATCTTTGCGGAAAAAACATCCCCAGGCTGCACTGCGACCATGGGACCCAAAGCGCCAGTCAGCACAACATCGCCAGCCTGCAAGGGTTCGCCGACCCGAGCCATCATGTCTGCGAGCCACACGGCTGCATTCAGCGGATTGCCCAGGCATGCCGCGCCTGCGCCCACGCTCACCTGCTCGCCCTTGCGATCCATGACCATCCCGCAACGGACGAGGTCGAGGTCGTGAAGCTTTACGGGTCGCGTACCAAGTACGAAGAGTCCGCTGGACGCGTTGTCCGCCACGGTGTCGAACAGGCGGATATTCCAGTTCGCGATGCGGCTGCCGACGATCTCGATGGCCGGTAGTGCGTACGCCGTGGCGCCGACAATGTCGGCAATCGTGTGCCGCTTGTATGGCAGGTCATCATCGAGGACCAGGGCGATCTCTGCCTCAACCTTCGGTTGGTGCGTGCGAGCGAAGGGAATCTCCTCGCCGTCGCCGAAGGCCATGGTGTCCAGAAGCGTGCCGAAGTCCGGTGTGTCGACACCGAGCTGAGCCTGCACGATCTTCGAAGTCAGACCAATCTTGCGTCCAACAGAACGCGCACCGGCAGTCAATTGACGTTGGATATTGATCTGCTGAATGCGGTATGCATGCTCGAGAGCTACGCCTTCGATCCCTTCGATCGCATCGCGTACGGGGGATACGGGGCTGAACGGCTGGCCACCGTGGGCTCTCCATAGTGCGTCGGCAATGTCCTGCAGCGCTTGGTTGTTTTCCATGTTTAATCGACCCTCACGCAGATGTTGGTCAGCTCCGAATAGAAGTCCATCGAGTGGCGTCCACCCTCGCGTCCGACACCCGACAGCTTTGCACCACCGAACGGTGTGCGCAGATCCCGCGCATACCAGGCGTTCACCCAGACGATTCCGGTCTCGATTTGTTGCGCAACGCGGTGACCACGCGCCAGATGCGTGGTCCATACGCTGGCGGCCAGGCCATACTCGCTGTTGTTCACACGAGCCACCACCTCTTCCTCCGAATCAAACGGCGAGATGTGGCAGACAGGTCCGAACACTTCCTCGTTTACACACCGTGCGGTGTCCGGCAGTCCGGTCCAGATCGTCGGCTGGACGAAGGCACCGTTGTCGCAGTCGTCGCCAAACTTCGGCACATCGCCGCCTGTCACGACGGTGGCACCTTCTTCGACGGCAAGCTTGAAGTAGCTCAGCACCTTGTCGCGATGACCCTTGGAAATCATCGGTCCGGTGGTATTGCCGGACACATACGGCGATCCGATGCGCAGTTTCTCGGTACGGGCCTTCAGCTCCGAGACGAAGCGGTCGAAGATCGAACGCTCGACATAGACGCGCTCAGTACACATGCAAACCTGACCCGCGTTGGTGAAACTGGAGCGCAGAACGCCTTCAACCGCTGCTTCGAAATCGGAATCCGCGAAAACGACGGCTGCATTCTTGCCACCGAGCTCGAAGGACACGTTCTTTACACCGTCCGCCACGGCTTTCATGATCGTGCTGCCGGTCCTCGATTCGCCAGTGAACGTAATGGCGTCGATTTCCGCGTGCTTGGTCAGCCATTCCCCGGCGGCGTTCGGGCCATGACCGTGGATCAGGTTGAACGCGCCTTTGGGCAGCCCCGAGTCGCGGATGACCTCGGCTAGCAGCGTTGCGCTGGTTGGCGACTCCTCGGACGGCTTGGCCACTACCGAGTTGCCCATTGCCAGCGCCGGGGCTACCTTCCATGTCAGCAAGAGCAGCGGCAGATTCCATGGCGAGATCACGCCAACCACGCCCAGCGGCTTGCGCGTGACGTAGTTGAGCAGTTGCGTGCCGTCTGCGCCAACCGACTCGAAGCACTCGGTGTGCGCAGTGCTCACAAGATCGGCAAAGGTTCGGAAGTTCGAGATGCCGCGCGCGATATCGAGGGCCCTTGCCTGAGCGACGGGTCGACCAGTGTCAGCCACTTCCGCCGCCACGAACTCGTCGAAGCGAGCCTGAATGCCATCGGCAACACGATGCAAGGCTTCGGCTCGCTGTGCGGGGGTGTACTTCCGCCACGGTCCGTTCTGGGCCCGTCGGGCTGCTCGCACTGCAGCATCGACCGCTGCGGCATCCGCTTCGGCAACCTGTGAAAGTTCACGGCCATCGATCGGGCTAAGCTTCGGAAATGAACTGGTCGAATCGACAAATTCCCCGTCAATGAAATTGCGCAATTGCTCGGGCAATCTCTCTGCGATCTCTGCGTAGTAATCCATGAGCACTCCTGCAACTGGTAGTGATTGAAGTGTAGGAGTACCGGTTTGGCTTGAATAATCAAACCTTGAGCAGTTGATATAAGGACGTGGAATAACCAGCTCGCTTTCACACAGCAAGAAAAACGCCAAGGCATCCCTGGAGAAAAAGAGCCTTGGCGTGGGAATGCACCCCGAGGGGTGCGAGTCACCAAACGTCAGAAAATGTGCTTGATACCTACCGTCACACCGACCTGGTTGCCGCCGGCAGTAGGCGCTGCAGCCGCCGTGGCGCCGGAACTGACCGATAGCGCAAGCTGACCGCCGTTGTCGATGAAGCCGGCGGTCGTGTAGATGGTCGTGCGCTTCGAGAACGCGTAGTTGGCCCGCGCCGCATACAGCCATGCCTTGTTGGAACTGTTGTGATAGCGCAGATAGAGAAGCTCACCGTCGACGCTGAAAGCCGGCGTTACGGCGTACGACATGCCGCCGTACCAGAGGTCACTCCGCGGCGTCACCGCATTCCCATCATTGTCTCGACGAATCCATCCGCCGCCGATTTTCGCTTTGCCGATGTTGGTATAGCCGCTCAGGGAGAGACGATCATCTTTCATCCCGCTACTGGTCAAACCACCAGCAGCACCGGCGCCTCCGCGCAACGAGTCATAGGCCGCAAAAACACCCCAGTTGCTGGTGTCGTAGCCAACCAATGCTGACCATTCCCGACATGCATTGTGGTCGCCAGGGTTCTCGCCAGCGCACGGTGCTCCGGCCGGTGCAGCGTCGCGCCCGAAGCTGTAAGTTGCGCCGAGGGTGAGCCCACCGAACGTACCCTTGTAGGAGATGGCGTTGTCCGTACGCGGACTTGCCATGTAGCTGTCGAGCGACGAAGTGCCGAACGTATTCGGCCCAAGCATGTCCGAGTCAAGAGTTGCCCACAACAGCATGGTGTACTGGCGACCAAGCGCTACCTGTCCCCATGAGCCACTTAGTCCCACCCAGGCTTGTCGACCAAAAAGGCGACTGGCCTGGTTCGACAGACCAGAGTCGGGAGCGAAGCCCGACTCTAGTACGAATGCGGATTTCAACCCACCGCCCAGGTCTTCTGTGCCCCGCAGACCCCAGCGCGAAGGTACCGTCCCTGAAAGATTGTTCATCCTCGCCAGCCCATGGTGGTCGGCACCGACGCGATTCACATACTCGACGCCGGTATCGACCACGCCGTACAGCGTGACGGACTGTGCAAAGGCGAAGGTCGGCGCGATCGCGAAACTCGCGCAAATTACTTTACTAGGCTTCTTCACTTCTTCTCCTTCTTCGCATGTAGCTGAATTTGGCTCCGGTACTGCAAAAAAACAGGCAAAGCGATACCCTTCCAGCCTGCCTGGAACAGCATCTAAGGTTTGTTTGCGCGGTACTGCTGGGAGAATGTGGGCGTCAGCTGACCTCGTCGCGTCCGGAGACCTCCCTCAGACACTCGATAAAGACCTCACACGCACGTGTGAGGTCCTTATTGGCGCGAACCGAGTACCCTACCGTCCCGAAGGCACCCAGTTCTGGAATAGAAAGCGTTCGCAGCAGGCCGGCTTGGACAAATTGCCGGGCCGCTACGCGGGGCATGACTGCGATTCGATTGGTGGTAAGAAGCAGACCAAGGTTGGTCAGTACCGACATTGACTCCACCAGATCGCGAGGCAGATCAATACCGGCGTCCCGGAACATGCGCTCCACTGAGTAGCGCAACGGTGAATCCGGCGTCGGCAAGATCCAGGGAAGTTGATCCAGTTCGTGCAATGAAGTGACAGACTGCCCCACGGCATCGTTTGCGCTACCGACCACAACTTCAAGCGAGTCCTCGAAGAGTGCCTGATGGGCAAGCGGGAAAGCCGCTGCGATCGGCAACTCCCGCTCCGGCAGGCGCCCGACGACTATGTCGACTTCGCCCGTCGCCAAGGCCGGGAAAAGCTGAGCGGTTGGCCCTTCGCGCACCGTGACGATAACGTTCGGGGCGCGCTCCTTCAGCGTGGCGATGGTCGAAGGCAACAGGTGAGCGGAAGCGGCAATCATGGTGCCGACGATCACCCTACCAGCCGTTCCAAAACGAAACTGATCGAGTTCCTCCGTCATGTACCGGAACTCCGCGAGGAGCGACTTCACGCGGCGGGCCAGAAGAACGCCCAGCTCGGTCGGAACTACCCCGCGGTTAGATCGGGCAAACAGGGCGCCATCCACTCCCGCTTCAAGCTCCTGAATGATCTTGGTCACGGCCGGTTGAGTCAGGCCCATGTCGTTGGCAGCGTGAAGGAGTGACCCCGTCTCGATGACACGATCGAAGACCAGCAACTGACTCAGTTTCAGGTTCCGGCTCAGTCGGATTTGCGTCAGCGGATGAATGTGCATGGCATGACCACCTCAAAAGAATCCGACAGCAGACTGCCCTCAATCATCGGGACTGCAAAAAGTGGCGTCTGCACCGACCCTGTCTTCGACGTTTGCGCAGCCAAAACTCATTCTCGTGCAACGCCCACCGACGGCAAGTACGTAGGTACTTGGATACGTCGCCGATCCGACGTCCGGCAATAGTTCGGGCCGCCCAGACGTCCGACCGGATGAAACTGATCCACACGAATCCTCAGTTTCTCGTCGTCGAACAGATCGTCGCGGATATACATCGACACGATTTCGCCAAAAACGATCGAACGCTGCGCCGAAAATTCGAAGACCTTGTACAGCCTGCACTCCCAAGAGATAGGTGCCTCCGCGACACGCGGTACGGCCACGGATTGTGAAGGGGCCAGCGACAGCCCTACCGCTTCTGCCTCGGACAGATGGGCAGGCAGGTCGCTACCGCACTTCACCGCACGCTCCACAATGGCGTCGTCGACCATGTTGACGACAAACTCGCGCCGGTCCAGAATGTTTCGCAGCGTGTCCTTGACCTCGCCAGGCCTGTGGCTCTCGTCGCCATAGTGGTCCACCGCAATGGCGAACAGCGGTGGATCCTCGCCCATGTAATTGAAAGCGCTATAAGGAGCGGCGTTGCACATCCCGCTCTCGCCCAGAGTCGTTACCAATGCAATGGGGCGCGGGCCGACACTGCCAGTAATAAGCCAGTACTTTTGCCTGGTCGTCAGACCGGCCATCGCGATGCTTGTCATGGTGCTATTCATCTTGATGCGAGGTTGAGGAGGCTACGCTCCGCGGCCGGGATGCGCGGTGCCACAATGCGGGCAGCGCCGGCTTTCTTCGGAGGCGTAGAACGCTTCAAACAGGGGGGGCAGATCATCGACAATGCTGCGCAGCTGGACCTCGACCCGGTGGACCAGGCGGTCACAGCTCGGGCAGTACCATTCGAAGCCGTCCAAGACACCGTACGGACGCTGGCGCTCGATTACCAAACAAACGCTGCCTTCTTCTGGCCGCTGCGGCGAATGACGAACGTGGGGAGGCAGCAGGAAAATGTCCCCCTCACGAAGATCGACCCGCTCGCGCTTGCCGTCCACCATCAGGTTCAGGTACGCATTGCCCCTGAGCTGATAGAAGAACTCTTCGAGCGGATCATCGTGATAGTCAGTCCGCAGATTCGGACCGCCGACGGCGGTCACGATGAGGTCCGCTTCCGGCCACACCTGTTGGTTGCCAACAGGCGGCATCAGAAGGTGACGACGATCATCGATCCAGTTGTCGAACTTGAATGGCAGTCCATACTTCAGCATTGTCTTCTCCAATTCTCGTTTCCCGTATCAGTCTGCTTTCGTCTGGGGAGCGTAGGCAATGGCCTTAATCTCGATGGTCAGCAGCGGGTGCGGTAGCTGGTGTACCGCCACCGTTGTGCGCGTCGGACCGCCCTCGTCAAAGTACTCGGCATATGCTTCGTTATAGCCGCCGAAATCGTTCATGTTGACCAGGAATGCGGTGATCTCCACGACATTCTTGAGGTCCGCGCCCTCCGCCTGCAGGATGTCGCGGATGTTCTCGATCACTGCTCGCGTCTGCTGCCGGATATCAACCGTCGCCGTTCCGAAAGCGTCGGCGGATGCCCCGATGAAGGTGTTGTCGGGCCGCCTCGAACTGGTACCCGAAACGAAGAGGAAATCGCCAGCGCGCACCACATGGGGAAAACGCCCCCGGGGAGTTGCCTGACCTTGCACTAGTCGTGCCTGACCGGACTGCGTCATTAATTGCTCCAATGCTCTTGATGTTGAGGGAATACTCGCCTCACTGATTCAGGTCGACGTCCTTGGTTTCCTTCAGCATGACCATGCCGATGACAACCGAGACACCGCCCACGACGATTGCGTACCACAGCCCCCCCAGTACATCGCCCGATTTCACGGCGAGCGCCGTAGACATAAACGGAGCCAGTCCACCGAAGTAACCCGCGCCGATGTTGTAGGGAATGGAAATCGAGGTGTAGCGGATAGCGGCAGGAAACAGTTCCACGTAATAGGCGGACATCGGGCCATACGCCATCGCGCCCCAGATCATCAGGAGGAAAAGCAGGATGTACACCACCGGACGATTGATCGCCTTCGCGTCGGCTACCGGCGGATATCCTGCGGCAACGAGGGCCTCCTTGTAGGCTTTGGCGTCGAAGCCCTTGAACGGCTTGTCACCGATATAGGTCACCAAAGGCTCGCCAGCGAGACCAGGCTCAACGCGATACGACAAACCAGCCTGGGTCAGAAAGTCACGTGCCTTGTCGCACGGCGTATGGGCGTCAGAGAACATGCTGTCATTACAGTCGGAGGACGCGATGCGGATCGTCACGGTTTGCTGGAAGTGGGCGAGTCCCGGATTCACGGCCCTACTCAGTTGTGAGAAGATCGGGAGGAACGTCAGGACCGCCATGCCGCAGCCAATGAGGATGATCCACTTGCGGCCGACCTTGTCCGACAGCCAGCCAAAAAACACGTAGAGCGGCAGCGAAAAGATCAGTGCGACAACCAGATAGCTATACGCGTCGCTAGCGGGCACTTTCAGGGTAGACGTCAGGAAGTACAGGACGTAGAAGTTGCACATGTACCAGACCACGGCAACGGCAGCTTGCGCGCCAAACAGGACAGCCAGCATCCGGCGTACGTTTTGGCCGACCATGAGGCTATCGCGCAGCGGCGCGCTGGACGTCCGGTTTTCCGCTTTCATCCGCTTGAATACCGGGGACTCCGAAAGCGTCGTGCGGATGTATGTCGACACGGCCAGGAGCAACAGAGACGCCAGGAACGGCACGCGCCAGCCCCACACTGCAAAGTCCTCCGTCGAGATCCAGATCCGGCAGATCTGAGTGACCGCGAGCGACAGCAGAAAACCGAAGGTCGCCGTGGTCTGGAGCCAGCCGGTCGCGTAGCCGCGGCGACCGGACGGCGTGTGCTCGGCAATGTAGGCCGCAGCACCGCCATACTCTCCACCTAGTGCCAGCCCTTGAAGCAGGCGCAGCACGATCAGGATGGCAGGAGATACCCAACCAAGGGTCTCGTAGGAAGGCAAGAGGCCAACGCCAGCCGTCGAGACACCCATCAGCACCACCGTGGCAAGAAACGTTGCTTTGCGCCCCGCCTTATCGCCAAATCGGCCAAATACAATAGCGCCGAGCGGTCGAATAATAAAACCAATACCAAACGTCGCCAGCGAGGCCAAATAGCTGGCTGTCGAATTACCGGCGGGAAAGAAATGCGATGAGAAGAAAATCGCCAGACTTCCATAAAGGAAGAAGTCATACCATTCGAGAACAGTACCGACGCACGCCCCTACCACAACCTTGATCTCTTCACGCTTGGTTGCGCCACGCGTTCGCACATCCGCTGTTAGTTCGCTATTCATCCAAGTCTCCTCCACTTATCGGCTACAGACCACGGTGCGCACTTGCTACCGTTGAAGAGGAGTCTAAAAGCTGCGTTTTGCGAGCCATAATCAATCATGCGGGCATTGATATTCCGTGCTGTTATATCAGTCTTACAGCGCTGATTTTGTCGCTTTGCGCGCACTTTTCAGATACTCTGGCGTGGTGCACCTTAGGGATATCCCTCCCCCGTCTCACCGATGAAAGTCATGACTTGCCGCACCGCAGCATTACCCTCACACCATAGGCGCAATTTTCTTTTTCAACGTTCACATAAAAGCGTGATTAAGCTGAGATACGACATACTGTCCAAGCCAGTGCCAGAACCAAATGTCGGGCGCTGGGCGGCACTGCGGCCACGACAGACGGGCCTTTACCCTTTACCGTCACCGCTGGAAGGGGTGACGATTCCCAACGCCAGGGTGAAAACAGGCGCGGGTCGTACCGACTACAGTGACCGGGGCCTGCGCCACCTGGTAACCGGGCGGCGCAGAAGTTTCGGACCCAGCTGTCCGACCGGGATCCAGCGTTGTTGGACCGCGTGACGTTATTGCACCTCGATGCATTCGGCATGCCATTGGCAGGCATGCGACGGAAACCGCCGTTGCGCATCGAATTACAGACCTGCAAGACGCAGGAATCAGCAGCGATGGTTCTAGCCGCCTACAGAAGGCTGCAGATGCTGCTCTACCCAAATTCATCGCGGTTCGCGCAGCGTGACAAACTCTTCGGCGATCGTTGGATGGACACCGAGGGTTGCGTCCATGTCGGCCTTTCTTACACCCGACTTAATCGCAATCGCCAAGCCTTGAATGATCTCCGCAGCATCGGCGGCAACAATGTGCGCTCCAAGCACTCTGTCAGAGCTCGCGTCGACGACAAGCTTGATAAGCGCTCGCTCATCTCGAGACGACAACGCCGCCGTCATCGGCCGGAAGGAGCTACCAAATATCTTGACATTGGGGTACCTCGCCTTAGCTTGCGTCTCGCTCAGGCCAACAGACGCTGCCTGGGGCTGACTGAAGACTGCATTGGGGACGTTCTCATGTGAGATTGCTCGGGGTCGCCCACCAAACACCGTATCAGCGAATGCGTGCCCCTCTTGAACGGCCACGGGCGTCAAATTGACCCGATTAGTCACGTCGCCGACTGCATAGATGCCTGGGTTCGTAGTGCCGGAGAATTGGTCTACTTTAATAGCGCCGATATCGTCGACTTCCACACCAACCGTATCCAATCCAAGTCTGCTGGTGGCGCATTGACGCCCGGCAGCAATCATCAGCGTGTCGACTTCCAAGGTTGAGCCGTCAGATAGATAGACGGACATACCGTCGTGCGTACGCTCAACCGCCGTAACTTGGATGCTGCAGCGAAGGTCAACACCCCTGCGTGAAATTTGATCCGCAAGGTGATCTCTCAGTTCATCGTCGAATCCCCGGAGAATCTGCTCCCCGCGATGCAACTGGACAACCTGCGCCCCCAGTCCGCTAAAGATCCCTGAGAATTCGCACGCGATGTAGCCCCCACCAATTATTGCTACGCGGGACGGCGCTTTCCGTAGGCTAAAGATGTCATCAGACGTCGCCATGAACTTGGCTCCAGGAATATCAGGCCGAACTGGTGCCGCGCCGGTCGCGATGAGAATGGTTTTGGCGGTGATGATCTGATCATCGACCAGGATCCGATTCGGGCCGTCCAGTTCCGCTCGGCCTTGAAAGACCGCGACACCAGCCCTATCGAGCAGCCCTCGGTATACGCCCTCCAGCCGATCGATTTCCTTGTCCCTGGCAGCCACCATGCGCGGCCAGTCGTGAACATAGGGGCCTTCGATGTTCCATCCATATCCCCACGCGTCCTCGAATGCGCCGCGAAACTGAGACGCATACATCATGAGCTTCTTCGGAACACAACCCCGGATCACACAAGTGCCTCCCAGCCGATACGCCTCAGCGATACCAACCCTTGCGCCGTGCGACGCAGCGATACGACTGGCACGAACCCCACCGGACCCACCGCCAACTACAAATAGGTCAAAATCAAAACCATGCATGTCTATACTCTCATTGACTAAACAGTGTGCACTTGTAAGTCGGTCACACCGGGTTCTATCCAAGTTCAGCAAGCACAGAAAATCCAAATCTAGCTTCAGATGAAGTGCCGTCCCGCCGATATTCTCTTTGTAGACAGCACCGTTATCCGTATCCCAAACTCAGGAATCCAACGGAAAAAAACACGGTGAATTAAAATGTTGGAGGGAACGCGCAGATATTTGTTCCAGTGTTCACTTGTAGATTCACAGCGTACGATCCAACCGACAATTGGAAATCTAGGCATACCGAGACAAAAAATTCTTCTCACGAGTTCGAATATCCGATATTGGCTGCATGACAGACGGCATATGCGACACAATGAATTTCCGTTAAACGTTTCTGCCATCGGCACGAGACGGCTTCCGTAGACCAGAACAGGTCAAAATTCCCGTTTGCGCCGGTCCTGAGCGGTGTAATCGGCTGAACCCCGGCGAATGCAATTGTCGATCTTCCAGGCGCATACTGGGCGTCAGATCCGTACCCCAACCATGCCGGTAACGACTACCGCAGCCCACAGCGATGCGGCGCCAATCAACGTCCAGCAAATGACATTGGTTCGAGGCATGGAAACTCCGTGAGCCAGCATGACCGTGCGCAGGCCGCAGATGATGTGGCTAAGGATCAGCCACACGCCCAGTGAATAATGCGGGATTAGCCGCACATTCCAGGAATCGGCGATGAGACCATTCGGCAGCCCGGTGGCCCATGCATAGTCCGTATCGGTGCCGAAATATCGCGCGAGGATAAACACCGCGTTGATATGCGACGCTATGAATATCACAAGATAGGCACCCGATGCCGTTTGCAGCGTACCAAGGAGATCCCGCTTCTCACCCAGCTTCGGCAACAACAGCACGAGACCGCTCACGATCTGGAATAAAAAGAGCGCAATCAGGATAGGTTCGAGCCATCCGGCGCGATAGAGGTGACGCAGGACCAGCATGACCGCCTTGTGCGTGTCCGTGCCGAAGATGCCGATCGCATGATTGCCAAGGTGCGGGAAAAGGAAAACGAGAATGATTGTGGCCGATGCGACGCCATGCATCACCCGCACCGGCGCCAAGCGGCGTGCCGCGCGCGCACTCTTATCGACGGTCGGGCTCGTCAGCAAGGCCAGCATGGCGGCACAGAGCACCGCGGCCCAGATACCCAGCCAGACTTTTTCGTCTGCGCCGCTTATTTTCATCAGATAGAGGAAGACTCCCACGATGACAAAGAGCGGTGGTGAAGCAAACGTGAAATGGGCGAGACGCTGAAGAATGACGCCGCGTGAGGTTGGCGCCGGTTGTCGTCCGAGGGAACACAGGCTGACGAAGGCGCTTATCGGAACTGTGAGGACAACTGCAAAAGCCGCCAAGGCGGCGAACGTATGATGGGCAGCGGCCGCGTCGTAAAAACGTGCAAGATACCAGGGATAACCCAGCGCCAGGACGGCGGGGGCCAAATGCCAGTAGGAATGCACAGCTGGCGAGTTGTTTGCAGTTGCGACATGCGTCATGGTCCTAACTCTGGTTGCAGTGGCAATGCGCAAGACTAAAGTCACGCCGTGCCAATGGGGGATTGTTGGTCGCCTGATCCGCGGCTAACGCCGCAACCAGAATTGGGATGACTAGTTTCCTCGCGATCGCCCTATCGCTTTGAGAAAACACTTCCGCCGTTCGAGCGAGAGGGTCCGCTGAAGGCCGCCGTCCCACTGGCTAATCGACGGAAATCGATCGGCTTTGCAACACGAACGTTTGCGCGGTAACCGGATTTCGACGGACGATGGGGAGCGTCTCAGCCGCGGCTGGGTATATCGATACCCTTCACAACGGCTGGACGCTCGATGAACGTTTTGTATACCCGCATGACGTGCGGAAAATCGTCGATGCCGACCAGATCGCCGGCCTCGTAAAAGCCCACCAGATTGCGCACCCATGGAAATACGGCCATGTCGGCGATCGTGTAAGCGTCTCCCATGATCCACGTGCGTCCGGCGAGCCGTCCGTCGAGAACGTTGAGCAAACGGCGTGACTCGGCGACGTAACGGTCGCGCGGGCGCTTGTCCTCATAGTCCTTGCCGGCGAACTTGTTGAAAAAGCCCACCTGACCGAACATCGGGCCGATGCCGCCCATCTGGAACACCAGCCATTGGACGGTTTCATAGCGGCCGGCGGCGTCCTGCGGGATGAACTGCCCGCTCTTGTCGGCCAGATAAAGCAGAATAGCGCCCGATTCGAACAAGCCGAGCGGCTTGCCGCCGGGGCCGGCCGGGTCAAGGATGGCCGGGATCTTGTTGTTGGGATTGAGCGACAGAAATTCCGGCGACATCTGATCGTCGGTATCGAAGCGCACAAGGTGTGGTTCGTACGGCAGTCCCGTTTCTTCGAGCATGACCGAAACCTTGATGCCGTTCGGTGTCGGTAGCGAATAGAGCTGGATGCGCTCAGGGTGCTGTGCGCGCCATTTGCGGGTGATCGGGAAGGCGGAAAGTTCGTTCATGGGCGTCCTTCAAAAGAAAAGCGACGACAAGCCGGGCCGCGGCGCAATCTAGGCGTAGTCGACACCACTGCTTATCGCGGATCCTCTCGACGGGGCTATGTTTAAGGAGCCTTCATCCTGCCGCACTATGGTCCAGTAGCAAAGGGCCATGAGTGGCCCAGATTTATAGGCCATGGCACTTGCGAAATCGTCAGGATCGAATTGCGGGCGCGCTCAGATGAGCTTCAAGATGCGCCTTCCGAGTTTCTCGGCGGTGCTCTCGGAGTCGATGTTGGTGAAGCCGAGCAGCAAGGCAGGTTTTACCTTTTCGCTGATGCTCCAGTTGGTCAGCGCGTGAGCAAACATGCCATGGCTCCGTATGCGCTCAGCGAGCGAGCAATCCGATCCTTGACCCTGCATGCGTAGAACTAGATGCATTCCTCCCGGCTGCGGCTCGATGCGCATGTGCGCTCCTAGGGCTCGCTCCAGTCCGTTTGTGGCGGCTGCCCGGCGCTCCGCATACAGCTTTCGCATGCGCTGGATATGACGGGCAAAATGTCCTTCCGCTAGAAAGGCGGTGACGATGGCCTGCGTTAGTTCAGGCCCGCCGCCCGAGAAAATCTGACTGATCAGTTCGAACCGTTCAACCTGCGCTTCCGGTACCACGAGGTACGCAAGTCGAATGCCGGGAAACAGAACCTTGCTGAACGTGCCCGCATAGAGAACGCGCCCGTCGCGATCGAGGCTCTTGAGCGCGGGCAACGGACGGCTCACATACCTGTATTCGCCGTCGTAGTCATCTTCGACGATCCACGCCTGGCTTCGAGATGCCCAATCAAGCAGTGCCAGGCGCCGATGCAACGATAGCGACACACAAAGTGGACTCTGATGCGCCGGTGTAACGACTGCCGCACGCGCGCGCGACGCGATTCTTACGCCGTGCGCGACGACCAGTCCTTCCTCGTCCACCGGAACGGGGGTGACCACAATGTTCGCGTGTTGCAGCAACTGTCGAGTGGGCGGGTAGCCGGGATCTTCGACCCAGACCCGGTCCCCTGCATTGAGAAGCGCGTGGACGATCAACTCCAGCGTGTTGCGATATCCGGACGTAACGAACACTTGTGATGGAGAGCAGGTAATCCCGCGCGCGACCTGGAGATAGGTGGCAATTGCAGTCCGCAACGGCTGCAGGCCGTGTGCAGGCGGATAGATCATCTCGGGAATCTGGGTGGCACGTATGCATCGCGCGCCTAGCCGGGCCCAGATTTTTCGGGGAAATGCGTCTAGCGCGGGCAGTCCCATCTGCAGTGGCAGCATCGACGTAGGGCGCATCTTCACCGTACCCGCGGCGTAAACCGGCGGCTGGACTGCCGGCGGTACCGGCAACCGGGGCTTCAGACCCGGCGTGACGAAAGTGCCCGCTTGGCCGCGAGGCTGAAAGTACCCCTCGGCGATCAACGTCGCATAGGCAACGTCAATGGTTCCTCTCGACAATCCCAATTCCTCGGCCAGTGCGCGGGCCGATGGGACCCGATCCCCAGGCGCGAGAAGACCGTCCGCAATGGCTCCGCGGAACCGGGCATAGATCTGTTGGTACAGAGGCTCCGTGGAGGCCGTGTCGAGTTGGGGAAACTTGCCTGTCTGTGCGTGAATCATGGCTTGGTCGATATGGCGAATCATGGCTCTGTCCACCATGCCATCGCTTTCGTAGTATAGACCCCGGTAGCACTCCGCAGCCGCAAACTTGAGGTCCATGATGCCGATTCTTACCACCGACATGCTCGATGTCATTCAACGCGCGATCCTTTCGTTCGTCGCGACGGTAAATGACGATGGAACGCCGAATCTTTCGCCGAAGGCGTCGCTATTCGCGCAAAACGACACGTTATTTTTCGCGGACATCGCCTCGCCTCAGACCATCGAAAATCTCCGACGCAATCCGGCGATTTCGATCAACGTCGTCGATGTCTTCACCCGGCGCGGCTATCGCTTCAACGGTATGGCCCGGATCCTACCCACCGCCGATCCTGAAAGGACGTACGTCGCTGAGTGGGTTAGGCAGACGAACGGCCCGGACTATCCGGTGAATCACGTCGTCCGCATCGACGTGCGCGAGGCGCTGTCGCTGCTGTCGCCGGCCTACCGCTTCGGAGCGGGGGCTTCGGAAGAGGCCCTTCGCGAAGTGTATATGGCGAAATACGGTGTCCAGAAACGGGATTGAAGCACGCCACAGCAGCCCATTGACGGCCCTGCGGGTCGTGGGATGGCCGCCCAAACCGGGACGCTGAAGGAACAGGTTGTCGGAACGTCGGCCTACGTATCGGTCGATACCGTGCGCCCGGACGGCAGTCGGCGACCGATGTACGGCACCAATCCGCAAGGGCTCGCGGTTTTCGACGGGAGCGCCCACTATATCCTGATGACATCTCGCGCCGATATTGCAAAATTTGCGTCCGCCAACCGAATGGAGGGCACGCCGGAGGAAAACAAGGCCATCGCGCGAGGAATGATCGCTCACTTCGGGACCTATACAGTGAACGAGGCCGACAAGACGATCACGTTCCATGTCGCCACCAGTTCGTTTCCGAACTGGAACCGAGTCCAGCAGAAGCGACCGTTCACCATTAGTGGAGACCAACTTAAGTGGACGACGGCGGCTTCGAGCGGCGGCACAGCGGAAGTGGTCCTGCAGGGACTGAGATGATGCCTGAGCGATCAATTGGGCAAGCCCATAGTGTCACAGCTTGGCCGTTAAAGATGGATACGGACCACCGCCAGGTCGGTAAATACTGCGATTAGCTATGAAACTCGTGAAATCCAGTTGGACATACGACGGAATCACAGCCTGCGCCGAGAAAACAATATCCGGCCTTATGCGGCATCACGCAAGAGATCCGATCAAGA
The DNA here is from genome assembly GCF_058795055.1 of Cupriavidus sp. GW823-FHT06D04. Classification (NCBI taxonomy): domain Bacteria; kingdom Pseudomonadati; phylum Pseudomonadota; class Betaproteobacteria; order Burkholderiales; family Burkholderiaceae; genus Cupriavidus; species Cupriavidus sp. GW823-FHT06D04. Next base: position 14,909 of record NZ_JBXAHL010000054.1, on the reverse strand, counting down.
ATGACATCTATGCGTATTGGGCACAGGACGCATTTTTTTTGGTCGGAACTGACCGCCGGACTGCGCCGCTCACACGACTTCGCACGCCTGAAGGCATGCTGCAGAACGAGCAGCCACCGCGGGTGGATCAACGGCAAGACCGCCGACGGCCTGCTGCACCTGATCCGGCGGTGGGATCTGGCGCGAAAGACGGAGATTCTGGCTGAGTTCGAAGCCTGGCAGGCGCGCTTGAATTCCACCGCGGCCGGCTAGCCGCGAGGCAGGCGGGGAGCGTTCGGCCCGAATTTTTGCTTTTCCAGTTGAAGAAACCCGACGAAACACGGAGTTAAGAAAGATGAATCACAAGTCTCGACGCATGCTGATCGCCTTTGCCATCGTGGCAATCCTTGGGGGGGGCGTGGCAACCTCGGTACTGCGCCCATGGCACGGAGGGGAAGCCCAGGCCAACACGCCGCCGCCGGCTCCGGCCGTCGAAGTGGCATCGGCAGTGGGCCAGACCATCACCGAATGGGATGAGTTCTCGGGCCGCATCGAAGCCGTGGACCGCGTGGAAATCCGTCCGCGCGTTTCCGGCACGATCGAAACGGTGCATTTCCGCGAAGGCTCGATCGTGAAGAAGGGCGACCCGCTGTTCACAATCGATCCGCGTCCGTACGCCGCAGAAGTGGCGCGCGCCGAAGCGGCGCTGGCCGCGGCCCAGGTACGCGCTGCGCACGCGCAGACCGAGAAGGCCCGTGCGCAACGCCTGCTCGACGACAACGCAATCTCGCGTCGCGAATTCGACGAGCGCATCAACGCCGCCAGCGAATTGTCGGCCGATGTGCGCGGCGCGCAGGCTGCGCTGGAAGTGGCGAAGCTGAACCTGAGCTACACGCGCATCGTTGCGCCGGTCTCGGGCAAGGTCTCGCGTGCGGAAATCACGGTGGGCAACCTCGTGGCGGCCGGTGCCGCGTCGCCGCCGCTGACCTCGGTGGTGTCGGTCTCGCCGGTGTACGCGAGCTTCGATGTCGACGAGCAGAGCTACCTGCGCTACACGCAGCCGGGCGCTGGCGGCGGCAAGAACGACCTGCCGGTATTCCTGGGCCTGGCCAACGAGGACGGCAACCCGCACAAGGGTCGTATCCACTCGATCGACAACCGGCTCGACACGCGCAGCGGCACCATCCGCGTGCGTGCCGTATTCGACAACGACAATGGCCGTCTGCTGCCGGGCCTGTACGCGAAGGTCAAGCTCGGTGGCGGTTCGCCGCACCCGGCCGTGCTGATCAACGACCGCGCCATCGGTACCGACCAGGGCAAGAAGTTCGTGCTCGTGGTCGACAAGGCCAACAAGCTCGTGTATCGCGAAGTCGAACTCGGGCCCACGTACGAAGGGCTGCGCGTGATCCGCAAGGGTCTGCAGCCGGGCGAGAACATCGTCGTGAATGGCCTGATGCGTGTGCGCCCCGGCGACACCGTGGCACCGAAGGCCGTGACGATGGCGTATCGCGGCGAACTGGAGCCGCGTGGCACCACGCCCGACCGCAAGCAGGCGGCGGACGAGGGGAGAGCCCACAAGGCCAAGGTGAGCTGAGCCCGCCCGACACCGAACTGATTTTTTCCCCTGCAGTTGTACATGGCGTCCGCTCCGGCGGACCGCCAGGGGGACTGCTTTCGCCGAGACCAAGATGAATCTCTCGAAATTCTTTATCGATCGTCCGATCTTCGCGGGCGTGCTGTCGGTGCTGATCTTCCTGATCGGCGCCATCTCAATGTTCAAGTTACCAATCTCGGAGTACCCGGAAGTGGTGCCGCCGTCGGTGGTAGTGCGCGCGCAGTTCCCGGGCGCCAACCCGAAGGTAATCGCCGAGACCGTGGCCACGCCGCTGGAAGAGCAGATCAACGGCGTCGAGGACATGCTCTACATGAACTCGCAGGCCAATAGCGACGGTAACCTGACGCTGACGGTGACCTTCAAGCTCGGTACGGACCCCGACAAGGCCCAGCAGCTGGTGCAGAATCGTGTCTCGCAGGCCGAACCGCGCCTGCCCGAAGACGTACGCCGCCTGGGCATCACCACGGTCAAGAGCTCGCCGGATCTGACCATGGTGGTCCACCTGGTCTCGCCGAACGACCGCTACGACATGACGTACCTGCGCAACTATGCGCTGATCAACGTGAAGGACCGCCTCGCGCGGATCCAGGGCGTGGGCCAGGTGCTGATGTTTGGCTCGGGTGACTACTCGATGCGCGTGTGGGTGAACCCCGAGAAGATCGCCGAGCGCGGGCTGGCCGCGTCCGACGTGGTGCGCGCCATCCGCGAACAGAACGTGCAGGTGGCGGCCGGGGTGATCGGCCAGTCGCCGTCGCTGCCAGGCACCGACCTGCAACTGTCGGTGAACGCACAGGGTCGTCTGCAAACCGTGGAGGAGTTTGGCGACATCATCGTCAAGACTTCGCCTGACGGTGTCGTCACGTACCTGAAGGACATCGCGCGCATTGAACTCGGTGCGTCGGAATACGCACTGCGTTCGCTGCTGGACAACAAGTCCGCAGTGGCGTTGCCGATCCGCCAGTCGCCGGGCTCGAACGCGATCCAGATCGCGAATGACGTGCGCAAGACCATGGCCGAGCTGAAACAGAATATGCCGGAAGGCGTGGACTACAGCATCGTCTATGACCCCACGCAGTTCGTGCACCACTCGATCGAGGCCGTGGTCCACACGCTGTTCGAAGCCATCGCGCTGGTGGTGCTGGTGGTGATCCTGTTCCTGCAGACGTGGCGTGCGTCGATCATCCCCCTGCTGGCGGTGCCAGTGTCGATCGTCGGTACGTTCGGCCTGATGCATGCATTCGGCTTCTCAATCAACGCGCTGAGCCTGTTCGGCCTGGTGCTGGCGATCGGTATCGTGGTGGACGATGCGATCGTGGTCGTGGAGAACGTCGAACGGAACATCGAGGAAGGGCTGTCGCCGAAGGAGGCCACGTACAAGGCCATGCGCGAAGTGAGTGGCCCGATCATCGCGATCGCGCTGACGCTGATTGCCGTGTTCGTGCCGCTGGCCTTCATGACGGGCCTGACCGGTCAGTTCTACAAGCAGTTCGCGCTAACGATCTCGATTTCGACGATCATCTCGGCGTTCAACTCGCTGACGCTGTCCCCGGCACTGTCCGCGTTGCTGCTGAAGAGCCACGATTGGCCCAAGGACTGGCTGACGCGCGGCATAGACAAGGTATTTGGCAAGTTCTTCGCCCGCTTCGACCGCTTCTTTGGCCGCAGCTCGGACAGCTATGGCCGTGGCGTGAAGGGCGTGATCCGCCGCAAGGGTTCGGTGTTCGGCGTCTACGCCGTGATGCTGGTGGCCACCTGGGGGGTCTTCCAACTCGTGCCGAAGGGCTTCGTACCGGCGCAGGACAAGCAGTACCTAGTGAGCTTTGCCAAGCTGCCTGATGGCTCCACGCTGGATCGTACCGAGGACGTGATCCGCCGCATGTCGGAGATCGCGCTCAAGCATCCGGGCGTGGAATCGGCCGTGGCCTTCCCGGGCCTGTCGATCAACGGCTTCACAAACAGCCCGAGCGCCGGCATCGTGTTCGTCACGCTCGATCCGTTCGAGAAGCGCAAGAGCGCGGAGTTGTCGGGCAATGCGATTGCCGCCGACCTGAACAAGCAATATGGGGCGATCCAGGACGCGTTCATCGCCGTGTTCCCGCCGCCGCCGGTGCAGGGCCTGGGCACGATCGGCGGGTTCAAGATGATGATCGAGGACCGTGCCGCACTGGGGTATGACGAGCTGTTCAATGCGACCAATGCGTTCATGACCAAGGCGCGCGCCACGCCTGAACTGGCCCGCATCTTCAGTAACTACCAGGTAAACGTGCCGCAACTCGACGTGCAGCTCGACCGTACCAAGGCCAAGCAGCTGGGCGTGCCCGTGACCGACGTTTTCGAGACGCTGCAGACCTATCTAGGTTCATCCTACGTGAACGACTTCAACAAGTTCGGCCGTACGTACCAGGTCAAGGTGCAGGCGGATGCGCAGTTCCGCCAGCACGCCGAGGACATCCTGCAGCTGAAGGCGCGCAGCAGTTCGGGCGAGATGGTGCCGCTGTCGTCGCTGGTGAAGGTCAAGCAGAGCTTCGGCCCCGATAGCGTGACCCGCTACAACGGCTTTACCGCTGCCGACATGAACGGCGGCCCGGCACCCGGTTTCTCGTCGGGCCAGGCACAGGCGGCTGCCGAGCGTATCGCGGCGGAGACGCTGCCCAAGGGCATCAGCTTCGAATGGACCGAACTGACCTACCAGGACATCCTGGCGGGCAATGCGGGTGTGTGGATCTTCCCGCTGTGCGTGCTGCTCGTGTTCCTGGTGCTGGCTGCCCAGTACGAAAGCCTGACGCTGCCGCTGGCCGTGATCCTGATCGTGCCGATGAGCCTGCTGGCCGCCATGACTGGCGTGTGGCTCACGCGTGGTGATAACAACATCTTCACGCAGATCGGCTTCATCGTGCTGGTCGGGTTGTCTGCGAAGAACGCGATCCTGATCGTGGAATTCGCACGGGAGCTGGAACACCATGGCCGCACCGTGGTGCAGGCTGCCATCGAAGCCAGCCGCCTGCGTCTGCGCCCGATCCTGATGACGTCGTTCGCGTTCATCATGGGTGTGGTGCCGCTGGTGGTGTCCACCGGTGCCGGTGCGGAAATGCGCCATGCGATGGGCGTGGCCGTGTTCGCGGGAATGCTGGGTGTGACGTTCTTCGGCCTGTTCCTGACGCCGGTGTTCTACGTGGCACTGCGTCTACTGGCCACCCGCAAGCAACGCCATGAGGCGGTGTCGACGGCTGCTTCGGCCTCGCACGTCGTGGCGTCCGCAGAGTGATGGTGAAAGACATGAACAACAACGTGATGAAGCAGTACCTGCCCAAGCTTGCCACCCTGGCTGCCGCGCTGGTGCTGGCGGGCTGCTCGCTGGCGCCGACGTACAAGGTGCCGGAGACGGCCACCGCTGCGACGTTCAAGGAAGCCGAGGCCGCCGCCACCGAGGGTGCGCAGTGGAAGACCGCCGCGCCGGCCGAGGGCCAGCAGCGCGGCGACTGGTGGAAGGTGTTTGGCGATGCCGAGCTCGACCGCCTGATCGACGCGGCCAACGCGCATAACCAGGACCTGGTCGCTGCGGCGGCCCGCCTGAAGCAGGCGCGCGCGTTCACCGGCGCCACCGAGGCGGACATGTATCCGCAGCTGACGGCGGGCTTCGATCCGACCCGCACGCAGCCCTCGGCCGCCTCGCAAGGGCTGCCCGATGGCACGCGTGTGCCGGCCCGGACCGTGTACAAGGCCCGTTTGTTTGCCAACTACGAGCTGGACCTGTTCGGCCGCGTGGCCAGTAGTGTGAACGCGGCACGTGCCGAGGAGCAGGGCGCCGCGGACCTGTACCGTTCGGTCCAGCTCGCGCTGCAAGCCGATACGGCGCAAGCCTACTTCGCACTGCGCACGCTCGACAGCGACCGCGAGTTGCTCAACGCGACGATCAAGTTGCGCGAGGACGCGCTGTCGCTGCTGCGCAAGCGCTACGAAGCGGGTGAGACGACGGATCTGGACCCGGCACGCGCCGAAGCCGAGCTCGGCACCGCGCGTGCCGACCTGGCCAGTACCGAGCGCCGCCGGGTCAACCAGGAGCATGCGCTCGCCGTGCTGACCGGCGTGGCGCCGTCGCAGTTCGGGCTGGCCGCGAGGCCGCTCGACACCGCGCCGGTGTCCGTGCCGGCTGGACTGCCGTCGGAACTGCTCGAACGTCGCCCCGATATCGCTGCTGCAGAGCGCCAGATGGCAGCGGCCAATGCGCGCATCGGCATCGCGAAGGCAGCGTTCTTCCCGCGCATCTCGCTGACGGCGTTGTTCGGGTTTGAGTCGTCAGACCTGTCGAACCTGTTCAAGTGGTCGTCGCGTACTTGGATGCTTGGGCCGCTGGTCGGCACTACCGTCGCGCAGACCGTGTTTGACGGTGGCCGCAACAGCTCGAACCTGGCCGGTGCCCGCGTCGCACATGAGGAAAGCGTGGCGCGCTACCAGCAGACCGTTCTGGTGGCCTTCCGCGAAGTGGAAGACAGCCTGGCCGATGTGCGCTGGCTCAGCCAGCAGGCCACGGCGCTCGACGGTGCGCTGGCCGGGGCGAAGCGGGCGCAGCGCACCTCGCGCAGCCGCTACGATGCCGGAGCGGTGGACTACCTGACCGTGATCGACGCGGACCGCACAGTGCTGCAGTCGCAGCGCGATGCCAACGCTGTGGCCGGCCTGCGCGCGGCGGCTGCGGTGTCGCTGGTGCGTAGCCTGGGCGGTGGCTGGGGTCCGTTGCCGGAGTCGGTTGCCAAGAACTGATCCGGTTAGTATGCCTCTGGCAGGCGCCCTCTCCCGTACAACGGGCTTGCCTTTACCCACATCTCGGTTGGTACGGGAGGTTGTAAACCTGCGCCCGCTTGGGGCAGCGCCCTGGCCGTGGGCCTGTTCCACCTGCACCCGCATGTCCGACTGGCCGCCTTCCCGGCCAAAGACCTCATGCACCAGCAGGCCGAAGGGTACGTCCGGCCCGTATCCGATCAGATACTCCCCCGCCAGTTTGCTTGGGCGGACCCAGCCTTGCGTACTGAGCCGGTGACCGGCGGGAATCAGCGCCACGATCGGGTTCTTCACCAGCAAGCGCGATTCCAGATTCGGGTGCGCGAGCGGCATGTTCGATACCCCCAGGTCGGCCTGCCCGGAGATCAGCCCCCGCAGCATGTTGACAGGAATCCGCGCGCCGCCGCCGTATACCGAAGCAAGAGCGCCACCGCTTCGCAAGCAAAAGACCACTACCTGTCAAGGGCACGGTACGGGGAACTTTTCTTTACGGGTCAATAGCTTGGACACGTTCGGGTCATTTGATAGCTGTGTTTGATATCGGTGTGACCCATTTCACGGTTTGCGACATACGTAACGGTCGGAGAATGCGCTTAAGTCTTACTCCTTTCTAAAGCTCTCATCATGGATCGTCTAGTCTCAATGCAGGCATTCACTCGGGTGGTGGATGTAGGCAGCTTTGCGGGCGCAGCGGAGTCGCTCGACCTGCCAAAGGCCACGCTCACCCGCTTGATCCAGAAGCTGGAGACCCATCTGGCCGTCAAGCTGCTGCACCGGACCACGCGACGCATCAGCGTGACCACCGATGGCGCCGCCTATTACGAACGCTGCGTACGCATCCTGGCAGACGTCGAGGAAGCGGAGCAGTTGCTGACGCACCATAACAACTCGCCGCGCGGCACGCTGACGGTGGACACCACGAGCGGGCTCGCGAAAATGGTGTTGATGCCGCAACTGCACGACTTCTTCAATGCGTATCCGGAACTAAAGCTCGAACTGACCAGCAACGGCAAGCCGATCGACCTGCTCAAGGAAGGCGTGGACGTGGTGCTGCGCGTGGGTGCGCTCGAGGAATCGATGGTGGCGCGTCGCATCGGCCGGCTGAGGCTGGCCTTCTATGCGTCGCCGATCTATCTGCGCCACTTCGGCACGCCTCACGATCTCAGGGAGCTGGCGCAGCACAAGGCGGTGAATTTCCTGTCGAACCGCACCGGACGCGCGACGCCGTGGCCGCTGATCCGTGGCGGCGAACGCAGCGAAGTGCTGCTGGCCTTCGTGGGCTGCTGATCTTTTCGCGGCATCCGCATTTCGGCGCGGCAGCGCTGCAACTCGCGGCCTGATCACCGATCGGTTTTGCTCCCTTCCGCTTGTGCAGACCGGAGACTTCGCTTACCCATGTCCTCGCACACCTGTCGCCTAATGAGCCAAATAGTGGCTGCCGCCTTCGTACTCCACTTAACGCGCTATGCGTAAGGAAGCGTGCCGACTCACGCCCAGTGACTTCCACCGGCGCACTCTGGTCGTCGTCACCATGGATGCCCAGCTTGGGGGCACGGTGAAAGACTCCAGGTCTTCGAGGAAATCGGTGGCGTACCGGGCTTCGGCGGTGGCAATCACCGCGCGGGGTGCCGGCCTGGTACGTCATGTGCGAGTACCGCTGCTGCATGACCCCATCCGGGAACCGTACCGCAAACGTCGCGCTTCATTGCCGCGCCGAAGGTGGAGGATGGGTCGCCTCGTTGTTTTGATCCTTTTGGGCATTTTATTGATCAAAGGTAGTCTCGAAATCGGTATCGGGTACGCCTAAAGTGGAGGCTCCTAACCACCTGATGAAAGGGTCGCACCATGAGCCGTATCGCTATTCCCGCCATCGAGTCCGCCACCGCTGATATCTACGCGCAGGTCAAGAAGATTGCCGGTGGCCGTGTCCCGAACACGTACGCCGCCTTGGGCCACCTCGCGCCGGCCTCTTTGGCCGCGCTGCTCAACGCCCAAGGCGCACTGGCCTCGGGCAGCCTGAGCCAGCAAGACCTCCAAACCATCAAGCTGTTGGTCAGCGTGAAGGCGGGTTGCGACGTTTGTGTGGCCGCCCACAGCTTTGTGGGCAAGATGGTGGGCCTGCCGGTCGATGCCTTGCGCGCCATTCGCGCGGGGCAAGCCACGGGTGACGCCAAGCGTAATGCCTTGGTGCGCTTCGTGTCCCACCTGCAGACCACCAGCGGCACGATCAGCCAAGATGAGTTCACTGCCATTCGTGAGGCCGGCTACACCGACACCCAGTTGGCTGAGATCTCGTTTGCCATCGCGCTCGCCATCTTCACCAGTACCTTCAACCGTATCAACGGTACCGACGTCGACTTTCCGGCCGTAGAGTGAGCCGCCTTGCCGGACAGCCTATCGCTTCACCCATAGGAATAACCATGACCAACGAAACTACCAATGCTGTCATCGAATGTATCTTGAGCCGCAGCGCCGCCAAGTATTACGACCCTGCCGCCACCTTGAGCGACGACCAAATCCGCGAGCTGGTGCGAATCGGCACCGCCGCGCCGACATCCTTCCACATGCAGAACTGGCGCTTCATCGCCGTGCGCACACGTGAAGCCAAGGCTCGGCTGAGTCCGATCGCCTGGAATCAACCTGCGATCACCGATGCCGCCGTTACCTTCATCGTCTGCGGCCAATTGGCCGATTCCAGCGTAATACCGGAACGCCTGGCTCCGTTGGTTGAAGCAGGCGTTATGCCGGCAACGATGGTGCCTGAATGGGAAATCCCCGCACGCGATCTGTACATGGACTACCCACAGCGCCAGCGCGACGAGGCCGTACGCACCGGCACCTTCGGCGCGGCGGCGATGATCTATGCGGCCCGCTCGCTGGGCCTGGGTTCGACGCCGATGATCGGTTTCGATGCCGAAGCGGTGCACCGCGAGTTCGGACTGGCTGCAAACGAAGTGCCGGTCATGCTGTTGTCCATCGGGGCAGAGCGCCCGGGAAACTGGGCGCAGAAGCCGCGCCGTCCGGTGGACGATGTGTTGGATTTGGTATAGGTGCGTCGCGGCGGCAGTGATCGCGCCGAACGACTAAGTGGCCTTCAAGCGGGAGGCGGCCGCAAGGTACCTCCTACTTGAAGGCATGACCAGCTTCGACCCAAGACTCGGGCACGAAGTAAGCCGAGGGATGGTTCCCACATGGACTTTCCCCAATTAGCAAAACGCGTAACTCACGGAGATTATGATGGCAAGAACTGTAGCTCTAAAGCCGGAACAGGTACCGGCCGATTCGAAACCGACTCTCGATGCGTTCACCAAGAACATCGGGTTCACCCCAAACATGATGGCGAGCTTCGCGCAGAGCCCGATTGCGTTCAACGCATGGGCCACTCTGCTCGGCTCCTTGAGCAGGGCGCTCGACGTGAAGACGCGTGACGGCATCGGTCTCGCTGTCTCCGAAGTGAATGGCTGCAACTACTGCCTGACAGTTCACAGCTTTACGGCCGAGCATATGGCCAAGCTGTCGGCCGAGGAAATCATTCTCGCTCGGAAGGGCCACGCCAGCGACCCGAAGCGGGACGCCGCCCTCCAGTTTGCGCGCAAAGTCATCGAGACCCGCGGCCAGGTCAGTGACACCGATCTGAAAGCTGTGCGCGATGCCGGCTACACGGATGCGAACGTCATGGAGATCGTCGCGCTGGTGTCCATGTACTCCCTGACGAATTTTTTCAACAACGTGTTCGACCCCGAGAAGGACTTTCCTGCCGTCACACCGGCTGGCTCGATCTGAACTTTATCCGGCCGCATCGACCCTCTCCGAGGGTCCTAGCGTAACGCCAGAGCCCGTAAGCACCCGGGAAAGAGTTTTGGGAACGCGTCCGGGCTTTTCGTATGTGCCGACAAGTCTAGGAGGAAGAAAGTGACACTCAATCATCCAATTTTCACGCGCTGGCCGGTGCAGTACCCCGATCGGCTCCAGCTCTTTTCCTTACCGACGCCCAACGGAGTGAAGGTCGGCATCATGCTGGAGGAGACAGGCCTCGCCTATGAGCCGCACCGCATCGACATCATGGCGAATGAGAACCACGGTCCGGCCTTCCTCGCGCTCAACCCCAATGGCAAGATCCCTGCGATCTACGATCCTGACGGTCCGAGCGGACGGCCGCTGGCCTTGTTCGAATCGGGAGCGATCCTGATCTATCTCGCCGACAAGACGGGGCAGTTCCTCTCCACCGATCCCGGCACGCGCTACGAAACGATCCAGTGGCTGATGTGGCAGATGGGCGGTGTCGGACCGATGTTCGGCCAGGTTGGCTTCTTCAACAAATTCGCCGGCAAAGACTATGAGGACAAGCGCCCGCGCGACCGCTACGCAACCGAATCAGCGCGGCTGCTCGGTGTCCTCGACGAACGGCTCGCAGGCCGCGACTGGGTGATGGGCGCTGACTACAGCATCGCCGATATTTCGTTGCTTGACTGGGTGCGCAACCTGATCGGCTTTTACGAAGCGCGCGAGATTGTTGGCTTCGACCGCTTTCTTCATGTGCAGATGTGGCTCGATCGCGGCCTCGCGCGTCCGGCGGTGCAGCGCGGGCTCGAAGTGACGGCGGCCTAGCCAGAAGCCCGGAGAGGGAAGGCTTCTGCAGGCCCCACGAGCTGCGTAGACGCCGTTGCAGCGAACGGTACTTACCAATAGTCACGGGCCAAAGACGGGCGCAACATTCACGCAGCGACAATTGACCGCCATAGATGACGGCCAGTGCATGAATGCACATCTCTTATTTCAGGAATATTCTATGCAATCAGTCGAGATCAAAGCCATTGATAACTACGATTTTGATATGTGGCGTTCGCTGTGGAAAAGCTATCAGCGATTTTACGAAGTGGATATCCCCGAGTCCGTGACGCTCAATACCTGGAGGCGCTTCTTGGACCCAGACGAACCGATGCATGCAGCGCTTGCCATGGTGGGCGAACAAGCATTGGGGCTGGTGCATTCGATCTACCATCGATCTGCCTGGACGACGGGCGACTACTGCTATCTTCAGGACCTGTTTGTTGCTGACAATGCGCGTGGCGGCGGCATCGGTCGCTCGCTGATCGAGCATGTCTATGCGGAAGCGCGACGTCGCGGGGCGTCCCGTGTGCACTGGCTGACACACGAATCCAACCATAACGGCATGCAGCTTTACGACCGCATCGCTGATCGCTCGGGTTTCATCCAGTACCGAAAGCTATTGGCCTAACCCGCTGATGCGGGTACTGTCCTCAGGACTCGTTCGGCGCATCGCTATCCTCCATGATCCTGGCTGGGTCGCGATAGATGGTTGCAATCGAGCAGCTCGGCCGGTGCGCAACGTGTCCGATCAGCTCTTGCACTGAGGCCATGTGGTGCGTACAACCGGTGTGCAATCGCAATAAGACGCTTGAGCGTATCAAGTTCCCGAGGTCCTATGTCCCAAGTCGACTGGCTGAGCCATCTCTTGCAAATGATCAACATCACTGGCCAGCTGGAGGTTCGCTGCGTCTACGGTGCGCCATGGCGTGTGGCCTGGGATCAGTCCGCGGCGCACGAGATTCCCTACCACGTCGTGCTCAAGGGCCGGGCCATTATTGAGGATCCGGGGACGGGGACGGCCAGGGAGCTAGTGGGTGGAGATATCGCGCTGTTGCCTCACGGGTCGGCGCACGTGCTGCACGATGGCAGCGGACATGCGCCGGGTCTTACCTACAATCGCCAAGGTTCTGCAGGATGGACGCTCAGCGAGAATGACGGCCAGGGCGAGCATCTGGACATGTTGTGCGGGCGATTTTTCATCGGGCCGCCCCACGATCGGCTGATTCGCGATTATCTACCCACGACTCTCGTAGTACGGGCCATGGACGGCCGTGGTGAAGAGGGCATCGTGTCCGCTTCGAACCACCTGGCCAGTCTCGTGGGGCTGATGCGCATGGAGTCCACCGGCGATAAACCGGGCGGATATGCCATGCTCAACGCGCTTAGCTTCGCGCTGTTCACACTGGTACTGCGCGCGGCGAGCGAATCCGAACAGGCCCCGGCAGGCTTGTTGGCGCTTGCCGGCCATCCACGACTGGCCCCGGCCATTTCAGCCATGTTCGCCGATCCGGCGCGACCCTGGAACCTGTCTGATCTGGCCGACTTGTGCAGCATGTCACGCGCCACCTTCATGCGGCACTTTCAGGCCAATCTGGGGCGCTCGGCCAACGAACTGCTGACCGATATCCGGATGAGCCTGGCCGCCAACGAGCTGAAGAAGCCGGCAATGACCGCGGAGGCTGTGGCCGACTCAGTCGGGTATCGATCCGTATCGGCATTCCGGCGTGTGTTCACCGACAGGATGGGGATGACGCCGGGGCAATGGCGCCGCCTGGCGCGCGAAGCCGAGTAATGCGCTTCGCTTTCCGTGTGCAGCTTCGATGAGGCGCTAGATGCGCCGGCGCAAGGCAGGCCATTCCTTCGAGCGGAGCTCATTCGGGTCTGGGTCTAGCAATGATGCGCGGTCCAACATGCACGCCCAGTAGCAACTACCCAGATCCGTGGCGGATCGGAATGTCGTTGTCGTTCTGTTTCGTTCGGGAAAGTGATCCACGACGCGCTCGTCTATACCTGCAAGCACCTGAATCTCGATCTCGACAGACGGCTTGCGTCGTGCCGGGCCGTGCCGCGTTTGGGGGGATGGATTGCCTCGCTGTTTTGATCCTTTTTGGCATCTTATTGAGCAAAGGTAGTCTCGAAATCGATATCTGGTGGGCCTACAGTGGAGGCTCCTAACCACCCGATGAACAACTTGAAGGGGAAACCCCAATGATCACTCGTGCAAATCAGTTTCGTCTACAAATCGCTGAAAAGAGCGTTGGATCGCTCTCTCTTCTGGCCCTGCTCAGATGGGCGCTGGTCGCCATCTTTCTTTGGTTCGGTGGAATGAAATTCACCGCTTACGAAGCCAACGGCATCGCTCCGTTCATCGCCAACAGCCCCATCATGAGCTGGTTGCACGCCGTGTTCGGAGTTCAAGGGGCAAGTTACGTTATAGGTGTACTTGAGCTGTCGACCGCAGCAGCGCTGATTCTCGGAGCCTTCCAGCCCATTTTCTCCGCATTGGGAGCGGCGATGTCGGCTGCGACCTATCTGATCACGCTCACCTTCTTCTTGACCACCCCCGGCGTAGCAGAAGCGACGGCGGGTGGATTTCCGGCCATTTCAGCTATGCCTGGCCAGTTCCTTCTTAAGGATCTCGTTCTGCTAGCTGCATCGCTTTCTCTCCTTCTGGCTTCCGTACAGGGCTCATGGCCCAACGCTCAGAAGTCATGAGGTAAACAAATGACCCGGACATCCGGGCCGGCTTATTCAACAGGAGATCAGATATGACCAACACGACCGCAGCGAATGGAAAAGAGGCTGCCTATCACGGTGTGCCGGCGGAAGACGACTACGGCTATGCACAGGCGATCAAGATCGGAAACATGATCTATGTGTCCGGCCAGCTCAGCCACGACGACAAGGGCGGCATGATCGCGCCTGCTGCGCTCGATGAAAACGGCAAGCCAGCGGACTTCTCGATGATGGCGGAGCAGATGCGAGTGACCTATGCAAACGCCGCAAGGATCCTGGCACAGTTCGGAGCCACCCTCGACCACGTGGTGGAAGAGACGCTCTATGTCCTCGATGTCGATGAGGCGTTTGCAGTAGCGGGCAAGGTGCGCAAAGAAGCCTACGCCAACGCGCGGCCTCAGTGCACCAGCAATCTGATCGGCGTATCGAGGCTGGCCTTTCCGGAGCAGCTTATTGAGATCGTCTTCAAGGCGGTGCTTGCCGACGTGCACGAGCGGCACCCCGTCGGACCAGCTTGATGAACGGCACGACAGGCCAGCGACACGCTGGTCATGGAGGCCTGCGCCGGCACCCATTTGTCTTGCGCGAGAACTGCGGGCACTCGGCCACGATGCCAAGCTAATCGCACCGCAGTACGTCAAGCCGTTTGTGAGAGGCAGCAAGAACGTGCGACGCCCCTAGCACCGCGCTAGCAATATCGGTCAATGATCTCGAACAGACGACAGCATGATGTAGCGAGGTGGGGTTCAGGCGCCGTCGCAACCCCAAGTAAGAGACCGGGTAAGGCCCAGGATGGAGTCGCGAACCACGCAGATAAAGGAGACCGCGCCAAACCGGGGGCTGACTAAGCGGCAAGGCGGTGGTCTTCTTCTCCGGCGATGGAGGGATACCATCGCTCAACGTAGGACCGGAGCTGGTTATTGAGCACGGCGGTCCGGAGGTGCAGCAGGTTGTGCGCGTGCCGAGGCCGCCAGGCCATCTGCTGCCGTTTGACGAATCGCTTGCTGACCACCTGGTTGACGGCCGACTCGACAAAACCTGATGCAATGGGCTCCCCACGCCGATAGCGGTCACCGTAGTTCACGATGAAGTGCCGGTTGTTGTCCAGGTATGAGCCTGTCAGATTTCTTGTGTGTTGAGGTCATGAGACGATATCGAAAGAAACGCCCTTATGACCGAAACAACAAGC
>NZ_JBXAHL010000053.1:0-39191 GCF_058795055.1 Cupriavidus sp. GW823-FHT06D04 | reverse complement strand
TATGGCAAGGGCTACCAGGACGTGCAGCACCGCGTGCCGAAGATCGACAACACCATCGAAGAACTGGGCTGGAAGCCTGGGATCAGCATGGAAGCGGCGCTGCGCCGCATCTTCGAGGCGTATCGCGGCAAGGTGGTCGAGGCCCGCACGCTGGTCGATTCGGCCAACTGAGCGCGCAACGCAGATGGCACGCATTGCCCTGAAGGTCGACGTCGACACGCTGCGCGGCACGCGCGAAGGCGTGCCGAAGCTGCTGTCGATGCTGGCGGCTGCGCAGGCGCAGGCCACCTTCCTGTTCAGCCTCGGTCCCGACCATACCGGCTGGGCGCTGCGGCGCGTATTCCGGCCCGGCTTCCTGACGAAGGTGTCGCGCACCTCGGTGGTGTCCAACTATGGCCTGCGCACGCTGATGTACGGCGTGCTGCTGCCGGGGCCGGACATCGGCCGCAAGGGCGCCGCCGAGATGCGCGCGGCGCGCGCGGCCGGCCATGAGTGCGGCATCCACACCTGGGACCACGTCTACTGGCAGGACAACGTGCGCGAGCGCGATGCTGTCTGGACGCGCCGGCAGATGCAGCAGGCGTTCGCGCGCTACCGCGAGATCTTCGGCGAAGCACCGGCCACGCACGGCGCGGCAGGCTGGCAGATGAATGAGGATGCGTTCCGTCAGATCGATGACTGGGGCATGGCCTATGCGTCCGACGGACGCGGCACCGCGCCCTATATCCCGACCATCGACGGCGTGCCCTGCCGGCACGTGCAGATGCCGACCACGCTGCCGACGCTGGATGAACTGATCGGCACCGACGACCTGACCGAAGATAACGTCCACACCGCGCTGCTGAAGCTGACCGAAGGCACGCGCGACCATGTCTTCACGCTGCATACCGAGCTGGAAGGCGGCAAGCTGGCGCCGGTGTTCGAGCGGCTGCTGGCGGGATGGCGTGCGCAGGGGCACGAGCTGGTGTCGATGGCGACGTGGTATCGCGGGCTGGACCGGCAGAGGCTGCCGGAGTTGCCGGTAACTTGGGGAGAGATTCCGGGGCGCAGTGGCGAGTTGATTGTGCAGCCGCAGGTGAGCTGACACATCGTCCCGACTACCGATTGTCTGCTCCCTCTCCCGCTTGCGGGAGAGGGTTGGGGTGAGGGCCGGGCGTATCCACGAAGTTAAAACCTGTGGTATTGCCTGCGCCTGCCCTCGCCCCCCTGCCCCTCTCCCGCAAGCGGGAGAGGGGAGCAAACCGCCAGCGGGAGGACGTCTGCCGGCAACAGCTAGCCGCGCCGCTCCGCCCCCACCCGCAGCCCGTTGAACACCACCAGCAGGCTCGCGCCCATATCGGCGAACACCGCCATCCACATCGTCCCCATCCCCAGCACCGTCAGCACCAGGAACACGGCCTTGATGCCGAGCGCCAGCGTGATGTTCTGCGTGAGGATGCTTGCGGTGCGGCGCGACAGGCGCACAAAGGCCGGGATCTTGCGCAGGTCATCGTCCATCAGCGCCACGTCGGCCGTCTCGATAGCGGTGTCGGTGCCGGCTGCGCCCATGGCGAAGCCGATATCGGCACGCGCCAGCGCCGGTGCGTCGTTGATGCCGTCGCCCACCATGCCGACGCGGCCGCCGCGCGCGTGGGCGGCGCCGGCAAGCGCCGCGATGCCGTCGGCCTTGTCCTGCGGCAACTGGTCGCCGCGCGCTTCATCGATGCCGACCTGCGCGGCAATGGCTTGCGCCGTGTGCGGATTGTCGCCCGACAGCATCAGTGTCCTGACGCCCAGTTCATGCAGCTCGGCAATCGCCTGCCGGCTGGTGTCGCGCACGGTATCCGCCACCGCGAACAGCGCCAGCGCCGTGGCGGCGCCGTTGCCGTCGACGCGCGCCAGCAGCACCACGGTCTTGCCCTCGCGCTCCAGCGCTTCGAGCCGCGCCTCCAGCGCCGGCGAGCAGGCGCCCATCTCATGCACCAGGCGGTGGTTGCCCAAGCAGTACGCCACGCCCTGCACCTTGCCGCGCGTGCCGCGCCCCGCCAGCGCCTCGAAGTCGTCCACCGGCAGCGTGCCGATCCCGTCGGCCGTGGCCGCCGTGGCCACCGCGCGCGAAACCGGATGGTCCGAGCGCGCCGCCAGGCTGGCAGCAATGGCGCGGGCATGCGGCGCGTCCTCGGCCAGCAGCGCGTGGTCGGTCTGCGCGGGCTTGCCGTGCGTGATCGTGCCGGTCTTGTCCAGCGCCACCCAGGCCAGGTGCCGGCCCTGCTCCAGGTACACCCCGCCTTTGACCAGGATGCCGCGGCGCGCGGCCGCGGCCAGCCCGCTGACGATGGTCACCGGCGTGGAGATCACCAGCGCGCAGGGGCAGGCGATCACCAGCAGCACCAGCGCCTTGTAGATCCAGTCGACCCAGGCACCGCCCATGGCCAGCGGCGGCACCACCGCGACCGCCAGCGCAATCGCGAACACCGTGGGCGTGTAGATGCGCGCGAACTGGTCGACAAAGCGCTGCGTGGGCGCACGGCTGCCCTGCGCGGCCTCCACCGCGTGGATGATGCGGGCCAGCGTGGAATCGCTGGCGGGCGCCGTCACGGTGTACTCCAGCTCGCCGGACTGGTTGATCGAGCCGGCGAACAGCACATCGCCCTCGGCCTTGTCGACCGGCACGCTTTCGCCGGTGATGGGCGCCTGGTCCAGCGCCGACTGGCCGCGCACGACCTTGCCGTCAAGCGCGACGCGCTCGCCCGGCCGCAGCCGCACCAGCGCCCCCACGGCAACGCCGGCGGCGGGCACGGTGTCCCAGCTGCCATCGGCGCGACGCACCGTGGCCTGTTCCGGCGCCATCGCCATCAAGCCGCGGATCGCGTTGCGCGCCCGGTCCAGCGAGGCCGCCTCGATGCGCTCGGCCAGCGCGAACAGCACCATCACCATGGCCGCTTCCGGCCACTGGCGCAGCAGCAGTGCGCCGGTGACGGCAATGCTCATCAGGGCATTGATGTTCAGGTTGCCATTGCGCAACGCGATCCAGCCCTTGCGGTAGGTGGTCAGCCCGCCCAGCGCCACTGCCGCCAGTGCCAGCGCGGCGGGCAGCCACGGCAAACCCAGACCCAGCCACTCCGCCGCTTCGGCACCCAAAGCGGCCACGCCGGCCAGCGCCAGCGGCCACCAGGGCTTGCTTGTCGTGGATTGCGGCAAGACTTGCTGCGCGGCCTCGGTGCTCAGCGGCACCGGCTGCATGCCCAGGCTCTCGATCGCCCTAGCCACCGGCTCCGGCGACGGCAAGGTGTGATGCACCGTCAGCACCCGCTGGATCAGGTTGAACTCCAGCGCCGCCACGCCCGCCATGCCGCCCAGCTTGCTGCGGATCAGCGTTTCCTCGGTCGGGCAGTCCATCGCGTCAATGCGCCATGCAGCGGTCTGCGCGCCGGCGGGAATGTCGACCGATGCCGCGGGCGTCAGCGCAACCGTGGCCGAGCAGCCGCCGCCACAGCAGGCGGAAGCCGCCGGTGCTTGCCGGGCCTCCGCATGGCCATGCCCATGATGATCATGGTCGTGGTGGTGATGGTGATGGTGATGGTCGTGATCATGCCCGCCATGCCGGTGGGCGGCGCCATCGTGCGCGTGGGCAGCGTGATCTTGAGGAAGTGCGTCCTCAGGTGACGTGCGAGCCATATCTTGTTGTTCCCGCTGGTTTAACCTGATGACATTGAAGACCCTGTAGCGACTACAGAGTCAAGCGGCATGGCAGCGACCGCGGCGCCATGCCGCAGCGGCGGGTCAGTGCTCGCAGTTGACCATCCAGGACATGCCGAAGCGGTCCACCAGCATGCCGAAGCCTTCGGCCCAGAAGGTCTTCTGGTACGGCACCACCACCTGGCCGCCTTCGCTCAGGCCGTCGAAGATGCGCTGGCCCTCGTCCTTGCTGACCGCGCCCACCGACAGACTGAAGCCACTGAACGCCGGGCGCTCGCCGCGCCGGCCGTCGGACGCCATCACCTGGTTTTCGCCGAACTGGATATTGGCGTGCATCACCTTGTCCTTCCAGTCATCGGGAACCTCCATGCCGGGGCTCGGCGGGGCGTCCTTGTAGCGCATCGCGAACGTGACCTGCGCGCCCAGCACCTTGCCGTAGAAGGCCACGGCCTCATCGAAACGGCCGCCAAAATCCAGATAGGGTTGCACCTGCATGTCGCTCTCCTTGTGAATGGTCGATCGGGCTGCATGGCATTGGCTGTTCGCCCGCGCGCCATTATGCGCGCGTGCCGGCTAGGTGCAAGCGCCCGGCCGGACTCAGGAAACCGCGGCGGGGACCGGGGCAGGCGGCACGGCAGTGGCCAATGCCTCGGCAGGAAATTGCAGCGAGAACATCGTTTCGCCTTCCAGGCTGCGCACCGTCACGCTGCCGCCATGCAGCCGCATGATGGTGTCGACGATGGCCAGCCCCAGCCCGGTCGACGCCGCCGAGTTGCGGCGCGACGGATCGGCCCGGTAGAAGCGCCCGAAGATATGCGGCAGCGTCTCGGGCGGGATCGCCGGCCCGGCATTGGTCACGCGGATGCAGGTCGTGCCGCCGCCCGGCGCCGGGGCGCGCTCCACGTCGAGCTGCACGGTGCTGCCGGCCGGCGCATGGCGCAGCGCATTGTCGAGCAGGTTGGTGACCGCGCGGCGCAGCAGCGTCTGGTCGGCCTGCACCATTGCCGTACCGTTCACCGCCAGCGCGACCTCGCGGTCGGCGGCCACGGCCTCGAAGTACTCGGCCATCTTGTCCAGTTCCTCGCGCGCGTCCAGCGTGCGGATGCCCAGCGCCACCTGCGCATGGTCGGCGCGCGCCAGGAACAGCATGTTCTCGATCATGCGCGCCAGGCGCTCGTACTCTTCCAGGTTGGATTCGAGCAGCGCCTCATACTCGGACACGCCGCGACTCTGCGCCAGCGTGACCTGGGTCTGGCCGATCAGGTTGCTGATCGGCGTGCGGAAATCATGCGCCAGGTCCGCCGAGAATTCGGACAGCCGCGAGAAGCTGTCCTGCAGCCGCGCCAGCATGTCATTGAGGGCCGCCGCCAGCTCGCGCAACTCGGCCGGTGCGCTGCCCACGTCAAGCCGCGTGGCAAGGCGGCTGGTGGTGACCGCGGCGGCATCGGCAGCCATGCGCCGCAGCGGCCGCAGCCCGCGCCGCGCCAGCACGAAGCCCAGCCCCGCCGCCACGGCAGCGCCGCACAGCGTGGCCCACAGCACCTGGTGGCGGTATTCGCGGATCAGCGCCACTCGATAGCCGGCATCGCGCAGCACCACGATCTCCACGGCCTTGTCGGAATCCCCCAGCTGGCCCAACGCCGCAATGCCGCGCGAGGGCACGCCATTCTTGGGGTACCAGGTCTGCAACATGCTCTTCTCTGGCTGCGTGGCGGCGGGCAGCACGCGCAGCGCCGGCACGGATTCATTGCGCGGGTTGAGCGTGACCAGCGGCTCGCCCTGGCGTGAGCGCACCACCAGGATCAGCCCCTCATGGCCCATCGCGATATCGGCAAAGCGGTGGGTATCGGCGCGGATCTCGGCCTCGCTGCGCACCTCGCGCAGCAGGTGGCGCACCAGCAGCACTTCGCCGATCAGCTCGCTCTCGTCACGCCCCTCCAGCTGCGCCGACAGCGCCCCGGACAGGTAGGCCGCCACGCTGGCAAGAATCACTGCCGTGGCCAGCCCGTACGCCAGCGCCAGCCGCGTGGTGAGCGAAGACGTCAGCCGCATCATGCGTCCTGGCCCCGGTCCTCGCTGTCGTCCAGCACGTAGCCCATGCCGCGCCGCGTGTGGATCAGCTTGTGCGGGAAGGGATCGTCGACCTTGGCGCGCAGGCGCCGGATCGAGACGTCGACCACATTGGTATTGCTGTCGAAATTGACGTCCCACACCTGCGAGGCGATCAGCGAACGCGACAGCACCTCACCGCGCCGGCGCGCCAGCAGGTACAGCAGCGCAAACTCCTTGGAGGTCAGGTCGATCTTCTGGCCGGCGCGCACCACACGGCGGCGGATGGCGTCGATCTGCAGGTCGGCCACTTCGATGAACTCACTCTCGCGCAGCGGGCCGCGCCGCAGGATGGTGCGGATGCGCAGCACCAGTTCGGCAAAGGCAAAGGGCTTGACCATATAGTCGTCGGCGCCGAGCTCCAGCCCCTTGAGGCGGTCCGACAGTTCGTCGCGCGCGGTCAGGAACAGTACCGGGGTATCGCGCTCGCGGCGCAGTTCGCGCAGCACCTGCCAGCCATCCAGGCCGGGCAGCATCACGTCCAGCACGATCAG
This sequence comes from Cupriavidus sp. GW823-FHT06D04, assembly GCF_058795055.1. Classification (NCBI taxonomy): domain Bacteria; kingdom Pseudomonadati; phylum Pseudomonadota; class Betaproteobacteria; order Burkholderiales; family Burkholderiaceae; genus Cupriavidus; species Cupriavidus sp. GW823-FHT06D04. The sequence goes on along the minus strand of NZ_JBXAHL010000053.1, from coordinate 32,910 downwards.
GTCATAGGGATGCTCGCGCGCATGGGCCAGGCCGTCCGCGCCGTCGCGCGCCAGGTCCACCACGAAGCCGGATTCGGTCAGGCCCTTGTGCAGGTAGTCACCCGCCTTGGGTTCGTCCTCGACAATCAGGATACGCATGGTTCGATCACTTTCCGGGCGGCACCAGCGCCGCCATGGCGTAACGCTAGCCGAGGATGACCGCCAATGGGCAAAGATTTCAGAAATGTCATCGCCATGCCAGGGAAATGCAGGCGGAAACCCCGGTAAAATGCGCGATCACTACCGGCGTCCTGCCGGCTTGCGCCACCGTTGCCCCCATCCTGCCCGCCGCCCCCTGCCGATGAAACGCCTGCCGAATTACCTGCTGCTGTCCCTCGCCATGCTTGCGCTGCCCGTCTCCGGTGCCGCGGCGGCAGTGGCCACGGTGTGCAGCGCGGGACAGGCTGCCGGGCTGTCGCTGCCGGAACGGCACGCGGCCGCAAAAATGGAGGCGGAAGCGGCACTGGACGGCACCGGCCCGGGCACTTGCCGCGGCAGCGCGGTCCAGGTGATGGCCGAGCCTTCCGGCAGCGGCCATCCGCTGCAGCTGCACGATGCCGATGCGCCGCAGGCGACCGACCAGGGCGCCACGCCGCTGGAGACGCGGCCATCGGCCGCGTCCGGCGTGCTGCGCGAACTGCCTGCGGAGGTGCTGGTGCATTGGGCGCACGCGGCGCCAATGGCCACGCCGGGTGCATTCACCGACATCCTGCCGCTGGAACGCCTGCTGCCCGCACGCTGCTGAGCGCGTCATAGCGGGCACAGCGCCCGCATCGCTTCTTTTCTGTTTTGCGGAATTCCGTCGGCACCGGCAATGCGCGGCGAATTGTCGCGCCTGCGCTTTTTATCCGACTCGGAAGAATTCGATCGACTGCCCGGCGTTCACGGCCCGTTGCAGCCAGTCTGGATACTCGCCCTGCCCGTCCCAGCTCTGGCCGAGCGCATTGCGGTACAGCGGGCGTGCAGCGGCAGCCTGGGGGGCGGCCTGCGGGACAAGCGGGGCCACGGCTGGCGCGGCCTCAGGCGCCGGCTCATGCCCGGCGTCGATGGCAACATGATCAAAGCACCCGGCGGCGACAAGATCGTCGAACGTCAGGGCATGACGGTCCATTTGCTCGCGGATCCACGCCACCGCAGCGAGTTTGGCTGAATCAGACTCGGACATGACTCTCGTGAGAGGCCCGCTGCATTTCCGCGGGCAATGAAAAACCGGCGATAGAACCGCAGGCCGGTCGGATAGCCGTGATTCTACAGCCTTTGCCGGCGCTGCTGCGTTTCCCTCACGGGCACGCGGCCAATTGCCTTGCGCTTGCCGCGCACGTGCGCTGCCGAGTGACACCAATGTCATGTGCCGGTCATGCTCGTGTGGGCACGCGCTGCCTAGACTTGCTTCACCGCCGCCCACCCCGGGCCGGCAACCTTACGGAGAAGCGACTCATGCAAGCACTCAGGCAAGTCTTTGTGGCCACCGCCCTTATCGCTGCCGTGGTCGGCACTGCGCAGGCTGCACCGCGCAACGTCGATCCGTTCAGCGACGGGGCGCACAGCGCCACCGGCCCCCGCAGCCCGTTCACCGACGGCGCCCGCAGCCTCATGGAAACCCGCAGCGCGTTCACGGACGGCGCGAACGCCGCAACCGGTCCGCGCAGCACCTTCACCGACGGCGCGCATAACCCCAACGGCCCGCGCGACAGCTTCAGCGACGGCGCCTGACGGCACCCGGCGAGGCAGCGCCTCAGCGCACCTCGCCGTAGATGCGGCGCGCATCGGCGGCGTCGGCAATCGGCCGGCCCAGCGTCAGGCCGCCCTGCACCGCCTGCGCCACCAGCGCATGGTTGCCGGGTGCGCGGCTGCCGTCGCGCAGCAGCAGGTTGTTCTCGAATCCCACCCGCACATGGCCGCCAAATGCCGCGGCCGCGGTCACGCAGGCATTCTCTTCGCGGCCGAAGGCGCAGATCGCCCAAGGCAACGCGTCGCCGGACTCGCCCGCGGCCTGCAGGAACGGCAGCAGGTCGTGCGGCGACGACACCTGTCCGGCGGCATAGCGCCCCAGCACGTACAGCACCGACCATGCGCCCGGCGGCACCATGCCGCGCTCACGCATCGACTGCCAGCGCCGCACATCGGCCACGTCATACAGGATCACCTGCGTCATCACGCGCTCACGCGCCAGCCAGGCGAAGAACGCCGCCAGTTCGCTGTCCGGGATCTCCGGCACGTCCACTTCGCGCAGGCCCACCGAGACGGCTTCGGGCCGCAGCTCACGCACCATCGCCATCTGCTCCGCGGCCTTGTATACGCCCGCGGCCTCGCTCGTCACCTGCACCAGCAACGCTTCGCCGACGGCCTGCTTCACCGCGGCCAGCGCGTCGCGGTAGGCCTGCACGTCGAGGGAGTGGCGCCCTTCGGCATCGCGCACATGCATGTGCATCATGGCCGCGCCGGCATCCAGGCAGGCGCGCGCTTCAGCGGCCAGTGCCGCGGCGGTCAGCGGCACCGCCGGATGGTCGCTGGCGCGCTTGTAGGCGCCGTTGGGCGCCACGGTGACGATCAGCGGCGCATCGGCCAGCGGCACGCGGGCCGCGGCGACAGGGGCTTGGGAAGGGGTCTGGGTCATGGCTCGATCTCGGGCAGTTCAGGCGCGATCAGCGCCAGGCCGGCGCGCAGCAGGCTGTCATAGCGTGCGCGCTCGGCGGCAATGGTTTCAGGGGTCCAGTGGTAGAAGCCTTCGCCGCGCTTCATGCCGTGGCGGCCGTCGGCGGCGCGCTCGGACAGGCAGCGCGCCGGATGGTCGTCGTTGCAGAAGGTCGGGTACATGGTGGCGCCGGCGGCCGCGTGCACGTCGATGCCCGCGTGGTCGCGCTGCAGCACCGGCCCGGCCGCCAGGAAGCGAAAGCCGAAGCCGAAGCGCACCGCCGCATCGACATCCTCGGGCGAGGCAATGCCGCGGTCGATCAGGCTGAAGGCCTCGCGCGACAGCGCATGCTGCAGCCGGTTGGCAAGAAAGCCCGGCAGGTCCTTGCGCACCTTGACCGGCACCATCGCGCAGCGGCGCATGAAGGCGATCAGCGCATCGGCACAGGCCTCGTCGCTGTCATCGCCCATCACCACTTCCACCAGCGGCACCAGGTGCGCCGGCATGAAGAAGTGCAGGCCGAGCATGCGCGCACGCGAGTCAAGCCCCACGCCGATGGCGCTGATCGGGAAGCTGGAGCTGTTGCTGGCCAGCACCGTATCGGGCCGCGCGCGCCGCACCAGCTCGGCAAAGAGCGCCTGCTTCAGGTCCAGCCGTTCCGGGATGCATTCGATCACCAGGTCCACGGTGGACCAGTCCACATCATCCAGCGCCGCGGCCACCGCCAGGCGCTCCGCGCCTTGTTCACGGCCGATCGCGGCCAGGTTGCCTCGCACGCGCCCGGGCAGGGCACCGGCGCGGCCGGCATCAGGCTCGACCACGGTGGTGCGGCACAGCGCGCGGGTCAGCACCACGGCAACATCGGCGCCCATGGTGCCGCCGCCCACCACCACCGCGTGCGCGGCGCCAGGGCGGCTCAGGATGACCGGAGCGGTCGGGTTCGACATAGGTTCTCCCAGGAATCCAGGCAGTGTAGAGAACTTGCTTTGATTGAAGAAGTCGAATTTCTGGATAAAATGATCCAGAAATCAGATCAATAGCGTGACCCGGCCGGCACTAGACACCGCCGACCCGCTACCGCCCATGAAAATCAACCTGTCGATGCGCGACATCGAAACCATGCTGTTGCTTGGCCGCACGCTCAACTTCCGCCAGGCCGCCAGCCAGCTGCACCTGTCGCAATCCGCCCTGTCCACGCAGATCCTGCGCATCGAGGAATCCGTCGGCGTGCGCCTGTTCGACCGCACCACCCGCACCGTGCGCCTGACCGCGGCCGGCCAGGTCTTCATGCAGCAGGCCGCGCTGCTGCAGGCGGCGTTCCGCGGCGCCATCGACGCCGTGACCGGCATTGCCAGCGCCGAGCGCGGCCAGGTGGCGGTGGCGGCGCTGCCCTCGCTGGCGGCGCGCATGCTGCCGCGCGTGCTGATGGCCTACCACCAGGCGCGCCCGGAGGTGGCGCTGAAGGTGTTCGATACCCTCTCCGGCCCGGCGTTCGACCTGGTGCGCGCCGGCGACGTGGATTTCGCGCTGACCGCCGCCGACCCACAACAGGCGGACCTGCAATATGAGCCCCTGCTGTCGGACCGCTTCGTGCTGCTGATTCCGTCGGCTCACCCACTGGCGCGCAGTCCCGGGCCGCTGCGCTGGGCCGATACCGCCAGCACGCCGCACGTGTCGATGACGCACCCGAGCAGCGTGCGCCAGTACGCGGAATGGGCCTTCCTGCAGAACCGCATCCGCTTCCAGCCGGTGTTCGAGGCAGAGCGCCTGGCCACTATCGCGGCCATGGTCGAATGCGGCTTCGGCGTGGCCGCGCTGCCCGAGATCGCGGCCGGCACCGTGCGCCAGCCCGGCATTGTCGAGCGCCTGCTGACCGCGCCGGTGACCGAGCGCTCGATCGGGCTGGTGACCTCGCGCAACCGCAGCCTGTCGCCGGCGGCTGCCGAACTGGCGGCGGCGGTGCGCGCGCAGCTGGCGAGTCCGCCCGTGCAAGACACGGCGGACACGGAGGCCCGGTGAACTAGTGGCGATGCTGGCTGGCCATGGCGCGCAGGCAACGCTGGCCTGGTTCCAAGCCAACCTCGTGCGCCCGCCGCTGCGCGGCGTCACGGAAAGTGGGCCCGGCACGGCACCGGGCACGCAGCCCTCAAGAAGGGTCCTTGGTACGGGTACGCGAAACCGCCGCCATGATGCCGATGCCAAGCACGATCAGGCAGGCAATACCGATATAGACGGGCGCGAGGCCAGCCGTTTCCATGCCCCAGGCAATGCCGCCAACCAGGACCAGCAGGCCGATAATGTATAGCGCGAATGACATGAGTCGGCTCCTTGCGGTGGTGCAACCTGGCTTCAATGTAGGCAGCACGCGATGCGCAAGGGATAGGACAAGGGCGGAAGCTGGCGTAGGCGGGTTCTTACCTTGTGGTGATGTGCGCGGCGGACAGCTCCGGCGGCAAAGGCTCCCCGGGGCTCACCCCTCCACCTGCGCCGGCATCTCTCCCAGCCGCTGCACCGATGTTCGCAAACCCTCCAGGATCGTGTCCGCCACCTTCTGCGGAAAACCCGCGGGCAGTGCTGCGCCGACCTCGGCGAGCACCGCCGGGGTCCGCGCGATGATGCGCCCGATCAGCGCCTCGGCATCGGCACCCAGAAAACAGCGCGGTGCCATCGCATTGAAATGGCGGCGCTGGATATCGCGCAGACCGTAGTGCCGGCTGCGGCCGGCGACCGCCATGGCCAGCTTGGCCTTGTGCCAGGAGAACTGGTTGGCGCCCTGGCCCACCACCGGCCAGATCGACATCACGTCGTACAGCGGCGTCATGCGGTAACGCCCGCCGGCCAGCAGGCGGATGCTGAAGTTCTTGGCGTGCCCGTCCGGTGCGGCCAGCAGCCAAAACAGCAGCTGCGCGGCCAGTAGCGTCTGCAGATCATCGGCCCGGGCCACTGAGTTGCGCAGCACCGTGGCGATCTCGATCATGCCGGGTCCGCCATCGGCCTCGTATTTCTGCAGCGGGCTGAGGCCGAACACCTGGCAGAAATCTTCCTGCAGCAGCCGCAGCAGCCAATTGCCTGACGGATGAGGCTGGCGATCGAAACGCGTGACGCTCAGCACCTTGCGGCGGCCGAACGTCAGCATCTCGCAATCGGCCACCGGCAAGCCATAGGCGGCAAGGATCTTCAGGCACAGCCATTCGTTTTCCACCGACGTGCTCAGGTCGGCCCTGCGGTTGCCCACCAGGCCCAGTGGCAGCTTGAAAATATGTGTGGTCGGGGTGGCGCCATGCGGCCGCAGCCATTGGCCGTCATGGCGCAGCAGCGCAGTCTTCTCCTGCGCGCCGGCGATGGAGATGCGGAAGTCGTCGTCGTGCTCATGCCGCCCAAGCGGGGGCGTGGCGACGATATCCTCCAGCCAGCGCTCGATCTGCTCGTCCGATAGCGGTTCGCCTTCGATCCGGTCGATGCCCGCAGGCGCTTCGTTTTCGCCCAGGATCTGCACCGCGCCCACGCAATCGCGGCCGATGGCGGCGAGCAACTCGAAGGCTTCTACCGAGCCGGTCTGGAAGCGCAGCGCCAACCGGCGCCGGATGGCCTCGCTGTCCGGCAACAGGTTGTCGAAGTAGTTGCGCACGGCATCGCCACGCACCACGCGCCGGTTGCCCAGGCCATACCCGAGCGACAGAGACAGGGGCCGCCCGGCTTCAGAGCGGATCCAGTCCTCGTCGTATTCCAGTTCCATCCCGGTACCGGACGGCTGGCGCCAGGTGCCCACGCGCTGCCCGTTGGCCCAGACCGACAGCGCCGGCGTACGTGACCTGCGTGCCGCCATGATTACCACGCCACCTCGGACACCTCGGCGGCTCCCGTGGCCCGGTCCTGGACCACCAACTCCAGGCCGAGCGCGCCGACCAGCGCCAGCAGTTGGTCGACGCTGATGCTGTCGGGGTTCAGTTCCATGTGCGACATCCGGCTCTGGCTGATATTCAGCCGCGCGGCAGCCTCGGTCTGGTTCAGGCCGGCCGCCTTGCGCGCTGCCTGCAGGATCTGGCCAAGCTGCCATGGAGTAGAGACAATTTGCTTCATCGCGTTGGATGGAATACCAATATGATAGGTATTTCTATTTTAGCGACAGCATGGGTATTCTTCAAATACTCATGTCATAGGTATTTTGATTTTAACGATGCCATGACTATATGTGCCCGAAGCAGCAGCCTGTAGCGCAACATCGTGCCAGGCTCTGTATCTGGCCCCAGCCCCGGCGCCCTCGTATACTCTGGAGCCGGAGGCGGCCTAGCCGCCCCGCCGGTGCAGGATCCCGGCGTGGCATCACGCAAACGGGGCCGCGCCTCACCGATCCCAAACATACAAGCAACGGAGCAGCAGCATGCGTGTCGCATTTCTCGGACTGGGCGTCATGGGTTTCCACATGGCCGGCCACCTCGCCACCAAGGGGCACGAGGTCACCGTGTACAACCGCACCGCCGCCAAGGCGCAGGCATGGGTCGAGAAGTTCGGCGGCAAATCAGCGCCCACGCCGGCACAGGCCGTGCGCGATGCGCAGGTAGTCTGCTCCTGCGTGGGCAATGACGACGACCTGCGCGCGGTGCTGGCCGGGCATGACGGCGCCTTCTTCAGCGCGCCCAGCGGCTGCATCTTCGTGGACCACACCACCGCCAGCGCCAACGTGGCGCGCGAACTCTACGCCGCCGCGCGCGAGCACGGCCTGCACTTTGTCGACGGCCCGGTCTCCGGCGGCGAAGTCGGCGCGGAGAAAGGCATCCTGACCATCATGTGCGGCGGCGATGCCGACGCCTATGCGCGCGCCGAACCGGTCATTGCCGCCTACGCACGCGCCGTCACGCGCATCGGCGAATCCGGCGCCGGGCAACTGGCCAAGATGGTCAACCAGATCAGCATCGCCGGGCTGATCCAGGGCCTGTCCGAGGCCATCGCCTTTGGCGAGCGCGCCGGGCTGGACATGCGCCTGGTGCTGGACGTCATCAGCAAGGGCGCGGCCGGCTCATGGCAGCTCGAGAACCGCGGCCCCACCATGATCGACAACAAATTCGACTTCGGCTTCGCGGTCGACTGGATGCGCAAGGACCTGGGCCTGTGCCTGGACGAGGCGCGCCGCAACGGCGCCGGCCTGCCGGTGACGGCGCTGGTCGACCAGTTCTATGCCGACCTGCAGCAGATGGGTTGCGGCCGCGCAGACACCTCTTCGCTGATCAAGCGCCTGCGCCAGCACGCCGGGGACGCCTGACGCCACCCCTGCGCCACCTGCCGTCGTCCGATTCCTACAGCGCAATCGGCGTGTCTCGGAGAGGCCCCTGCCCGGCACGGGCCTAAGCTGGACACATGGGGCCGGTTGCCTGCAACTGGCCCGGCAACGATGCAGGAGACCATCATGTGGAAACTCGCAAGCGCGCTCCTGGTAAGTGCCAGCATGGCGCTGGCCGGCTGTACGGCGACGGGCGCGGTGGCCGGCGGCGTGGCCGGACACGAGCTGACTCACGGCAGCACCGCCGGGACCATCGGCGGCGCCGTGGTGGGCGGCGTGATTGGTCACGAACTGGGCAAGTAAGCAAACCCTGGCCCCTGAGCCCAACAAGCAGAAAGGCCGCTTCGTGCGGCCTTTCTGCTTGTTTTGCGGGATGCCGTTCAGGCTTTCGGCCGGCACGACGCACCGCCGGTCGCCCGCCGCAGCCGCTGCCACACCAGTACCGGCAGCCGCAGCACGAAGCCGGCCAGCAGCCGCAGATGCATGCCGGTCAGCAACAGGTTGTCGCGCAGATAGCGGAAATGCGATACCCCACCCTCGCGCTGGCCGAAGTAGCGCACCGGCGCATCGGCGTTGATGGGGCGCACGCCGCGCCAGCACAGGCGCACCGCTACTTCCGGATCAAAGTCGAAGCGCCGCATCCAGCGGCTCTCGCGCATGACCGCGCGCAGCGGCGCGACCGGGTAGACGCGAAAACCGTACAGGGAATCCCCGATGCCTGCCCAGAGCGTCTCGACATCCACCCAGAAGTTGGACATGCGCCGCCAGTAGACCCGCTCGCGCGGTGCGCTGGCGTCGAACACGGGCCGGCCCAGCACCATGGCGCCGGGGTTGCGCTGCGATATCGCCATGAACTGCGGAATCAGGTGTGCAGGATGCTGCCCGTCCGAATCCATCACCAGCACATGCGTAAAGCCAGCGGCGGCGGCGGCGTCGATGCCGTGCAGCACTGCGGTGCCCTTGCCCTGGTTGCGCGGCAGCACCAGTACGCGCAGCCCGGGATCGGTGGCCGCCTGCGCCAGCAGCCACTGGTCGCTGCCATCGGTGCTGCCGTCCACGACCACCCAGACCGGCGTCCAGGCGGCGCGCGCCGCGCGCAGCACTTCATGCAGGCGCACGCCGGGGTTATAGCTGGGGATCAGCACCAGGTGCGTGGCGGACGGCTCGGTGCCACCCATGGGGCAGACGCTGCCGCCGGTCACCAGTGCGGGCCCGGGCATGGCTTGCTGCGGCATGTCGTGCTCCGGTCCTGGCTTTGGGAAAGGGCGAAAGGGTGGGTGCGGCGAGCCGGGGCTAGCGCGTGCGGTGTTCCGCCAGGTAGGTGGCCAGGCTGCCCAGCGAGGCAAAGATGGTCTTGTTGTCGGGGTTGTCCGAACGCAGTTCGACCCCGTACTTGCGCGACACCAGCAGTGCGATCTCAAGGATATCGATGGAATCCAGCCCGAAGCCTTCGCCATAGAGCGGCGTGGTGGCATGGATGTCCTCCAGCCGCAACTCGACAATGTCGAGTTCGTCGATGATCAGGCGGGCAAGTTCGGTTTCGAGTTCGGTCATGTCGCTAGGTGGCTGGAATGCCGCTGCGGCATGGGTCCGGGCAAGGTTGTCCAGTCCGCACGGCAGGGCAACCGATGCTATCAAAAGGGGCAAATCCCAGCCAGTTGAGAGAAGTTTAGTAACAACAAAGGCGGCCCTTTTGGGAATCATCATCACGTCGGGCCGGTCTTTTGGGGTATAAAGCGTTCGCTTCGCGCACCATGCAGCGTCATTTCCGGCAACGCTTTGCGCCAAGCGACTTACGCTACACACAATATACCCTCGCAGATGCCATCGAGCCAGCAATTCGACCGCCCCTCCACGCCCGCCGCGCCGGCCATGCCTTTGCGGCAGGATGCCGTGCCGCCAGGCCAGCGCCATGGCTGGATTGCCGCGGTAGCCGCCTTTGTCGCCTACGAATCCGCCCTGCACCGTGCAGCACACCAGCCGGGTGCCGAAATCGCCGCCTTGTGGCTCGGGGCGGCGCCGTTCCTGCTAATCGGCTTCCTTGCCTGCCGCCGCGCCGGGTGGCGCCTCCCTGCGCTGGCTGGCTTGCTGGCAGCCTGCGCCGCCTTGTGGATCTGGCGCTTGCCGCTGGCCACGCATTTCGGCTGGACCTATTTCCTGCAGCACGCCGGCATCAACGCCGCGCTGGGCGTGATGTTCGCGCTGAGCCTGCGCCCCGGCCACACGCCACTGTGCACGCAGATCGCGACGGCAATCCATGGCCAACTGCCCCCCGCGCACCTGCGCTACACGCTGCGCGTGACCCAGGCCTGGACGCTGTTCTTTGCCGCGATGGTGGGTATATCGACGCTGCTGTTCGTGCTGGCGCCGGTGGCAACCTGGTCCAGCTTCGCCAATCTGGCCACGCCGCTGCTGATCGCGCTGATGTTCGTGGGCGAGGCCGTGTGCCGCCGCATCGCTTTCCCGGGCATGGCCCACGGCGGCCTGCTGGACGCGGTGCATGGCTATCGCGCAGTCATGGCTGCCCGTGCGGGCCGGCCCGGTTTGCCGCGCTGACGCGCCGCACCCCGGCCCCTACACTGGCAACAGGCACAGGCTCCGCCCCATGACCACGCTCCCCATCGTCGCGCATGCCTCGCCCGAAGACATCATCGCCTGGGCGCACGGGCGGCCTGTCAGCGTGCGCCAGTTCCTGGCCGATGCGTCCAGCCTGGCCACCGCGCTGCCGGCAGGCGGGCACGTATTCAACGCCTGCACCGACCGCTACCGCTTCGCCGTCGGCCTGTGCGCCGCGCTGCTGGCGGGCAAGGCCACCCTGCTGCCGCCGTCCCATACGCCGGAGATGGTGCGCCAGCTGGCCGACTTTGCCCCGGACGCCTTCTGCCTGCATGACCAGCCTGACGCGGCGTGCGCCATGCCGGCGTTCCGCTATCACGACGGCCTGCGCGGCGCCGCCACGGACGGGCCGACCGAGATCCCGCAGATTGCCGCGACCCAGGTCATGGCGTACGTGTTCACGTCAGGCTCGACCGGCACGCCGGTGCCGCACCGCAAGACCTGGGGCGCGATGGCCCGGTGCGCGCATGCCGCGGCACAGCGGCTAGGCCTGCTGGATGGGCGTGCCTGGACCGTGGTGGGCACGGTGCCGCCACAGCATATGTTCGGGCTGGAAGCCACGGTCATGCTGGTGCTGCAGGGCCGCGCGGCACTGGTGGCGGCCCCGGCCTTCTATCCGGCCGACGTGCGCGATGCCCTCGCCTCGGTGCCGGCGCCGCGTGCGCTGGTCAGCTCGCCCGTGCACCTGCGCACGCTGGTGCAGTCGGGCATGGCGATGCCGCCGGCAGACCTGGTGCTGTGCGCGACCGCCCCGCTTGGCCGCCAGCTGGCGGGCGAGACCGAGACCCTGTTCGGCGCTCCGCTGTGCGAGATCTACGGCAGCACCGAGACCGGCCAGGTCGCCACGCGCCGCACCGCGCAGACCGATGCCTGGACACTGGTGCCTGGCGTGCGGCTGGAGGCACGCCAGGGCGACGGCGGCGACACCGAGACCTGGGCCGAAGGCGGCCATATCGAACAGCCGGTGTCGCTGGGCGACGCCATCGCACCGCTGGATGCCGGCCACTTCCTGCTCCATGGCCGCAAGGCCGACATGCTGAATATCGCCGGCAAGCGCACCTCGCTGGCTTACCTGAACCACCAGCTCACGGCCATTGACGGCGTGCGCGACGGCGCGTTCTTCATGCCCGATGATGCGCACGAAGGCGACACGCATGGCCACGTGGTGCGGCTGGTGGCGGTGGCGGTGGCGCCAGGCGTCGCCCCGGCGCAGCTCCAGCAGGCGCTGCGCGCGCGCATCGACCCGGCCTTCCTGCCACGCCCGCTGCTCTTTGCCGACAGCCTGCCGCGCAATGCCTCCGGCAAGCTGCCGCGCGAAGCCCTGGCGGCGCTGGTCGCAAGGCTTGCCGCGGCACACCACGGCGAGAGCGTGGCAAGGCCCGGCTTTGTCATCGACGCCGATCACCCGGCCATCGCCGGCCACTTTCCCGGCCATCCGATCGTGCCGGGGGTGGTGCTGCTGGACCACGCGGTGCTGGCACTCGGCGCGGCGCTGGGCCGCCGCCTTGCCGTCACCCAGGCCGGCGCCATCAAGTTCCTGAGCCCGGTGACCCCGGGCGAGCGCGTGGAGATCCTTCACCAGGCCGACGCAGCGGCCGATGGCAGCGAGAGTATCCGCTTCACGCTGCGCAGCGCCGGACGCGATGTCGCCAGCGGCACGCTGCAAGTGCGTGGCGCCGCGCCGCAAGCGGGGGCATCGGCATGCTGAGCTGGCTGTGGAAGCGGCAGCCGCCGCTGGAATCCGAATGGTCGCACCGCGAGGAGCGCGGCAGCATCACGCTGCTGCGCGTCATGACGTGGATCTCGCTGGCACTCGGCCGCCCCGTCGGGCGCGTGGTGCTGCGGGGGATTGCGGCGTACTTCATGCTGTTCGCACCGGCGGCACGCCATGCCTCGCGCGCCTACATGGACCGCGCCCTCGGGCGCGAGGCCAACTGGGTCGATGGCTACCGGCATGTGTTCACCTTCGCCTCGACCATCCATGACCGCATCTACCTGCTCAACGGCCGCTTCGACCTGTTCGATATCCGCCTGCACGGAGAGGCGCAGCTGGAAGCCGCGATGGCGCGCGGCCGTGGCGCAATCCTGCTGGGTGCGCACCTGGGCAGCTTCGAGGTGGTGCGCGCGCTCGGGCGGCGGCACCCGGAGATGGAAGTCGCGATCACCATGTACGAGGAGAATGCGCACAAGCTCAACGACGTGCTGCAGTCGATCAACCCGGCGATGCGCCAGGACGTGATCGCGCTGGGTCGCTTCGACACCATGCTGCGGGTGCGCGACTACCTGGACCGCGGCTACATGATCGGCATGCTGGCCGACCGCACGCTGTCGCAGCGCGCCACCGACCCGGTGCAGCAGTGCAGCTTCCTCGGCACGCCCACGGGCCTTCCGACCGGCCCGCTGCGCATGGCGGCGATGCTGCGCCGGCCGGTGTTCTTCATCACCGGCCTGTACCGCGGCGGCAACCGCTACGATGTGCACTTCGTGCCGCTGGCGGACTTCACCGACACCGCGCGCGGCCAGCGCGAGGCAGCCGTGCAGACCGCGCTGGCGGAATACGTGCGCCTGCTGGAGCAGTTCTGCCGCAGCGCCCCATACAACTGGTTCAACTTCTACGATTTCTGGCACGCCGGCCCGCCGCTGTCTGAACAGCCGCCGCCGGGCAACGAGCCATGACCCGCGAGCCGTGAGCAGCCCCTGATGTCCCTTTCCAGACGCCCTTTCCGCTTCCTGCTGTCAATGCTGCTGGCCGGCGCCATGCTTGCGCTGGCCGCACCGTCCGGCGCCGCCACGTTTGGCGTCGACCAGCTGATGTCCACCCTGGCGCAACGCAAGTCGGGGCGCGTGCTGTTCACCGAGACCAAGTACCTGGCGATAGTCGACAAGCCGGTGCAGTCGACCGGCGAACTGCTGTTCACGGCGCCCGACCACCTGGAGAAGCGCACACTGGCGCCCAAGGCCGAGAACATGGTGCTCGACGGCGACATGCTGACGGTCGAGCGCGACGGCAAGCGCTACACCATGCCGCTGCAGAACTACCCCGAGCTGGCCGCCTTTATCGAAAGCATCCGCGGCACGCTGGCAGGCAACCGCCAGACGCTGGAGCGCTACTACAAGCTCGGCCTGGAAGGCCGCGCCAGCCGCTGGACGCTGACGCTGACACCGGCGGACTCGCGCATGGCCGCTGTGATCAGCCAAGTGCGCATCGACGGCAGCCAGGATGTGCTCGACCGCGTCGAGATCCGGCAGGCCGACGGCGACCGCTCGGTGATGAAGATCCGACCTGCCGGCCGCCCATGAGCGCAGCGCCGCCCGCAACGATGCGCCCAGCGACGCGCCGGATCGCGCTGGCACTGTGGATCTTCGCCATGCTCGCCTGCGCGGCCGTCATCAGCCGCACCACCTTCACGGCCGACCTCTCGGCCTTCCTGCCGCGGCTGCCCAGCGCCGAGCAGCAGTTGCTGGTGAACCAGCTGCGCGACGGACTGGTATCGCGCCTGGTCCTGGTCGGGATCGAAGGCGGCGATGCCGATGGCCGCGCCGCGGTATCGCGTGCCATGGCGGCACAGTTGCGCGGCGACCCGCGCTTCACGGCGATCCAGAACGGCGAGCCGGTCAACCAGGCCGCAGACCGCCAATACGTGTTTGCGCACCGCTACCTGCTCAGCCCCGCGGTCACGCCGGAGCGCTTCAGTGAACGCGGCCTGGCGCAGGCGCTAAATGAATCGTTCGAGCTGCTGGCTTCGTCCGCCGGGCTCTTCACCAAGTCGCTGCTGCCGAGCGATCCCACCGGCGAAGTGGCCGCGATGCTGGCACAGCTGGATGCCGGGCAGCGCGTGCCCATGCACGCCGGCGCCTGGGCGTCGCGCGACGGCAAGCGCGCGGTGCTGCTGGCCCAGACCGCCGCCGCGGGGTCTGACACGGATGCGCAGGCACAAGCCATCGGGGCCGTGCGCGAGGCGTTTGCCAAGGCCGCGACGGCTGGCCAGTACCAGCTGGTGATGACCGGGCCGGGCGTGTTTTCCGTCAATGCGCGCGACACCATCCGCCATGATGTGGAGCGCCTGTCGACCATCGGCGTGGCTATCATCGTCACGCTGCTGCTGCTGGTCTACCGCTCGGTGCCGCTGCTGGTGCTGGGGCTGGTGCCGGTACTGAGCGGCGCGCTGGCGGGCATTGCCGCGGTCAGCCTGGGCTTCGGCGGCTCGGTGCACGGCCTGACGCTGGGCTTCGGCACCACGCTGATCGGCGAGGCGGTCGACTATTCGATCTACCTGTTCGTACAGTCCGCGCAGTACACGCGCGACGGCCGGCGCGACGAGCGCGCCTGGCTGCGCGGCTTCTGGCCAACGGTGCGCCTGGGCGTGCTGACCTCGGTCTGCGGCTTTGCCTCGCTGCTGCTGTCGGGCTTTCCGGGGCTGGCGCAGCTGGGGCTGTATTCGATTGCCGGGCTGACGACCGCGGCGCTGGTGACGCGCTTCGTGCTGCCGCAGCTGGTGCCGGCCACGCTGCACCTGCGCGACGTGGCGCCGCTGGGCCGCCGGCTGCAGTGGCTGGCGGCGCGCGCGCACCGGGTGCGCTGGCTGGTGCTCGTGCTGGTGGTGGCAGCCGGCACGGTGCTGGCCATGCACCGCGGCACGCTGTGGGGCCGCGAGCTGCAGGCGCTGAGCCCGGTGTCGGCCAGCGACCAGGCCCTCGACACCCGCTTGCGCGAGGACCTTGGCGCACCCGACGTGCGCTACCTGGTGGTGCTGTCCGGGCCGGACCAGGAGTCCGTGCTGCAGGGCGCGGAGCGCGTGGCACGTGAACTGGACCCGCTGGTGGCGCAGAATTTCATCGGCGGCTACGAGAGCCCGGCGCGCTACCTGCCCAGCGCGGCGACCCAGCGCGAGCGCCAGGCCAGCCTGCCGCCGCCCGACGAGCTGGCGCAGCGCCTGCGCGCCGCCATCGCCACGCAGCCGGTGCGCGCGTCCCTGTTCGCGCCGTTCCTGGCGCAGGCCGAGGCGGCGCGCACCGGGGCGCTGCTGCGGCGCGAGGACTTGCGCGGCACATCGATGGCGCTGGCTGTCGACGCGTTGCTGGCGCGGCGCGACGGGCGCTGGAGCGCCACGCTGCCGCTGCGTGCACCGGCCCACACCCCGCAAAGCACCGGCGCGGCCGACGGCGTCGACACCAGCGCAGTGCGGGCCGCGGTCGCGCGGGCCGGCGTCGCTGACACGCTGTTCGTCGACCTCAAGGGCGAATCCGACCGCCTCTACACCGGCTACCTACGCGAGGCCTTGCTGCTGTCGCTGGCCGGCCTGCTGGCGATCATCGTGCTGCTGGCCGTGGCGTTGCGCTCGGCACGGCGCGTCGTGGCCACGGTGTTGCCACTGGCCGCGGCGGCGCTGGTGGTGCTGGGCGGGCTGGCAGCGCTCGGCCAGCCGCTGACGCTGCTGCACCTGGTGGGCCTGCTGCTGCTGATGGCCGTGGGTTCCAATTACGCGCTATTCTTCAACGGCCCCGCGGCGGGCAGCCAGGTGGCGGGCGCTTCACCGCATACACTGGTGTCGCTGCTGCTGGCCAACCTGACCACGGTGGCCGCCTTCGGCCTGCTGGCGCTGTCGAGCCTGCCGCTGCTCAAGGCCTTCGGCCTGACGGTAGGTCCAGGTGCCGTGCTGGCCCTGTGGTTTTCGGCGATCCTGGCGCGCCCCGCGGCGCCGGACATAGCCGGGAGTGCAATATGAATTCGTATCCCGCACCGCGCGTTGCCTTGCGCGGCACCTCCAACAGCCGCCCCTGGCGCCCCACCCCGCTGCTTTATGGCACCGCCGCCGTGCACCTGGGTGCCGCCGGCGCGATCCTGGCGTACCCTGAAGCCATGGGCATGGCGCTGGCCGGCGTTGGCGCCGCCCATGCGGCAATGTGCGCCGCCGGCCTGTGGCCGCGCAGCCGGTGGCTTGGCCCCAACCTGCTGCGCCTGCCGCCCTCGGCCAGTGACTGTGTGGCACTGACGTTCGACGACGGCCCCAACCCGGCGTTGACGCCGCGCGTGCTCGACATGCTGGACCAGCATGGCGCGCGCGCGACCTTCTTCTGCGTCGGCGCGCGCGCCGCGGCGCATCCGGAACTAGTGCGCGAAATCGTCCGCCGCGGCCACGCCGTGGAAAACCACAGCATGTACCACCGGCTGCACTTCTCCGTCTTCGGTCCCGGACGCATACTGCGCGACATCGGTGCCGCGCAGCAGGTGCTGACCGACCTCACCGGCCAGGCGCCGCGCTTCTTCCGCGCGCCCGCGGGGCTGCGCAATCCCTTCCTTGAGCCGGTGCTGTGCCGGCTCGGGCTTCAGCTTGCCGCCTGGACCCGGCGCGGCTTCGATACCCGTTGCGGCGACCACGCGGCACGCGTGGCACAGCGCCTCACCGGCAAGCTCGCCGGGCGCGACATCCTGCTGCTGCACGACGGCAATCCCGGCACCGATGCCGCCGGCAACGCGCACTGCACCACGGTGCTGCCGGGCCTGCTCACCGCCATCGAACAAGCCGGCCTGCGCTGCGTCACGCTGCGCGCGGCCGTGCCGCCGGCCTGAGTGAGCTGCTGCTTGTTACAATTGGCACAGCCTTCCGAGATTCCTCCATTCGTTCCACCTAAGCCGTGTCCCCCCTCCTGTTCTCGCATTTCACGGCCACCAGCTGCCTGGGCGCCGGTGTAGACGCCACCCTGTCGGCACTGCGTGCGCAGCGCGGCGGCCTGGCGCCCTGCCGCTTCGGCGGCGTCGAGCTCGATACCTTCGTCGGCGAGGTACCCGGCCTGGACGCCGTGGCACTTCCGCCCGCACTGGCCGAATTCGACTGCCGCAACAACCAGCTGGCGCAACTGGCGCTGGAGCAGGACGGCTTTGCCGCGCGCGTGCGCGAAGCGGCGGCGCGCTACGGCGCCCACCGGGTCGGCGTCTTCCTGGGCACCAGCACCGCGGGCGTGCTGCAGACGGAACTGGCCTATCGCCAGCGGGATCCTGCCAGCGGCGCGCTGCCGCCGGGCTTCCACTACGCCACCACCCACAACCCCTACTCGCTGCCCGCTTTCCTGCGCCAATACCTGGGGCTGGCCGGCCCGGCGGCTGCGGTATCTTCGGCCTGTTCATCCGGCGCCAAGGTGTTCAGTTCGGCACGGCGCATGCTGGAGGCCGGGCTGATCGATGTAGCCGTGGTCGGCGGCGTCGATTCGCTGTGCTACACGACCCTGTACGGCTTCAATTCGCTGGAGCTGTTGTCCGACCAGCCGTGCCGGCCCTATGACGTGGCGCGCAACGGCATCTCGATCGGCGAGGGAGCGGCATTCGGCCTGCTCGAGCGCGTGGCCGGCACCGCGCAAGCCGATGCCATCCTGCTGGCCGGCATCGGCGAATCGAGCGATGCGCACCATATGTCGACCCCGCACCCCGACGGGCTGGGCGCGCGACTGGCGCTGGAGCAGGCACTGGCCAGCGCGGGCGTAGCGCGGACACAGGTCGGCTACGTCAACCTGCATGGCACCGCCACGCGCAGCAACGACGCAGCGGAGGCGATGGCCATGGCCGCGGTGCTGCCCGGCACGCCTTGCAGCTCCACCAAAGGCGCCACCGGGCATGCGCTGGGTGCCGCCGGCGCGCTCGAAGCCGTCATTTGCGCGCTGGCGCTGCGCCACGGCCTGGTGCCCGGTGGCATCAACACCACGCAGGTGGATCCGGCGCTGGACGTGAACTACCAGCTCGCCAACCGCGAAGCACCGCTGCGCTATGCAATGACCAATGCTTTCGGCTTCGGCGGATCCAACTGCACCCTGCTGTTCGCCCGCGCGGACGCAGCATCCCACTGAGCATCGCCATGCCGCAGCACGTGTATATCGAAAGCATCGGCCTGCTCGGCCCCGGCCTGACCGGCTGGCAGCAGGCCACTGAAGTCCTTGCCGGCCGCGTGCCGTATGCGCACGCGCCGACCGAGCTGCCGCCACCCGCGGGCCTGCCGCCGGCAGAGCGCCGCCGCACCGGCCCGACCGTACGGCTGGCGCTGGGGGTGGGCCAACAGGCCGTTGCCGCCAGCGACTGCGAAGCCGCGCAGCTGCCGACGATCTTTGCCTCGTCCAGCAGCGACGGCTTCAACTTCCATGCGATCTGCGAAGCGCTGGCCGAGCCTGAGCCGCTGATGTCGCCCACGCGCTTCCACAACTCCGTGCATAACGCGACCGCCGGCTACTGGTCGATCGCCGCGGGCGCGATGCGCACCTCCAATGTGCTGTGCGCCATGGATGGCAGTGGCAGCGCGGGCTTGCTCGAATGCGTGCTGCAGGCCGCCGCCGATGCCGAGCCCTGCCTGCTGATCGCCTATGACACCGGCTATCCCGCGCCGTTGCACAGCCACCGCCCGATCCCCGATCCCTTCGGCGTGGCCCTGCTGCTCACGCCGCGGCAGACCGCGCGTTCGCTCGCGCGCATCGGCGTGGCGCTGAAGCAGGCACCGGCCACGGTGATGCCGGACGCCGCGCTGGAAGCGCTGCGCAGGTCGGCGCCGGCTGCACGCATGCTACCGTTGCTGACGGCCATCGCCCGCGGCGAGACTACCACCGTGGTGCTCGATTATCTGGACACGCTGCAGCTAGAAGCCGAGGTGGAATGCCTCGGTGGCCAGGCGAATGGCTGAGCTGCTGAAAGACCGCGACTGGATCGCGGCACGCATTCCGCACCAGGGCACGATGTGCCTGCTCGACGGCGTGCTGGCCTGGGATGCGACATCGGTTCGCTGCACGTCCGCCACGCATACGCGCGCGGACAACCCGCTGCGCGCGCAGGGCCGGCTGGCCGCAGTCAGCGGGATTGAATATGCGGCACAGGCCATGGCCGTGCACGGCGCATTGCTGGCGGAAGCGGCGCCAGGCAAGGACGCGCAGCGCCCGCGCTCGGGCTACCTGGCCAGCGTGCGCAGGCTGGTGCTGCATGTGGAGCGGCTCGACGATATCGACGCGCCGTTGCAGGTTGAGGCGCAGCGTATCAGCGGTGAAGGCAGCAGCGTGCTGTACGCCTTCACCGTCAGCGCCGCGGGCCGGGCACTGCTGTCAGGCCGCGCGGCGGTCATCCTGGATGCTGCCGCAGCCGGTCAAAGCGCCGACCGCAGCGCCGGCTGAAACACTTCAGCGCGCCGGCAGGATCTTGCCCGACACCGCGCCGAAGCCGACGCGATAGCCTTCGCCCTGGCAGTAGCCGGTCATGATCACGTCGTCGCCATCCTCCAGGAAGCCGCGGCGGCTGCCGTCGGCCAGCGTCACCGGTTCGGCGCCGTTGCGGGTCATTTCCAGCAGGCTGCCGTAGGAATCCGGCGTGGTGCCGCTGATCGTGCCCGATCCCATCAGGTCGCCCACGCGCACATTGCAGCCCGACACCGTGTGGTGGGCCAGCTGCTGCGCCATGGTCCAGTACATCGCCTTGAAGTTGGTGCGGCAGATGGTGCTGGGGGCCGCGGCTCCCTGCGGCTGCAGCGCGACTTCCAGCGCGATGTCATAGGCGTTCTTGTCCTGCTGCTGCAGGTACGGCAGCGGCTGCGGCGACTGCTCGGGGTTGTCGCGGCGGAACGGCTCAAGCGCTTCCATCGTCACCACCCACGGCGAGATCGAGGTGCCGAAGCCCTTGCTGTTGAACGGCCCCAGCGGCACGTACTCCCACTGCTGGATATCCCGCGCGCTCCAGTCGTTGAGCAGCACCATGCCGAACATATGCGCCGGCGCATCGGCGGTGCTGATGGGCTCGCCCAGCGCCGATTCCTTGCCGACGATAAAGCCCATCTCCAGTTCGAAATCCAGCTTGCGGCAGGCGCTGAACACCGGACGCGCCTCGTTCGGCAGCTTGATCTGGCCGTTGGGGCGATGCAGCGGCGTGCCGCTCACCACCACCGAGCTGGCGCGGCCGTTGTAGCCGATGGGGATTTCCAGCCAGTTCGGCAGCAGCGCGTTGTCCGGGTCGCGGAACATGCGGCCGACGTTGGTGGCGTGCTCCTTGGACGAATAGAAGTCCGTGTAGCCCGGGATCTCCACCGGCAGGTGCAGCGTTGCGGCCGCCATCGGCACCAGTGCCTTGTCGCGCAGTGCGGCGTTGTCGCGCAGCGCGGCGTCATCACCGGACAGCAGCGCGCCCAGGCGCTTGCGGGTTTCGCTCCACACCGGCTTGCCCAGGGCGATAAAGCGGTTCAGGCTGCCAGCGGCAAACGTGCCTTTGGCAGCGGCCGGCAGGAGGCCGGCTTCATCCAGCGCGGCAAGGTCCAGCACCTGGTCGCCGATGGCAACGCCGACGCGCGGGGCCTGGCCCTTGGTCGAAAACACGCCATACGGCAGGTTCTGCAGCGGGAAGTGGGACTGGCCGTCGTTGGCGGAAGCGATCCAGCTGGTCTTGGGGGCGGTCATTGGGATACTCCGAAAATTTGGTGGCACTTGTCGCGTGTGGTGACGCGTCATGCTTGACGAGCGCCTGCCCTCTCCCCCGGCCCCTCGCCCGCTTGCGGGAGAGGAGAGAAAACCGGGCGGGCGGCCAGGCGCCCGGGATTAGCGAGTGTTCGGGTTGAAGTGTTTCTTCAGGCCCTGCCAGCACGTGTAGTAGTCCTGCTGCAGCGAGGCCGACTGCGCGGCATACGGCGTCGGGCGGATCACGCCCGGGGTCTCGAACATGAAGGCCATGGTGTCCTCGATGTGGTGCGGCTGCGAGGTATCGGCGGCGCTGGCCTTCTCGAAGGTTTCCGCATCCGGGCCGTGGCCGCTCATGCAGTTGTGCAGGCTGGCGCCGCCCGGGGCAAAGCCTTCGGCCTTGGCGTCGTAGACGCCGGTGACCAGGCCCATGAATTCGCTGGCGATATTGCGGTGGAACCAGGGCGGGCGGAACGAGTCCTGCATCGCCAGCCAGCGCGGCCCGAAGATGACGAAGTCGATGGTGTCCACGCCCGGCGTGGCCGACGGCGACTGCAGCACCAGGAAGATCGACGGGTCCGGGTGGTCGAAGCTGATCGAACCGATGGTATTGAAGTGGCGCAGGTCGTACTTGTACGGGGTGTAGTTGCCATGCCAGGCCACCACGTCGAGCGGCGAGTGGCCGATCCCGGCGCGCCACAGGTTGCCCTGGAACTTGGCCACCAGTTCGAAATCACCCTCACGGTCTTCATAGCTGGCAACCGGCGACAGGAAGTCGCGCGGGTTGGCCAGGCCGTTGGAGCCGATCACGCCCAGGTCGGGCAGTTGGAACAACGCGCCGTAGTTCTCGCAGATATAGCCGCGCGCCTCGCCCTCGGGCAGCTCCACGCGGAAGCGCACGCCGCGCGGGATCACCACGATCTCCTGCGGCTCCACTTCCAGCCGGCCCAGCTCGGTCACCATCAGCAGGCGGCCCTGCTGCGGCACGATCAGCATCTCGCCGTCGGCGTTGTAGAAGAAGCGGTCCTGCATCGACTGGTTGGCCAGGTACAGGTGGATGCCGCAGCCGGTCATGGCCTCGGGGCCGCCGTTGCCGGCCATAGTGACGATGCCATCGACAAAGTCGGTCGGCACCGACGGCATTGCCGGCGGGCTCCAGCGCATCTGGTTGGGCGACGGCGGCACCTGGTCGAAACGGCTCAGGAAACGCGACTGCTCGATCTGCGTGAACGGCGTATGCATCGCGGCCGGGCGGATGCGGTACAGCCACGAGCGCCGGTTGTGCGCGCGCGGCGCGGTAAAGGCCGTGCCGGACAACTGCTCGGCGTACAGGCCGTAGGGCGCGCGCTGGGGCGAGTTCCGGCCCACGGGCAGCGCACCGGGCAGCGCCTCGGTGGCGAATTCATTGGCGAAGCCGGACATATAGCCGTGCTCGGCGAGCTGGGTGTGCGTGAGTGTCATGATGTCGTCAGCGTTCCTGGGTCTCGATCCATCTGGCGCTGCGCTGGCGCCTAGCGGCCTCTTGCTGGGAGTGCCTGCCGGTTCGTATTCAGCCTGTGCGTGGTGCACGAGGCAAGAATTACGGAATACGTAATGCATTTACCATATCGTAATCTCCAGCATCGGACGTGTCAAACGGCATCGCGTGCGCATGCGCCGGACGCCGCTTGCATTGCAGTTGTAGGTGGGAAACGGGAAAGCGGGAAGAAACCAGCCAGGCGCTGGGACGCGCGCTGACGCCGGCGCGGCAGCAATCGCTCACGCAGCTGAAAGGGAAAAACCGGGAAAGGCGGGAAAGCGCCGAAGCAGGCAGCCGGGCCTGCGGCGTCATCCACGCCGGGCGTCGTTCGAACGGCGCTCAGGACAATAGCGACCGGCGCGGTGCGGAACGCCCCGCGCCGGTTGTCATGCGGTGGCCTGGAGGCCAGCTGCCGGTGCCGGCGCGTTGCGAACCCGGGCCGGCCAAGCAGTGGCGGGTCAGACCGGCTTGTGGCCCTCTCCGGTTCCGGAGCCGAAAGCGCCTCCGGAAGCCGGCGCCGCAGCCGGCGCGGCCGTGCTTCCGGCGGCCGGCTGGCCTGCCATGGAAGCTGCCGTCACGCCGCCATTGCGGCTGGCAATAAATGCGTTGACGTCTGCAGCAAGATGCTGCGGGGCCAGCACGACTTCCAGGCCCAGCGCCTCGCAGGCGGCCAGGAACGTCGACATGCGGGGATCGGCCTGACCCGACTCCGCCCGCAGGTAGGCTTCCCGGGAAATCCCCGCTTTACGGGCGACGTCCTCCTGCTTTAGCTTGCGCGCGCGACGCAACGCCCGCAGTTGCCGGAACGGTTCGCTAGCGCCTCTTGGCACGGCTGTACTGTTCATGTCGGTCTCCAGTCACCAGTGAAAAAAAGTGCGCGGACGTGCATTCGAGTATAGAGCACGCAAAGCGTTCCGTATGTAACCGCAGAAACACTTTGTGCAGATTTCTTAGAAGTCCGCCATCCCGCCCTGACATCGGCCGACTGGCGAACGTCAAAGAGCCGGATCGTGCACAACATCGCTGAGCCGCCCAATCTCTAACGGGCCTTGGCGGTTTGCGTTGACGTCACATGCCTATCCATATGACGTTATGGCCTCGCGGACACAAGTGCGCAAGTCGGGGCAAATACCATGCATCTGGTTTCGTTGACAAACCGACCGGTCGTGCTATTCTCCAAACCATGCAAAAAGGACAACTCACCCGCAACGCCATCGTCGAACAGGCACTGGACACCGCTGCCAAGGTCGGCTTCGAACAGTTGTCGCTGGCCACGCTGGCCGCGGACACCAATATGTCGAAGAGCGGCCTGTATGCGCACTTCAAATCCAAGGAGGTGTTGCAGCAGGCAGTGCTCGACCTGGCCGTGGAGCGCTTCGGCGAGATCGTGATCCGGCCGGCGATGCGCCAGCCGCGCGGGATGCCGCGGCTACAGGGGCTGTTTGAAGGTTACCTGGAATGGCTGGGCGGCACGGTGACGCAGGGACGTTGCCTGTTCACGGCGCTGGGCCAGGAATACCGCGATCGGCCGGGCTCGATCCGCGACCTGGTGGTGCAGTCGCTGAAGGATTGGCACAGCACGGTTGCGCGCGTGGTGGGCGACGCCATCGATGAGGGCCATTTCGGGCCGGACACCGATCCGCGGCAATTTGCTTTCGAACTCGCGGGCATCGGCATGGCCTTCCAGCAATCCTTCAAGCTGCTTGGCCGCGAGGATGCCGAGACCATGGCGCGGCGCGCATTTGCGGCACTGGTGGCCCGTGCCGCCGAGGGCGCCCGCCGCCACTGAGCCACACATTGGCGCCGGCGCTACCCCGCCGGCGGGCAGCAACCGCTCGGGCGGGCTTTTTTTGTACATTAAAAAGCACGACTGGTCGGTCTTAACAACAGCACGGAATGCCGCCGGCGGGGCCGGTGCCGATGATGCCGTGCCATCCAGAATCCATTGGAGGTGCAGGTCGTGACGCAAGCAGTCTCTTCTCCTTCCCCGGTTTCCTCATCCCCCGCCGCCGCACCCTTGCCCGCGCGCGCCGGCAACGCGCCGCTGCGCACCGGCAAGTCCGGCCCGGTGGAGCGGGCCTTTCAGGGCTGGCAGCGGTTGCGCTGGCAGGCGGGCAGCGTGGTCAGGCCCGGCGCGACAGCGCGCGCGCTGGAGCACATCTGGTTCAAGCCGCCGCGCGCCGCAACCACATCCGCAGCGCGGCACTTGCTGGACAGTGCGCGCGCCGACTGGGCGCTGGTGACGGGCCAGGGCCCGAGCCGGCGCGTGCGCGTCTATCGCTGGGGCACGTCCGGTCCCGTGGTGATGCTCGCGCACGGCTGGGGCGGCCATGCCGGCCAGTGGCATGCGGTGGTCGAAGGCCTGCTGGCAGCCGGCATGCGGGTGGTGGCCTTCGATGCGCTCTCGCACGGCGCCTCCGATGCCGGCGCGCGCGGCGCGGCGCAGACCTCGGTGCTGGAAATGTCGCGCTCGCTGCTCGCCGCAGCCTGGCACGCGGGGCAGGTACACGCCGTGGTGGCGCACTCACTCGGCGGCGCAGCCACCGCGCTGGCGCTGCGCGAAGGCCTGCCCGCCCGCGCCGCCGTGCTGGTCGGATCGCCGGCCGACATGCACGCCGCGTGTGCGTCGCTGGCCTGGCAAATGGGCTTCACCCCCGGCGTGCTGGCGCGCATGCAGCGCCAGAGCGAGCGCTGGCTGGGACTGCCATGGTCGGCTTTCAACGTGCCCGACGTCGGCCGCACCCGGCCGGTCCCGCCAACGCTGGTGATCCATGACCGCGACGACAAGGAAGTGCGCTGGGAAGACGGCGCCGCCATCGCCGGCGCCTGGCCCGGCGCGCAACTGGTCACGACCAGCGGCCTGGGGCATCGCCGCATCCTGCAGGATCCCGGCGTGATCCGGCGCATCGCCGATTTCATCCGGCCCGGCACAGCCCCCGCGCGCGCGGTGATCCCGCCCGCCTTGCACGGCCTGGCCGTCGACTGAACCTGGAGACCATCATGTTCCTGGTGAGCAATGACATGACCGCCACCCTGCCCGCACGCAGTTCGCTGCGGCTGGTGGCGGGCCCCGGCGAACACGTCGCCGTGCGCTGCACCGAAGGCGAGCTCTGGCTGATCCGCGACGGCGACCCGAAGGACACGGCGCTGACGGCCAGCGAATGCTTTACGTTGTCCGACAGCGGCCATATCGAGCTGTATGCCGTCACCACGGCATCGCTGCACGTAACGCGCTGCCGGCAAGGCGCCGGGCCGGCAGCGGGCGCCTGGCGGCAATGGCTGCGGCGCTTGCTGGCGCCGCATGGGCGCGGCTATACCGGTGCAGGCCGGTGACAGGTGGAGCTGGACACCCTCGCCCTGCCAGCCCTGGCGCGAATGCGCGGTCGTGGTGGGGTGCAATGCTTGGCGGTTAATTGCGCTTTTTGCGTTGCGCGGCGGCCGGCGCCCCGGCCACCGCTGCGCCAGGTTCAGGACGGGTCGCCGCGCAGCATCTCGCGCAGCCGGAATTTCTGGATTTTCCCGGCGGGCGTGGCCGGCAGTGCGTCCCGCACCACGAGCTTCTCGGGGATGTACTGCAGCGCCATCTTCTGCGCCTTGAGCCAGTCCACCATCGCCGCCTGGTCGAACGCCTGGCCGGCGCGCGGCACGACAAAGGCGCAGGCGCGCTCGCCCAGCCGTTCATCCGGGTAGGCGACGATAGCCACCTGCGACACCGCGGGATGGCGGTACAGCAGGGTCTCGACCTCGAGCACGGGGATGTTCTCGCCGCCGCGGATGATCACGTCCTTGCTGCGCCCGGCGATGCGCAGGTAGCCGTGCGCATCGAGCCGCGCCAGGTCGCCGGTGTCGAACCAGCCATCGGCATCGGTGCTGTTCAGATGTGGCCGCTTCAGGTAACCGCCGAAGTTGGAACACGCCCGCACCAGCAGGCGGCCGGTCTCCCCGGTGGGCACGTCGGCATCGGCGCCGTCCACCACCCTCACCTCCACGCCCGGCAGCGGGCGACCATCGGTGGTCGATGCGCGCGCGTCGGGATCGTCCGGCAGCGTGGTGGTGACCGCGCCGTTCTCCGACATGCCCCACGCCGACACGATCGTGGCGCCCAGCGCCAGGCGCGCGCTCTCCACCAGCGCGCCCGGGATCGGCGCGCCGGCGCACAGGAAGGTGCGCAGGCTTGGCACGGGCGTGCCGGACTCCGACACCACGCGGGCAAGGTCCGTCAGGAACGGTGTCGATCCCATGGTGAAGGTCACGCCTTCCTCGCGGATCAGCGCGGCCGCGCGCGCCGGGTCCCAGATGTCCTGCAGCACCGCATGCGCGCCCAGCATCACCGGCATCATCAGTCCGTACATGAAGCCAGTCTGGTGCGCCATCGGCGAGGCCATCAGCACCACATCGTCGACCGTCAGGCGCAGCCGATCGGCATAGGCAACGATATTGGAGAACAGCGTGTTGGCGCTATGCATCACACCCTTGGGCTCGCCGGTGGTGCCGGAGGTGTAGATCAGTTGCGTGACGTCGTCAGCGCCCGGGCGGCCGCGCAGCAGGATGTCCGGCGCATCGGGCTCATCCTCCCAGCGCGGACCGCTGAGCAATGCGTCGAAGCTGTCCGCTCCAGCGCCGCCCGTGACAACGACGTGGCGCAGCGCCGGCAATACGTCGCGCAAGCCCTGCACCATCTGCGCATGCCCGAAGCCCCGGAAACCCTGCGGCACCACCATCACCTTGCATTGCGCATGCGCCAGCATGAACGACAACTCGCGCTCGCGGAAGATCGGCATCAACGGGTTGAGCACCGCGCCCAGCCGTGCGCACGCCAGGTACAGCACCGTCAGGTGCCAGCCGTTGGGCAACTGGCAGGACACGACATCCTGCGCACCGACGCCGAGGCGGCTCAGCCCCACCGCCACCCGGTCGGCCATCCGGTCCAGCTCGGGCCAGGTAAAGCGGGCCACGGTGCCGCTGTCGAGGCTTACCGCAGTCAGGGCCGGCGCGTCGGGCCGGCCGCTCACGCAGGCGGCAAGGTAGTCGTTGACGGTGCGGTCGTGCCAGTGGCCTGCCGCCACGCTGGCGGCTCGGCGGGGCGCAATCAGTACGGCGTCGAAATCCATGGCTTGTCTCCTCGTTATGCGATGCCGCGTGCGAGCGCGGCTTCAGGCCGGCACGGCTTCGCGCCCGGCGCGTCCGCGGGCAATGATGGTCTTCATGATCTGCGCGGTGCCGTCGCCGATCTGGAAGCCGAGCACATCGCGCAGCCGCTGCTCCATCACGCCGCGGTCATAGCCGCCGTGGCCGAAGGACAGCAGGCACTGGTGCACCACGTCGTAGGCCAGCTTGGGCGCCCACCACTTGCACATCGCGGCTTCGGCGGTGTGTGGCTGGCCATGGTCCTTCAGCCACAGCGTCTGCAGGCACAGCAGCCGGGCCGCGGTCACCTGGGTCTGGAAATCGGCCAGCGGGTGCGAGACCCCCTGGAAGGCCGAAAGCGGCTTGCCAAAGGCCTGCCGTTCCGCCACGTAGGCCCAGGTCTCGTCCAGCGCGGCCTGCGCCACCGCCAGCACCTGCAGGCCGATCAGCGCGCGCGAGAAGTCGAAGCCCTGCATCACCTGCACGAAGCCCTGGCCTTCCTCGCCCAGCAGGTGGCTGGCCGGCACGCGCACGTTCTCGAAGAAGATCGAGCCGCGGCCGATGGCGCGCTGGCCGTGGCAGTCGAAACGGTTGCGAGTGATGCCAGGCAGGTCCATCGGCACCAGCATGGCTGAGACGCCGCGCGCGCCGGCATCGACCGGGCCGGTGCGGGCAAAGACCACCGCGGCATCGGCTTGGTCCGCGGCGGAGATCGAAGTCTTCTCGCCATTGAGCACATAGGCGTCGCCGTCGCGCTCCATGCGCAGGCGCAGGTTGGCCGCGTCGGAGCCGCCGCGCGGCTCGGTCAGCGCGATCGCCAGCAGCGCTTCGCCGCGCGTGAGCCGCTGCAGCCACGGCCCGCCGATTTCAGGACGCGCGTGCTGTGCCAGGATCTGGCCGTTGAGCGAAGCCAGCAGGTTGATATACGACAGGCTCAGGTCGGCGCGCGCCACCGCTTCATGAATCACGCCGGCCGCGAGCGAGCCCATGCCCTGGCCGCCGCAGGCCTCGGGCAGTTCTGGCGCGATAAAGCCCATCTCGCCCATCTCGCGCATTACCGCGCGGTCCAGCACGCGGGTCTGGTCCCGCTCCAGGTAGCCAGGCGCCACGCGCGCATCGGCAAAACGGCGCGCATGCTCCGCCAGCGCCATCAGGTCTTCGTCAAGGTAGGGGTTCATGGTTGTCTCCGCTTGGTCGGATGCCAGCGCTTATCTGGCGTACTTGCGGAAGTCGGGCTTGCGCTTTTCCTGGAAGGCCTTCACGCCCTCGCGCGATTCCTCGGTGTCGTAGTAGAGCTTGAGCGCGTACATGCCCATGCCGGCGATACCACCCTGATGCGCGGTGTCCATGTTGAACGAGCGCTTGGCGATGGCGATGGCGGTCGGGCTCTTGTCCAGGATCTCGTCGCACCACTTCTGCACTTCGGCGTCGAGCTGGTTATGCGGCACCACGGCGTTCACCAGCCCCATCGCCAGTGCCTCGGCGGCCGGGTAGCGACGGCACAGGTACCAGATCTCGCGCGCCTTTTTTTCACCGACCACGCGCGCCAGGAAGGCCGTGCCATAGCCCGGGTCGACCGAGCCCACCTTTGGCCCTACCTGACCGAACACGGCCTTTTCAGAGGCGATGGTGAAATCGCAGATCGTGCACAGCACGTTGCCGCCGCCGATGGCAAAGCCCTGCACCCGCGCGATCACCGGCTTGGGCACGTCGCGGATGGCGTTGTGCAGTTCTTCCATCGGCAAGCCGATGGTGCCGCGGCCGTCGTACTGCCCTTCATGCGCGGACTGGTCGCCGCCGGTGCAGAACGCCTTGTCGCCGGCACCCGCCAGCACGATGGCACCGATCTCGC
Organism: Cupriavidus sp. GW823-FHT06D04; assembly: GCF_058795055.1. Taxonomy (NCBI): domain Bacteria; kingdom Pseudomonadati; phylum Pseudomonadota; class Betaproteobacteria; order Burkholderiales; family Burkholderiaceae; genus Cupriavidus; species Cupriavidus sp. GW823-FHT06D04. The sequence continues at coordinate 3,437 of NZ_JBXAHL010000053.1, read as the reverse complement.
GGTCGTAGCCGGCGCGGTTGATGGCGTGGATCAGCTCGTCGCAGGTGCGGCCGCGGAAGGCGTTCATCTTTTCCGGGCGGTTGATGGTGATCCAGGCGGCGCCGTTGCGCACTTCGTACAGGATGTCTTCGTATTGCATGGTGGTCTCCGTTTTCTGGTGTTTGCTTGCTCAGCCGTTCATGGTCAGGCCGCCCGACACGCTCAGCACCTGGCCGGTGATAAAGCCGGCGTCGTCGCTGGCAAAGAACAGCACCGCGCCGGGCAGGTCGTCGGGCTGGCCGATGCGGCCCAGCGGGATCGAGCGGGTAAAGGCCTCGACCAGCTTCTCGGGGTTGCCCGCGCCCTGCTTGTAGTCTTCGAACAGCGCGGTCTCGGTCGGCCCCGGGCACACCACGTTGACGGTGATGCCGTGGCGAGCGTGTTCGCGGGCAATCGTCTTGGAGAACGACACCAGCCCGCCCTTGCACGCGGCATAGACCGCTTCGCCGGACGAACCCACGCGCGCGGCGTCGGAGGCGATATTGATGATGCGGCCGCGCTTGCGCTCGATCATGCCGGGCAGCACCGCGTGGTGCATGTGCAGCGCGCCGGTCAGGTTGATGGCGATCAGCCGCTCCCATTGCGCGGGCTCGGTCTTGATGAACGGCTTGAACACATCCCAGCCGGCGTTGTTGACCAGCACGTCCACCGGGCCCAGGCCCTGCTCCACCGCCGCCACCGCGGCATCCACGCTGGCGCGCTCGGTGATATCGCAGCGAAGGGCCAGCGCGCGCCCGCCAGCCTCTCGGATCTGGCCGGCGACGCGCTCGGCCGCTTCCGGGTTCAGGTCGAGCACGCCCACCACCGCCCCGGCGCGCGCAAAGCGCAAACAGGTTGCGCCGCCGATACCTCCGCCACCACCGGTCACGATGACCGTCTTGCCTTCAAGTCCTTGCACAGCGTTCTCCTTTCAGGATTCCGGTGCTATCGTGCCGGCCATGGCGCCGTCACATCGCACCACCAAATAGGTAAATATGTTTACCTATAATAGGAGGTAGCCGCTGCCTACGCAAGACGCCAACACTGTGGAAAAAACTATGGTTAACCCGGAATCAGGGGCAGATTTCCCGACAAACGCACGCATGGAACTGGCCAACCGGCTTTTCTTCCGGCTGTACCAATGCGCAAATATGTTGCATAAAACGGGATCGCGAGCCGTCGAGGCAGAGGGCCTGACGACGCAGCAGTGGGCCGTGCTCGGCGCGTTGTCGCGCCCGGAAGCCGCTGATGGCATGAGCGTGGGCGACCTGGCCCGCTACCTGATGGTGAGCCGGCAGAACCTGTCAGGACTGGTCAGCCGGATGGAACGCGACGGCCACGTCACGCTGGCCCCGGACGGCCGCGACCGCCGCTCACGGTTGATCCGGATGAGCGAGCCGGGACGGGAGGTCTGGCTGCACCAGGCGCAGCCGAAGATCCGGGCTTATTACGAGCAGGCGCTGACGGGGTTTTCTACCAATGACCTGACGCACACACTGCATTACCTGCTCAAGTTGCTGGATAACATGCGCGCGCTTGACACGCCCGACAGCGCGGACGGTGGCAGTCCACAGGCCTGAGCCGCACGCAGTATCGCAACTGAAACACACCGGCCGGCCGGAACAGCCGGCCGCGAGCCCGCGGCCCGCATCCTGGCCTGCCGCGCCGACTGGCGCGCAATATGCGTTGGCATGAAGTTGCTCAGACGTCGCGAGCATCAACGGCGAAGCGCCATGCCATTCGCGCCTCGCCACGCCCCGAAGCCCTGAACCACTGCCCCGGCCGTTTGCGCCGTGCACACCGCCGGGACGGCGACCAATCCAACCATAACCGGAGGTCCCGCCATGACCCGCTACATCGTGCTAGCCAGCTTCACCGACCAGGGCATCCGCACTGTCAAGGACACCACCAAGCGCGCCGCCGCGGTGCGCGAGATGGGGGCGCGCCTGGGCGTGCAGATGAAAGACATCTACTGGACGCTGGGCGAATACGACATCGTGCTCACCGTCGAAGCGCCCGACGACGAGACCATGACCAGCTTCGGGCTGACCATCGGCGCGGCCGGCAACGTACGCACCCAAACCCTGCGCGCCTTCAACAGCGACGAGATGCAGGGCATTCTCGGCAAGATGGGCTGACCCCTGCCCCAGAAACGAACAACGCCCGCCGGGGCCATCCCGGCGGGCGTTGTTGTTTGCCGAGCGCTGCCCGCCAGCTCAGAACCCTTCCAGCACCAGCTTGCCGATAGTCCGCCCGCCTTCCAGCATGGCGTGCGCGCGCCGCAGGTTCTCCGCGTTGATGCTCCCCAGGTTCTCGCCCAGCGTGGTCTGCAGGCGGCCGGCATCGACCAGCCGCGCGACCTCGTTAAGCAGACGATGCTGGGCGACCATGTCGGGCGTGCTGAACATGGCGCGCGTGAACATGAATTCCCAGACGAAGGTGGCGCTCTTGTTCTTGAGCAATTCCACCGGCAACGGCCGCGTATTCGAGACGATCGTGCAGATCTTGCCCTGCGGGGCGACCAGTTCAGTCATCGCCGCGAAATGGCCGTCGATATCGTTGAAGCAGAGGATGTAGTCGACCTCGGCAAAACCCAGCGCGTTCAACTGCGCCGGCAGGTCGCCACGATGGTCAACGGTATGGTCGGCGCCAAGGCGGCGGCACCATTCCTGCGACTCGGGCCGCGACGCGGTGGCGATCACGGTCAGCCCGGCCAGCACCTTGGCCAACTGGATGCCGATCGAGCCCACGCCGCCCGCGCCGCCGATGATCAGCACCGAGCGGCCGGCGTGATCCCCCTTGGGCGAAATGCCCAGCCGGTCGAACAGAGCCTCCCAGGCGGTGATCGCCGTCAGCGGCAGCGCCGCCGCGTTGGCGAAATCCAGCGAGGCGGGCTTGTGGCCGACGATGCGCTCATCGACCAGGTGGAATTCGGCGTTGGCACCGGACCGCGTGATGCTGCCCGCGTAGTAGACCGGGTCGCCGACCTTGAACAGGGTCACCTCCGGCCCCACCGCCGCCACAGTGCCGGCCGCGTCCCAGCCCAGCACGCGCGGCGTGGGCTCTACCTGCGCCTTGGGCGCGCGCACCTTGGTGTCGACCGGGTTGACCGAGACGGCCTCAACCTTCACCAGCAGGTCGCGGCCGCCGGGGCTGGGCATGTCGATTTCCACGTCCTGCAGCGAACGCGGGTCGGAGATGGGCAGGTACTGGGTCAGGCCGATGGCTTTCATGGCGGGCTCCGGGATGTGTAGGGAATGATCTGAAGCGTAGCCCGTCACGATTGATTTGATTAGCTGAAAACTACAACAATCAATTTCCCGAAATTCAGGATAATCACCCAATCGAGTAGGGTGAGGGGTCACCCCCTCAGCCCTCTCACACCACCGTACGTGCGGTTCCGCATACGGCGGTTCATG
>NZ_JBXAHL010000052.1:0-40314 GCF_058795055.1 Cupriavidus sp. GW823-FHT06D04 | reverse complement strand
TTCGTCCTCCACGAGATTACCGAAATGTTCCGCATCTTCAGTTCAGGTCCATAGGATGTGGGTAAAGCTCAGGCCTTTAGGCAGGGGAGATGGAATGAACACCGCCCGTCAGTAACGCTAGCGGGGGTTCCACGATGAGGGGCTCTCGCTTGACCGACGGCATCGATGTGCCAAAGTGAAGATCCGAACCATCACTTGAGGTAAGCCCAAATGAATGCTACGACATATGGGCTGGATCTTGCAAAGTCGATCTTCCAACTCTACTGGGTCGACCCAGAGACGGGCGAGACGCACAGCCGGCGCCTCAGCAAGACCCAACTGATTTCCTTTCTGAGCAATCGCACCCCCGGCAAGTTCGTACTGGAGGCGTGTGGCGGCGCGCACTGGTGGGCAAGAAAGATTATCAGCCTGGGCCATGAAGCCATCCTGCTCCACCCAAAGTACGTGCGACCGTTCGTGCGGACCAACAAGACCGATGCGGCCGACGCGCGCGCGATCTGGACAGCCGCGCAGCAACCTGGGATGCGACCGATACCGGTAAAGACTGAGGCACAGCAAGCCTTACTTGGATTGCACCGAATTCGCTCGGAACTAGTCGACAGCCGCACGCGGCAAGTGAATCAGATTCGCGGCTTGCTGGGCGAATACGGCCTGCACTTCGTGCTTGGTCGCAAGGCTGCCATGGCGCAGTTTGTCACCCGACTGAGCGAGATCGAGCAAACCATCCCGGCTCCCTTGTGGCGACTGTTGTCGCGCCAGTTACAGCGACTCAGGCAGTTGGACGCTGAAATCCTCGCGGCCGAGCAAGAGATCGCTGCATGGCTAAAAACCGAGCCTGCCGCCCAATGTGTGGATGCGATTCCGGGAATTGGCCCGATCACCGCCACGGCCCTGGTTGCCACCATGGGATCTCCCCAGGCTTACCGCTCAGGCAGAGCCTTCGCGGCCAGCCTGGGCCTGGTACCAACCCAGAGTGGCACCGGCGGCAAGGTTCACCTCGGCCATATCAGCAAACGTGGCGATCCCTATTTGCGCAAACTGCTGATCCATGGCGCACGCATCGTGCTGACCCGCTCGAAGCGGCGCCCGTGCTGGGCTGAGGCCCTGCTGGTCAGGCGCCCGACCAATGTTGCCATCGTCGCGCTAGCCAACAAGATGGCGCGCACCGCCTGGGCATTGCTTGCCCATCGCCGCGTCTATGAACCCGGCTATGTCAGCGCACGGCCTGCGTAGCGAAAGCACGACCACAGTAGGGCACAAACGAATACCTTCAGGGTTGCACAGGGTAAGGAGATAAGGTGTGATGGCAAACTAGGTCGGACCGCGGGAACGCAAACCCGATGACATCCAAGCGGCTTACAGCCCGTCGTGGGAGATGGGGACGTTCCCGGCTGATTCCATCAAGGCCCGCAGGCACGTTCCTGCAGCAAGGTCGGATATAAGACAGCAACCCATACCTACAAGCCAAAGCCCTTCAATTTACCTTGGCATCCGGGCGGTGTTCATATAAGGACGTCAAATGCGCATTCACCGGCTGGCCGTCCCGCCGATCCGGTGGCAATGGCCTGCCTGGCGCCCGTCACCTGCCTCGGCGATTTCATCCATTCCGACGACGCCTTGAACGCTTTGCCATGTGAAGAATGTCCCACCACCCAAGGAGACAATCACATGACAAGGCATCCATTCGACCTGAGCGGCAAAGTGGCACTGGTGACCGGCGGCAACGGCGGCATCGGCCTGGGCATTGCCGAAGGGCTGGCCGCGGCCGGCGCCGATATCGCGATCTGGGGCACGAATGCCGCCAAGAACGCTGCCGCCGCCGACCGCCTGGCCCAGCATGGGCGCAAGGTGCATACTGAGCTTTGCGACGTCGGCGACGAGGAGGCGGTCGATGCTGCAATGGAGCGCACGGTGGCGGCGCTGGGGCGCATTGATGGCTGCTTTGCCAATGCCGGCGTGGGCAGCGGCAACAAGGGGCCGTTCGACCAGATGCCGACCGAGGCCTGGCGCAGGACCATGCGCGTCAACCTGGACGGTGCCTTCTTCACGCTGCGCGCCGCGGTGCGGCAGATGCTGGTGCAGGGCGAGGGCGGCGTGCTGTGCAGCACGGCCTCGGTCGCGGCCATTGAAGGCGCGCCGCGCTCCGAGCACTATGCTGCCACCAAGGGTGGCGTGATCTCGATGATGCGGGGGCTGGCGGTGGAGTACGCGCGCAAGGGCATCCGCGCGCACTCTATCCTGCCGGGCTGGATCAAGACCGAGATGACCAGCGTGGCCCAGGGCAACGATGTCTTCCAGGAAATGGTGCACAAGCGCGTGCCGATGCGCCGCTGGGGCGAGGGCAGCGACTTCGCCGGCATCGCGGTCTACCTGATGAGCCCGGCTTCCGCATACCACACGGGGGATACCTTTGTGATCGACGGTGGCTATACGCTGTTCTGAGCCGGACGTCTGGCAGGCCCAACAGGCCAGACCCGGCCGCCGCCGACCACATAGGCGTGCTCGTCCGGTTGCGGCCGAACGGTGGCGTGGCCGGTGAAGGCACCAAAGGCGGGCAGAATGGCGCCGTGCGGGCCGAACAGGAAGCAGGGCAGGCGCAGGCTGTCTGCGCCAGCGCCGCGCAGGCGGCAGGCCGGATGCAGGTGGCCGGCCAGTACATAGCCCTGTGCAGAAGCGCCGGGCATATGACATAGCGCGAAGGGGCCCGCCACGGCGGGCTCGGTCACCACGGAGATGTCGAGGGACTCAGGCGGGTCGCCGGCGCGCGCATCATGGTTGCCGCGCACCAGCGTGCAGCAGACCTGCGGCAGCAGGCTGTGACGCCAGTCGTCCAGCGCCCGTAGCACCGCCTGCGTACGGGCGGCACGCGCGTGCAGGAAGTCGCCGAGGAAGACCAGCTCATCCACTGGCAGTTGCCGGGTCAGCCGTGTCAGCAGCGCCAGGTTGTCGCCGGTGGTGCCGTGCGGCACCGGCTGCCCCAGCGCACGGAACGCCGCGGCCTTGCCGAAATGGACATCCGCCACCATCAGCATGCCTGCCGCAGGCCACCAGATCGCATGCTCGGGCAGCAGCCACAACGTCTCGCCGACGGCCGTCACGGCGAACGCGCCGTGCGCTTCCAATGTGCGGGCATCCGGTTTCATAGCAGCGGCAACGGCTTCGAAGGCTTGCGCACGCGGCGCGGCTTGCGCGGCGTGCGCCCGGACGGGCCGGCGTGGTCGGCCATGCCGAATCTGGCGGCTTGCGCCACTGCCTCGGCCGGCATGCTTTCCGCTTCGCCTGGCTCCGGACCTGCCGCCAGTTCCAGGTCGGCCAGCATGCGGGCGATGCGGTCGGCCAGCTTCTCGGTGCTCAGCTTCTCGCGCAGAAATTCCACCACCAGCGGGAAGGACAGCGGCGTGGGCCGCTTCAGTTCATGCAGGTCGAGCTTCAGCGCCGACAGGCGCTCCAGCGTATCGGCGAGCCGGTGCGCATCCAGCTCCTGCATCAGCACCTCGCGCTCGGCCTGGCCCAGCAGCAGGTTGCGGGGGTCGTGCTTGCGGAACACCTCGTAGAACAGGCTCGACGAGGCCTGCAACTGGCGCGCGCTCTTGGGTGCGCCGGGATAGCCCTGGAAGATCAGCCCGGCAATGCGCGCGATCTCGCGGAAGCGCCGCAGCGACAGCTCGCCCGCATTGAGGCTGCCCAGTACGTCGGCGGCCAGGTCGCGCTGGCGCTCCTCGGCCAGCACCTGCGGCAGCCAGTGGGCCCAGTCCAGCGGCGCCGACGCCAGCAACTCGAGCCCGTAGTCGTTGACCGCGACCGAGAACGTGGCCGGTACCTTCTGCCCCAGCCGCCACGCCAGCAGGCTGCCCAGCCCCAGATGGACCGAGCGGCCGGCGAACGGGTACAGGAACAGATGCCAGCCCTCACGCGAGTGCAGCGATTCGGCCAGCAACGTCTGGCGGGTGGGCAGGGCCGACCATTGCGCCTGCAGATCCACCAGCGGCTGGATCAGCGGCAGCTCCGGCGTGGTGCGCGGATCGAGCCGGCCCGCGGCGGCGGCTTCAAGCGTATCAATCACGGCTTCGGCCAGTTCGGTCGACATCGGCATCTTGCCGCCATTCCAGCGTGGCACCACCGGGCGCTTGCCGGTAGCGCGCCGCACGTAGGCGGTCATCTCCTGCACCCGCACCAGTTCCAGCAAGCGCCCGCCGAACAGGAAGCAGTCGCCCGGCGCCAGCCGTGCGATAAAGCCTTCCTCGACCGAGCCGAGCGAGGCGCCGCCGCTGCCCGCGCGGCTCCAGTAGCGCACCTGCATGGCGGCGTCGCTGACGATTGTGCCCACGCTCATGCGGTGGCGCCGCGCCAGCCCCACGTCCGGCACGCGCCAGACGCCTGCCTCGTCCGGCACCGCGCGGCGGAAGTCCGGATAGGCCGACAGCGTGGCGCCGCCCTGGCGCACAAAGTCCAGGCACCACTGCCACTCCTCGTCAGTCAGGTTGCGGTAGGCCCACGCCGAGCGCACCTCGGCCAGCAGCGCTTCCGGGCGGAAGCCGCCGCCGAGCGCCACCGTCACCAGGTGCTGCACCAGCACGTCGAGCGGCTTGTCGGGCGACTCGCGCGCTTCGATGCGGCCGGCCTGTACCGCATGCCGCGCGGCCACCGCTTCGACCAGTTCCAGGCTGTGCGTGGGTACCACCGTCACGCGCGAAGCGCGGCCCGGCGCGTGGCCGGAGCGGCCCGCACGCTGCAGCAGCCGCGCCACGCCCTTGGGCGAGCCGACTTGCAGCACGCGCTCAACCGGCAGGAAGTCCACGCCAAGGTCGAGGCTGGAGGTGCATACCACCGCGCGCAACATCCCGTTCTTCAGGTTCAGTTCGACCCATTCACGCACGCCACGATCAAGCGAGCCGTGGTGCAGCGCGATCTCGCCGGCCCAGTCCGGGCGCGCGTCGAGCAGCGCCTGGTACCACAGCTCGGCCTGGGAGCGGGTGTTGAGGAACACCAGCGTGGTGCCGCTGTGCGCCAGCTCTTCAACGACATGAGGAAGCATCGACAGGCCCAGGTGGCCGGCAAACGGGAAGCGGCTGGCGTTGTTGGGCAGCAGCGTGTCGATCACCAGTTTCTTGGGCGTATGCCCGTGCACCAGCACGCGCTGCTCCTCGGGCACGCCGGACAGAAGCACGTCGGCCGCATGCGGCAGGTTGCCGAGCGTGGCCGACAGCCCCCACACCATCAGCGCCGGCTGCCACTGCCGCAGCCGCGCCAGCGCCAGCTGCACCTGCACGCCGCGCTTGTTGCCGAGCAGTTCGTGCCATTCGTCGACCACCACCATGCGCACGCGCCGCAGGGTCTCCTGGGCATCGGCGCGTGTCAGCATCAGCGTCAGGCTTTCGGGCGTGGTGACCAGCGTGGTCGGCAGCCGACGCTGCTGTGCGGCGCGCTCGGCGCTGCCGGTATCGCCGGTGCGCAGCGCCACGGTCCAGTCGAGGTCCAGCTCGGCCAGCGGCGCCTGCAAGGCGCGCGTGGTGTCGGCGGCGAGGGCGCGCATCGGCGTGAGCCACAGCACCGTCAGCGGCGGCGCGGGTTTGTCGTGGGACGGCGCCGCGCGCGTCGTGCCGAACGCCATCAGCGCGCCCAGCCATGCCGCATAAGTCTTGCCGGTACCGGTGGTGGCATGCAGCAGCCCGCTCTGGCCGCGCGCGATCGCGGTCCACACCTCGCGCTGGAAGGCGAATGGTTGCCAGCCGCGCGCGTCGAACAGCGCCGACAGGCCCTGCGCGACGGCCAGAGGTTCGGTAGCGGTGTCTTCCGCCGGCTTGCGCGCGGCGCGCGGCGGACTCATGCCGCATCCTCCCGCGGCGCGGCGGCGCCCGGCAGCATCGCTTCCAGCGTGGCCAGCGTATCGGCTTCTTCGATTGGCTTGTCGGTGCGCCAGCGCAGCATGCGCGGAAAGCGCACCGCAATGCCGCTCTTGTGCCGGCCGCTGCGGGCGATGCCCTCGAAGCCGAGCTCGAATACCTGCGTGGGCTCCACGCTGCGCACCGGGCCGAATTTCTCTACCGTGGTCCGGCGCACGATCGCGTCGACCGCGCGCATCTCTTCATCGGTCAGGCCGGAATATGCCTTGGCGAACGGCACCAGCGCGCGGCCGGGCGTGCCGGGCGGGGCGTTCCAGACCGCGAAGGTAAAGTCGGTATAGAGGCTGGCGCGGCGGCCGTGCCCGCGCTGCGCGTAGACCAGCACCGCATCGACCGAGTAGGGGTCGATCTTCCACTTCCACCAGATGCCTACGTCCTTGGTGCGGCCCGCGCCGTAGGCCGCGCTGGCGGCCTTCAGCATGAAACCTTCGACGCCGAGTTCGCGTGAGGCATCGCGCAGCCGCGCGAAGTGTTCCCAGCTCTCAGCCTCCACCAGCGGGCTGAGTTCGAGCGAAGGGTGGACGTAGTCCGCCACCACTTGTTCCAGTCGCGCGCGACGCTCGGCCTCTGGTCGGGTGCGCCAGTCAGCGCCGTGCCATTCGAGCAGGTCATAGGCCATCAGGATGGCAGGCGCCTCGCGCAGCAGCTTCGCGCTCAGCGTCTTGCGGCCGATGCGCTGCTGCAGCAGCGCGAAGGGCTGCACGCGGCCCTGTTGCCAGACCACGATCTCGCCGTCGAGCACGGTGCCGTCCGGCAGTTGCCCGGCCGCTTCCAGGATTTCCGGAAAGCGTTCGGTGATCAGTTCCTCGCCACGCGACCACAGCCAGGCCTGGCCGCCGCGACGGACCAGTTGTGCGCGGATGCCGTCCCATTTCCATTCGACCAGCCAGTTTTCCGTGGTGCCCAAGACGCTATCGAACTCTTCGAGCGGCGCCTGCAGCGGATGCGCGAGGAAGAATGGGTAGGGCTGGCCGCCCCCGCGCAGTTCGCGGTGGTCGTCGCCTTCCGGTGCGATCAGTGCCAGGAAGTGCGCGGCATCGGGACGCGCGGACAGGTCGGTGTAGCCGACCATGCGCTCGGCCACGCGCTTGGGGTCGATACCGGCCACTTCACCGAGCGCGCGCGTCACTAGCAGCCGCGATACGCCCACGCGGAGGGCGCCGGTGATCAGCTTGAACAGGACCAGCCGGCCGTGCGCGTCGAGCGGCCGCCACAGCGCATCGAGACGCGGCATCAGCGCTTCGGGCGGCAGGCCGCGCAGCGGCAGTAGCCGCTGTTCGACCCATTCGGCCAGGCCGGCGTGGTCGGCGTCCATTGGCTCGGGCAGCAGCAGGGCGATGGTCTCGGCGAGATCGCCGACGGCCTGGTAGCTTTCCTCGAACAGCCAGTCGGGCAGCTCGGCGGCTTGGCGCGCCAGTTCGCGCAGCAGCGAGACCGGCACGATCTGGCGCGGCTTGCCGCCGGCGAGGAAATAGACCGCCCAGGCGGCGTCTTCCGGCGGCGCCACGCGCAGGTAGTCGATCAGCGCGGCGAGGCGGGCCTTGGTCGAGGTGGTGCCGTCGAGCGCGGCGTAGAGGTCGGCGAAGGCTTTCATGGCGCGGGCTCTTCGTTGCCGGCGTCTGGCTTCTCTTCGGTGTCCGCCGACTGCGCTTCGTTGCGCGCGGATTCGTCGTCGTCGCCGTATTCGGTCTCGAACGCCTGTGCCTGCCAGCCGCGTTCGTTCAGGTAGCGCACCATCACCGGCACATTGCCGTGGGTCACGATGATGCGCCCGGCTCCAGTTCCCTCGATGGCGCTGAGCAGTCCCGGCCAGTCCGCGTGATCGGACAGCGCAAAGCCGCGATCGACACCGCGGCGCCGGCGCGTGCCGCGCAACTGCATCCAGCCGCTGGCAAAGGCGTCGGACGCATCGCCAAAGCGCCGCAGCCATGGTGAGCGCTGCGCCGAAGGCGGCGCCACCACCAGCGCCTGGTGCAGCAGCGGGCTCCGCGGCGGCAAATCTGAAGCCAGTGCCATCGGCGGCAGCGCCACGCCGGCTTCGGCATAGGCCGCATTGAGCGTGGTCAGCGCGCCGTGCACGATCACCGGGCCCGGCATGCCGTCGGCGCCGGCATGGCGCAGCAGGCCGTGCAGGATGCGCTGGGCCTTGCCGAAGGTGTAGGCGTAGACGATGCTGGCGCGGCCGGCCTGCGCGTTGGTTTGCCACCAGTGGAAGATCTCCGCCATCAGCGCGGCCTGCGGCGGCCAACGGTAGATCGGCAGGCCGAAGGTGCTTTCGGTGATGAAGGTATCGCACGGCACCGGCTCGAACGGGTCGCAGGTGCCGTCGGCTTCGAGCTTGTAGTCGCCGGAGGCGACCCAGACCTGCCCGCCGTATTCCACGCGCAACTGGGCCGAGCCCAGCACATGGCCGGCCGGATGCAGGCTCAGCGTGACGCCGTGGTGGCGGATGCGCTTGCCGTAGGGCAGGGTATTGAGGTCGATGCCGGGCAGGCGCGCCAGCAATACGCCGCGGCCGGGTTCCGCACACAGGTAATGGGCGTGGCCGAAACGGGCGTGGTCAGAGTGGGCATGGGTGATGACGGCGCGCTCGACCGGGCGCCAGGGATCGATATAAAAGTCGCCCGGTGGGCAATACAGGCCCTCCGGGCGGGCGACGATCAGGTCGCCGGCGGGGGCGGGTTCAGCCTGCGGGGGCCGGGCTGGGTCCAAGCGTGCCTCCTGATGCACTGCGGCCAGCGGGCGGCCGCGATGCTCCCGGGGCGGGAGACTTGGGAATCATACTGCGGCGCTGTGCTGGCTGTGGAGGCGGCGGGGTCCGGTTTGGGTGTCGGTGGGGGTCCGACAAGGATGGGAGGCGCTGCCGGTTTGCTCCCCTCTCCCATTTATGGGAGAGGGGCGGGGGAGAGGGCAGGCGTCTCTGCGGAGTGGGGCGCCCAGATGCTGGCCATGCGCCTGCCCTCTCCCCCGGCCCCTCTCCCGCAGGCGGGAGAGGGGAGCAAACCGGCAGTGCGCGAAGGCCTGCTATCGCGTTGCCGGCGTCCTCAATGCAGCCGCCCGACCACATTCCTCAAAGCACGTCATCCTTCAAGTGATACCAGTGGTAAAGCACCCGCTGCCCCATCCTTCGGAACGGCGCAAACATCTGCGACTCCACCATCTCCCGCACATTCGGGAACGGTAGCGGCGAGCGAAAGATCGGCAACTCCGGTAGCGCCGACGCCTTACCAGCAATCAACGCCGCCAGCCGCTTGCCAGCCTGCGCGGAGTACATCACGCCATTGCCGCCGTAGCCCATGGCGTAGTAGATCGACTGGGCCGGATCCGGCTGGGTGATGCGCGGCATCATGTCGTGGCTGACATCGACCCAGCCCCACCATGAGTAATCGACCTGGATCCCCTGCAGCGCAGGGAACTTGCGGTGCATGTCGCCGATCAGCTTTTGCTTGTACTGCTCCTGCGGCGCGTCGTTGCCGGTGATGGCGCTGCGGCTGCCGATCTGCAGGCGGCCGTCCGGCATCAGGCGGTAGTAGTGGCGCAGGATGCGGGTGTCAGTGATGACCTGCGTGGTGCGGAAGTTGCACGCGGCCAGTTCGCTGGCCGTGAGCGGGCGCGTGACGATGGAGTTCGACAGGATCGGGAACAGCCGGTTCTTCAGCTCGCGGTGCAGCGTTTGCGAGGTATAGCCGCCGGTGGCCACGCCCACGGCGCGAGCGCGCACGATGCCGCCGGGGGTGCGCAGGTAGTGCACGCCGTTGCGCGTTTCCCAGCCGGTCACCGGGCTGGACGGATGCACCTTGGCGCCCAGCTCGCGCGCGCGGCGCAGGTAGCCGAAGGCGAGCTTGCCGGCGTGGATGCCGATGCCTTCGGGCTCATGCATGGCGCCCGCGGCTTCCTTGTCGTCGACATACTCGCGCCGCACGGTGTCGGCGTCCATGATCCGTGCGTCGTACTTGAAGACTTCGCGCAGGAGCTTGGCTTCCTTCTCCAGCGCCGGCATCACCTTGGCGCGGTGCGCGATATACAGGTGGCCGCCAGGCTGCGGGTCGCAGTTGATGTCCTGGATCAGGCCCTTGAAGGTCTCCATACCGTCGCAGATTTCTTCATGTAGGCGCAGCGCGGTGTCCAGGCCGTAGCGCTGGATCCACTGCGAGCGCTTGAGCCGCCCGGACGCGCATTGCGCCTGGCCGCCGTTGCGTGTGCTGCAGCCCCAGCTGACGCGGTTGGCTTCGAGCACGGTGGCCTTGATGCCATATTCCTGTGCCAGGAAGATGGCGCAGGTCAGGCCGGTGAAGCCCGAGCCGATGATGGCCACATCGACGTCGATGTCATGCGTGATCGGGCCGTCGTCGGCAGGCGGTTCGCCCGCGGTGCCGATCCAGTAGGTGGGCGCGTATTCGCGGCCGTGACCGGGGGTGGGGGTGTGCAGGGGATCGTAGGCGGGGTCGTACGGCCGGGTGGGCGCGGTGGACTGCTCACCGGCAAGGAGGCTGCTGCGGGGGGCTACGGCTTGCATGGCGCGTCTCCTCGGTCAGGCTGCGGGCGCTACGACGGGCGGGCGATCCTTGCGGTACGCGTTCTTGACCGCGATCTTGCCGTCGCGGAAGGTGAACACGTCCACCATGCGCGCCTCGATCCGGGCGCCGTCGGCACGGGTGCCGCGGAAGGTGGATTCGCTCACGCCGCGGTCGCCCACGACAAAGTGGTCGCCATCGACCCACTGCGCGTCGGGGAAGGTCTGCCAGGCCAGCTGGAAGCCTTCGCGCACTGCCTCGCGGCCGATAAAGCTGCGGCCCAGCAGGTCGGGCCCGGCCACGCCGTGGAAGGCACAGTCATCGGCCATGAAGCGCATCAGGGCCTCGATGTCGTGGCGGTTCCAAGCGTCGTTGAAGGCCTGCAGCAGTTCGATGCCGGTGGCGGTGTTGTCCTTGGACATGGGTTGGTCTCCTGAGTGTTGTCTGCCGGTCCGTGGGGAACTGGCCATGACTCGAGGATAGGGAAGCCACGCGCGGCGCTGTAGCGCCAGTTCGGGACAATCGCTTGGGCCAGCGGCGGGAGACACCGCCGCGGGCCGGCTCAGGCCGCGGGACGGACCCGGGAAGTGACGGCGGCGATGGTTGTGGTGCCGCTGGCGGTGGCCTGCAGCTCACGCGCCACGCCCGCCAGCACGCGGATGCCGGGCTCGATGCGGTCCAGCGAGATCGACGAGTAGCCCAGCCGGAAGCCGTTGCGCGGCGCGGGCTCGGCCATGAAGAAGACGCTGCCGGGCTCGATCAGCACGCCCTGCAGCTCGGCCAGCCGCGCCAGCGCATCGGCATCGAGCCATGGTGGCCCCTCGATCCAGCATGAGGCGCCGCCGGCGATCGGCACCGCGCGGAAGTCAGGCATATGCGTGGCCAGCGCCGCCAGCACCGCTTCGGCGCGCTCGCGGTGCGCGGCCGCCAGCCGGCGCAGGTGCGCGTCATAGTGGCCCAGCGACAGGAACAGCGAGAACGCGCGCTGGATATAGGCCGACGGGTGCCGCAGCATCAGCCGCCGCGCGCCGCGCAGCTCGGCGATCAGTGTCGCCGGCCCGACGATATAGCCGATGCGCAGCCCCGGCGCCAGGCTCTTGGACAGGCTGCCGACATAGATCACGCGGTTGCTGCGGTCCAGGCTTTTGAGCGTGGGGGTGGGGTCGCCTTCGAAGCGGCTTTCGCTTTCGTAGTCGTCCTCGATCAGCACGAAGTCAGCTTCCTCGGCCTGGCGCAGCAGGGCCTGGCGGCGCGCCAGCGGCATGGTGACGGTGGTGGGGCACTGGTGGCCCGGGGTCACGTAGACGTAGTCGCAGGCGCGCTGTGCGTCAGACAGGGTCAGGCCGTCGCCGTCGACCGGTAGCGGCACCAGGTGGGAGGTGTGCGAGCCAAAGATATTGCGTGCGTCAGGATAGCCGGGATCCTCGATGCCCACCGGCGTGTCGGGGCTGACCAGCAGGTCGGCCAGCAGGTACAGCGCCTGTTGCGCGCCCACGGTCACCACGATCTCGTCGGCGCCGGCCCACACGCCGCGGCGCGGCAGCACGCGGGTGCGGATCTGCTGCACCAGGGATTCGTCGTCGCGCAGGATCATGTCCTGGGCCCAGTCGTGGATGTCGAGCACGCTGAGCGCCTTCAGGCAGCATTCGCGCCAGTCCGCGGTGGGGAACAGCACCGGGTCGTACTGGCCGTAGATGAAGGGGTAGGGATAGTCGCGCCAGTTGGCGCGCTTGACGATATTGCGCTGCTGCGTGGGGCGGAACACAAAGCGCCGCTCCCAGTCCGGCTCGCCCGAGCGGGCGGGCACCGCCTCGCCGCGCAGCGAGGCCACGCCGCTCACGCGCGTGCCCAGGATCTCCGGGTTGACGAAGTAGCCGCTGCGCTCGCGCGCCACCAGGTAGCCTTCATCGACCAGCTGCTGGTAGGCCAGCACCACCGTATTGCGCGCCACGCGCAGCTGCGCCGACAGCTCGCGGCTGCTGGGCAGCGGCTCGCCCTGCGGCAACTGCTCGTCAAGGATGGCCGAGACCAGCATCTGGCGGATCTTGCCCTGCAGGCTCAGACCCGAGTGGGTATGCTGCTGGAACAGCTGGGACCAGAGGGTGGTGGGAGACTTCAGGCTCATGGGGCAGGGGGCGTTGCCTTGACGGCGAAGCGCGCCAGCATACTGCACCGGCGCGCCACGTCAGTCATGGTCAGTCATCAATACTCGTGCAGGTCCGGGCGTGGCATCTCCGCCAGCGGCACTACCGGATCCGCGCTACCTCGAAACAGTTGCCGCGCGGCGTAGGCCACCAGCAGGATGCCCAGGCTCACCACACCCAGCGCAAGCGGCGTGCGCTGGTCGGGGATGAAAGCCATCGCCACCACGATGCCGATCATGCCGACGATCGCCACGTAGGTGAGGTACGGGTAGCACCACATGCGCACGCGCAGCTGGCCCGGCGCTTCGCGCTCCAGGCGGGAACGCAGGCGCAGCTGCGAGATCGCGATCAGGATGTAGACGAAGATCGCCACCGTACCGTACGAATTCACCAGGAAGGCAAAGACCGTATCCGGCGAGACATAGGACATCACCACCGCACCGTAGCCGAACAGGGTTGCCACCAGGATGGCGCGCACCGGCACGCCGTTGCGGCTCACGCGGGCCAGCGACTTGGGGGCGTCGCCACGGCGGGTCAGCGCGAACAGCATGCGCGACGAGGCATACAGGCCCGAGTTGAGCGCCGACAGCACCGCGGTCAGCACGATCGCGTTCATGATCTGCGCGGCCGCCGGCACGCCCATCACGTTCAGCGCGCTGACGTACGGCGTGGCGATGCTGGTGGAGTTCCACGGCACCAGGCAGACTACCAGCAGGATTGAACCCACATAGAACACCAGCACGCGCGTGATCACCGAGCTGGTGGCCTTGGCCACCGCCTTCTGCGGCTCGGCGGTCTCGGCAGCGGCGATGGTGACGATCTCGGCGCCGAAGTAGAAGCCGGTGGCGGCTACCGCGCCGGTCAGCACCGGGACAATGCCGTGCGGCATGAAGCCGCCGTTGGCGGTCAGGTTGGCCACCTCCATGCCATGGGACCCGGGGGCCAGGCCCAGCACATAGACGCCGGCGATGAACAGGAACACTATGATCGCGGCCACCTTGATCGATGCGAACCAGAACTCGAACTCGCCGAAGGACTTGACCGATACCAGGTTGGTCAGCGTCAGCATCACCAGCAGCACCAGGCTGATGATCCAGTTGGGCACGTCGGGCAGCCAGTAGCGCACCAGGTCGGCACCGGCCACGGCTTCCAGCGCCACCACGATGACCCAGAAATACCAGTACATCCAGCCGGTCAGGAAGCCGGCCAGGTTGCCCACTGCCGGGCGGTCGCGCCAGGCTTCGCGTGCATACTCATAGAAACCGCCGCTGCCGGGCATGGCGCAGGCCATCTCGCCCAGCATGCGCATCACCAGCACCACCAGCAGCCCGGTGATCAGGAAGGAAAGGACCGCGGCCGGGCCGGCGGATTTGATGACGACGCCGCTGCCGACAAAGAGGCCTGCGCCGATCACGCCACCCAGGGCGATCATGGTCATGTGGCGTTGCTTCAGGCCGTGGGATAGCCCGTTGCCGGACTCTGGTTGTTGGATCATGTTGTGTCTCCTGTGCTGCGCTTGCTGTCGGTACTGCGTTGCAGCCAGTACAGCGTTTAAGGCAGGCGCCACGGCTTCTCTTGGTATAGGTGGCAGGGCAGTAATTGCCAGCCTGGGGCCGTGGTCGTTCAGTATTTGCAATCCCGGGCAGGGATGGCCTATCCGTACATGTCGACTTGTCTCCGGTGATCGCTTAAAAAACTGGAACCAGAAGTTCCGAAAAATTGTTCTTTCACTGGAATGTAGGCCGTTCGCCGGAGAAGGTCAACCAGAAGTTTCGATAATTGATATGATTTGACTCTGAAAATGAAACTTACCTATGATGGAGCCAGGCATGAACGATATGCGCCTCGCCAAAAGTGACGCCAAGCCGGATGGGGACACGCCGGCACTGCGTTTGTTCGGCCTGCTCGAAGTCATCGCGGAGAAGGACCAGTCCTTCAACCTGCAGGCGCTGGTGGAAGAAACCGGCCTGCCCAAGCCCACGCTGCACCGCATGCTGCAGCAGCTCGAGGCCGCGGGCCTGATCCAGCGCAACGGCGACGGGCGGCAATACGGCACCGGCCTGCGGCTGCGCCGGCTGGCGGAGAACCTGTTGCTCAACAGCACCTCGCACGGTGCGCGCCACATGGTGCTGCGCCGGCTGGTGGAAGAGGTGGGCGAGAGCTGCAACCTGACCGCGTTCTCCGGCGGCGAGGTGCTGTACCTGGATCGCGTGGAAACGGCGGCGCCGCTGCGCTTCTACCTGCATCCGGGCTCGCGCGTGCCGGCGCACTGTTCGGCCACGGGCAAGCTGTTCCTGGCGCAACTGGCGCCGGCGCAGCGCCAGCGGCTGCTGGCCAACGTGGAGCTGGAACGCTACACGCAGAACACGCTGACCGACCACGCGCAGCTGGAAGCCGAACTGGAGCGCGTGAAGCGCGACGGCTACGCGATGGACGATGAAGAGTTCCTGCCGGGGCTGGTCTGCATCGGCGTGCTGGTGCCGGCCGCGGATGGCGGCAAGTCCAACCTGGGGCTGGCGCTGCAGGCTCCGGTGATGCGCGTGACGCGCGACAAGGTGCTGCAATTGCTGCCCGCGCTGCAGCGTGCGGCGGGCGCGCTGGCGGCTATCGAAGCCGACAGCGCCGGCAGCTGGCAGGGCGGCGCGGAAGAGGACGAATAGCGCGCACGGCGTCACGCGGATTGCTCCGCTTGCCGCAGTGCCGATGGCATGGCAGCAAGCAACAAGGAGCATGAGGTGACGCAAGACCAGTTTGGCAAGCCCGACCGGATGATTCCGGTGCGCAGCACGTTCGGCATCGATTCCGGCCTGACGGTGCCGGCCTTCAGCCAGCGCGACGACCACGTGCCGGAGATCGATCCGGCCTACCGCTTCCAGCCCGAGGTGACGCTGGCAATCCTGTCCGGCTTCATGCGCGACCGGCGCGTGATGGTGCAGGGCCTGCACGGCAGCGGCAAGTCGACCCATATCGAGCAAGTCGCCGCGCGGCTGAACTGGCCCTGCGTGCGTGTCAACCTGGACGGGCATATCAGCCGGCTGGACCTGGTCGGCAAGGACGCCATCGTGGTGCGCGACGGGCGCCAGGTCACCGAATTCCAGGAAGGCATCGTGCCGTGGGCGCTGCAGCGTCCGGTGGCGCTGATCTTCGACGAATACGACGCAGGCCGGCCCGATGTGATGTTCGTGATCCAGCGCATCCTGGAGCGTGACGGCAAGTTCACGCTGCTGGACCAGAACCGCGTGATCCGCCCGCATCCGTCGTTCCGGTTGTTTGCGACATCCAATACCGCGGGCCTGGGCAACGTCAACGGCCTCTACCACGGCACCCAGCTGCTCAACCACGCGCAGATCGACCGCTGGAATGTGGTGGCCACGCTGGACTACCTGCCGCATGAAGAAGAAGCCGGCATCGTGCTGGCGCGCGTGCCGGAACTGGACAACGACGCCGGGCGCGCGCTGGTCGATGCGATGGTGGCGCTGGCCGGGCTCACGCGCCGCGGGTTTGCCGCCGGCGATGTGTCGGCGCTGATGTCGCCGCGCACGGTGATCAGCTGGGCCGAGAACTGCCAGATCTTCCGCGACCCCGCGCTCGCCTTCCGCCTGACCTTCCTGAACAAGTGCGACGAAGCCGAGCGGCCGGTGGTGGCCGAGTATTACCAGCGCTGCTTCGGCCACCTGCCGGGTGAAGCCGCCGGCGTCAGCGCAGAATCGGAGCCCGCGCGATGAGCGCGGCCACGGTCGCGCAGCAGTTGCGCCGGCGCCAGCGGCAGGATGAGCTGTCCGGCGCCGCGGTGCGCGCGATCACCGGCGATGCGGCGCTGCATTTCCGCGACGGCCAGCTCTGGCGCGCGATGCGCCCGGTGCCGCAGCATGCGCCGCACTTGCGCACGGACCTGGAGACCGACACGGCCACCTGCCTGCGCGGCGCGGCCGATGGTGCCGCCCTGCGCCAGGCGCATTCCGACGCCGTGCTGCATCGGCAGCTGTGCCCGGCCGATCCGGTCGAGCGCCTGGTCTTCGAACTGCTGGAGCAGCTGCGTTGCGAGACCCGCCTGCCGCGCGGCATGGCCGGCGTGGCGGCCAACCTGCGCCACCGCTTCATGGCGTGGTCGCGGGCCTTCCATCGTTCCGGGCTGACCGAGGGGCACCTCGGCATCCTGCTCTATACCGTGGCGCAGGTGTCGTGGTCGCGCCTGACGGGGGAGCCGGTGCTGGAAGAGACCGAAGACCTGATCGAAGCCACGCGCGCCGCCATCGTGCCGGTGCTGGGCACCGCGCTGGCCGGCCTGCGCGCGCAACGCCACGACCAGGCCGCCTACGCCGCGCACGCACTGGCGCTGGCGCGCGCGGTGGCGCAGATGATCCGTGCGGAAGCCCCGCTTGCCGGCGAAGACGACGACAACTCAGCCTCGGCCGCGCGCGCCGGGTTTGCGCTGTGGCTGGATTTCGACGAACCGCCTGCGGAAGACTTTGCGCTGGCCGACAGCGGCCACAGCCGCGTACTGGCCGAGGCCACCGACGGCTACCGCGTCTTCACCACCCGCTACGACCGCGAAGTGCGCGCCGCCACGCTGGTGCGCCGCGCCTTGCTGGACGAGTACCGCACGCGGCTCGACGCACGCATCGCGCGCGCGGGCGTGAACATGGCCCGGCTGGCGCGCCGGCTGCGCGCCGCGTTGTCGCAGCCGCGCGTGGACGGCTGGTCCTTCGGCGAGGAAAGCGGCCGCATCGACGGCCGCCGCCTGGCGCAGCTGGTCTGCTCCCCCTCCGAGCGCCGGCTCTTCCGCCTGGAAGCGCACAAGGCCCACGCCGACTGCGTGGTCGGATTCCTGATCGACTGCTCAGGCTCGATGAAGGCGCAGGCCGAGCCGCTCACGCTGCTGATCGACATGCTCACCCGCGCGCTCGACCAGGCCGGCGTTGCCACCGAGGTGCTCGGCTTTACCACCAACGCCTGGAACGGCGGCCGCGCCCGTGCCGACTGGCTTGCGCGCGGCCGCCCGCAGCACCCCGGCCGGCTCAACGAGACTTGCCATATGGTGTTCAAGGACGCGCAACGCAGCTGGCGGCGCGCGCGCACCGACATCGCCGCCCTGCTCAAGGCCGACCTGTTCCGCGAAGGCGTGGACGGCGAGGCGGTGGAGTGGGCCTGCGCGCGCCTGCACGCCAGCGGCAAGGCCCGACGCATCCTGGTGGTGGTGTCCGACGGCAGTCCCATGGATACCGCGACCGGGCAGGCCAACGACGCCTGCTACCTCGACAACCACCTGAAGGCGGTGGTGGCCCGGCATGCGACGCTGCGAGATGTGGAAGTGCTGGGGCTGGGGGTTGGGCTGGACCTGAGCCCCTACTACCGGCACACGCTGGCGCTGGACCTGTCGCAGCCGGTGGATATGGCGATGCTGGATGAGGTGGCGGGGCTGGTGGGGGCGAGGCGGCGGTAGCGGGAAGACTAGCGTTCGAAACGCTGGTACGCGGACACGGCCAGGAAGTCATACCAGCCGAAGGCGCACTCTCCTCAGCGCCCGCTCACCCGCGCACCGTCTCCCTGGGCTGCCATGACACCGCGATATTCCCATCGATAAAAGTCTGGCAGGCCAGCCGGAACCCCGTCGCCAGCTCCTCTTCGGTCAGCAGTTTCTTTTCCTTCGGCTTGACCGCGTCCGTATGCTCGTGGCCCTTTTCGATGCGGCATTTGCAGGTGCCGCACAGGCCGCCGCCGCACTTGAAAGGGATGCCGCCCTGCTCGCGCAGCGACACGCGCAGCAGATTGCTGTTGACCGGTGCGCTGACCGTCTTGCCGTGGTTGGTGAGGAAGGTGATCTGGATCATGGCGAAGATTGACTGAAGGTCAGGCGTTAGTAGCCAGGAGCGCCTGCGATGGCGACCGGGGCGGGCACCAGGGCGATGTCCATGCTGCCGAAGCTGGCCAGCTCGCGCAGCGCGACGCGGGCGGCCTCAAGCGTGGCGTACTTGTCGAGGAACTTGGTCGACACCAGGTTGACGATGCCGGGCGGCGTTTCTTCCAGGACCCGCACCTTGGTATCGGCGGCCAGTTCCGCGATGACAAAGCGCGCGGTGCGCTTGCCATAGAAGACGTAGTCGTATGCCTCGACCGCGGTCATGCCCGCAGTGGGCTCGGTGCGGAACTGGCCGGGGCGGCTGGTGAGAAGGACGAACATGTCAGGCATCCGCGCCGGCCGTGGCCACGATGGCAGGTGCCTGGGCGGGCAGGTCGTCCTGGGCCAGTTCGATGTCATGCTCGATCCAGAGCTGGCAGGCCAGCCGGTAGCCCTGTTCGAGCCGCTCGCCGAGTTGCTTCTTCTCTTTCCAGTTGGGCGGCGGCAGGTGTTCGGCGCCGGCGATCACGCGGCAGGCGCATTTGGAGCACTTGCCCATGCCGCACTCATAGCGCAGGTTGGGGTAGGGGAACTGGCGGATCCCGGCGCGGACGACCAGGTTGGTCTGGGACTTGACCTCGTCGACGAAGGTCTGGCCCTGCTTGTGGAAAGTGACTGTCGGCATGGCGCGGTTCCTGCCGGGCTGGCCGCCCGGCATCATGAATAGTCGAAGAAATCGGTGGGACCTGGCTGTTGTTTGCGGCCGCCTACGACCACAACACCATCGCGGCCACGGTGGAGCAGGCCAGCCCGATCAGCACCGGGATCAGCAGCGCGCGCACCGCGTCCAGCACCGGCACGCGGGCGAAGCCGGCCACCGCGATCAGCGACGACCACGCCACCAGCGTGCCGCCGCCGGTCCAGACCGCGCCCATCTGGCCCACCGCGGCCAGCGTGGCAGGGTCGAAGCCGACCACCGGGCCGAGCGCGCCGGCCAGCGTGCCGGTCAGCGGCAGGCCTGCGAAACCGGAGCCGTCGATGCCGGTGATCATGCCGACCAGCAGCACCCCGAAGGCGACCAGCACGTGGTTGTCCGGGATCATGTGCTGGTAGGCCTGGATCAGTTCGAACAGCAGGCTCGGCGCCTTGCCCGGCGGCAGGCCCAGGATCTGCGCGGCGGTTTCGCCGGCGCCGATGAAGAAAAAGCCCGCGATCGGCAGCACCGAGCCCATCGCCTTGAAGGCGAAGACAAAGCCGTCGGTGATGTGCTCCGGGCATACGTCGAGCATGCGGCGCGGGCCTTCCGCGGCCAGCGTCGCCAGCATCATCAGCACCGCAGCGACGCCGCCGACCAACGCGGCCGCATCGCCGCCCTTGAGGTCCTGCACGCCAGCGCCGAGCTTGGGCAGCACCATGACGGCGACCACGGCGAGGAAGGCGATGGGCGTGACGATCGCGAAGCATTTCGACCACTTCACCCGGCGCCGGGCCACCATCGCCAGGCTTGCCTCGATATTGCTGTCGCTGGCCAGCGGCTCGGCGTGGGCGGTGCCCCTGGCGATCTCGGCCTTGTCGAAGGTGCCGCCGCCTTCCAGCGCCTCGGCGCTGCCGCCGGCGCGCGCCTGCCAGCGGTCGAGCAGGGTGCCGCAGGCGGGGACGATATGCTTGCGCATCGACAGATAGGCCAGGCACAGCGCAATCGTGCCGGTGATGATCGACAGCGCCAGCGCGCGATCGGCCACCACCGCGGCGCTCACCGCCGCGCCGGCCGCCTTGGCGCTGATGCCGGGCGCGACGCCGATCACGTAGTCCGATGACAGCGCCATGCCCTGGCCGGCGATGGCGATGGCCATCGCGCCTGCCAGCGGCGGCAGCCCCGCAGCGATGGCGGCCGGCAGCAGGATTGCCGAGACCAGCGGCACCGCGGGCGTGGGCCAGAAGAACAGCGAGATGACGTAAGTGATGCCCGCCAGGATAAAGAACGCCGAATGCCCGTTCTTCATCACTACGCGGAAGGGCTCGACCATGCGGATGTCGGAGCGCAGCGTCTTGAGCGCATTGAGCAGCGCCGTCATGAACGCGATCACCAGGAAGATATTGAACAGTTCCTTGGCGGCAACCAGGCTCGCGGAGAACACCCCGCCCAGTGCGGAGACCGGACTGCCGGTGAGGGCAAAGACGACCAGGGCGGTGCCGATGATGGAAGGGACGACAACATTGGCGCGCAGGATCATCGTCAGCACGATGACTGCTACCCCTGACAGATAGATCCAGTGCGCGGCACCGATCACGACTTGTTGTGACATGAAGACTCCCTGGGGGCGGAGGGGTTGTGGGGCCCCGGGTTCCGTACCAGTTCTGGAACCCAGTGTCGGTATACTATATTCCAGTGCCATCTCGCGACAACAGGTTTTTCATCCGGACTTACGCCTATACCAGAGTGGTGCAAGTTGCCCGAACGCCGCACATTTATTGGGCTTGCGGCGATGCGAAGCGTCCTTTAAGTGGTGCACAGGCGGATCGGCGAGTTTGCCCGACTGCGCTGCGACATGTAGACTGTATACCGTGTGCGGCGACTTGCAGGAGGCATGCCCCCAAGAGGCCGTCCGTCCGACGCGCTTCCTTCGCGCCTTCCAAGCCGCTTTTACGACCTGCCGCCATGGCCTCTGCCTTGCCCGCCACCTTGCTCTCCCTGCTTCCAGCCGGACTCTCCGTCCCCACATATCTATGGATGGGGGCACTCATTCTCGTGGGCGCCTGCCTGCAAGGCGTGGGCGGGATCGGCTTCGCGATGCTGTCGGCGCCGCTGGGCGCAATCTTCTTTCCCGACCTCGTGCCGGGACCGCTGCTGGCGATGGGCTGCTGTCTCTCTTTAATGGGCGCGCTGCGCGAGCGGGAGGCGATCGCGTGGCGCATCGCAGGCTTCGCCCTGATCGGGCGCGCGCTCGGCGGGGCGGCGGCGGTGCTGACCCTGGCGTGGCTGGCGCCGGGCCCGCTGGGGGTGCTGTTCTCGGTGTCGATACTCGCCGCCGTGGCGCTGAGCCTGCTGGGCTGGCGCCTGCTGCCGAGTTCGCGCAACGTGGCCATTGCCGGCACCCTGTCGGGCTTCATGGGCACCATCACCTCGGCCGGCGCGCCGCCGTTCGCGCTGGTCATGCAGCACATGGCGCCGGCGCCGATGCGCGCGACCATGGGCACCATCCTGTCCGGCGGCGCAGTGCTGTCGCTGGCCATGCTCGCGCTGGCGGGGCGCTTCGGCCTGCCGCAGCTGATGCTGGCAGCGGCGCTTGCGCCGTTCCTGCTGGCCGGCTTCGCGCTCTCGAACCGCCTGCGTGGGCACGTCTCGCCCGGCGTCGTGCGCCGCCTGTTGCTGGGACTGTGCGCAGCCGGGGCGCTTGGCGTGCTCGGACGCACGGCGTTTGCCTGACGATTTCTGCGCGCGGTTGCCCGCGCGTTTTCCTGTCTTTCCCTGCCAATCCAATCAGCGGAGTTCCCATGCAGCACATCACAGATGAGATGGTCGATGCCCACGTCAGTCCGGAGGATGCCCGGCAAGTCATGGAAGCAGCGTTTTCCAGCTTCGGGCGCGGCGACGCCGCGATGCAGGAGCGCATTCGCACCGAGGCGGGAGGCGTCAAGCTGTCCACGCTGGGTGCGGTGATCCCGCAGCAGGGTGTGGCGGGCGCCAAGGTCTACACCACCATCAACGGCCAGTTCTCCTTTGTCATCCTGATCTTCTCGACCGACGACGGCCGGCCGCTCGCGTCGTTCGACGCTGGCGCCATCACGCGCCTGCGCACGGCCGCCTGTACCACGCTGGCGGCGCAGCGGCTGGCCCGGCCCGGCGCGCGCACGCTGGCGCTGTTCGGCGCCGGCATGCAGGGTGTGCAGCACGCGCGCCAGCTCAGCGAGACGCTCGGGCTGGCGCGCATCCTGGTGTCCGATCCGCACGCCGATGAAGGCATGCCGGCGCGGCTGTCGGCGCTGTGCGGCATCCCGGTCACACTGGCGGAGCCCGATGCTGCCGTGGCGGAGGCCGATATCGTCGTCACCGCCTCGCGCGCGACCACGCCGCTGTTCGCGGGCGCGTCGCTCCGACCTGGCGCCTTTGTCGCCGCCATTGGTTCCAGCCTGCCGCATACGCGTGAACTGGACGACAGCGCGCTGCGCCGCGCCGCTGCCATTGTGGTCGAGTGGCGCCCGCAGTCCGTGCGCGAGGCGGGCGACATCGTGCTGGCCGATCCGCAGGCCCTTCCGCGCGAGAAGATCGTCGAACTGGGCGACGTGGTCCTGGGCAAGGTGTCGCCGCGCCAGCGAGACGACGACATCGTGATCTACAAGTCAGTCGGCGTGGGGCTGGAGGACGTGGCGCTGGCGGGCTTCGCCTGGTCCCGCATCGCCGGCGCGGCGGAGCGTCGCGTCGCCTGAGCGCCATCGCACGCGCCACCGACGGGTAAACACTTACGTGATTAGTCAACGAAGCCCTTGTCGTCGCTGCCTCACTGTATATAGTATACAACCATGCAAGGGCTGATCGATTTACGAAGCGACCCCGGCATCCAACCCACTCAATCGCCCCACATCGCCAACCAGGAGCCTCCGCCATGGCCGAACTGATGAACCGCGAAGAATTCCGTGCCGCCCTCGAAGAAGCCATCAAAGGCAAGAGCGCCAACAAGGCGCCGTTCAGCGTGGCCTGGGCCAGCGGCAAGCTGACCCGCGCCCATCTCGCACGCTGGGCCGAGAACCACTATCACTACGTCGGCCCGTTCGCGGATTACTTGGGCTACATCTACGCTCGCACCCCGGACCGCTATACCGAAGCCAAGGATTTCCTGCTCGCCAATATGTATGAGGAAGAGATCGGCGGCGACCGCCATACCGACCTGCTGATCCGCTTCGCTGAAGCCTGCGGCACCACCCGCGAGCGCGTGATCGACCCGGACAACATGTCGCCCACCACCCGTGGCCTGCAGAGCTGGTGCTATGCGGTGGCCATGCGTGAAGACCCCATCGTCGCGGTAGCCGGCCTGGTGGTCGGGCTGGAGTCGCAGGTGCCTTCGATCTACCGCAAGCAGACCCCCACGCTGCGCGACAAGTACCAGTTCACCGACGAGGAAGTCGAATTCTTCGACCTGCATATCGTCTCGGACGAGATCCACGGCGAGCGCGGCTACCAGATCGTGCTGGAGCACGCCAACACGCCGGAACTGCAGCAGCGCTGCCTGAAGATCTGCGAGATCGGCGCGCAGATGCGGCTGCTGTACACGACGGCGCTCTATCACGACTACGTCGAGAAAGAGCTGCCGCTGCCCGAACTCGACATGGCCGCCTGAGCGCCGCAGCGCAACCGGATCGACGATGACCGTATTCCTCAACCATATCGACGGCGAATGGGCGGCCTGCCAGTCGGGCCGCACCTTCGACAACGTCAACCCGGCCGACACCGCCGACATCGTGGGGCGCTTCCAGGCGTCTTCCGCGGTGGACGCGCAGGCGGCCGTCGCCGCCGCGGCGGCTGCGTTCGCCGGCTGGAAAAAGACCCCGGTCGGCAAGCGCGCCGCCATTCTCAACCGTGCCGCCGACCATCTCGAGGCCAACGCCGACAGCATCGCCGCCGAGCTGACCCGCGAGGAAGGCAAGGCGCTGACGCTGGCCCGCGACGAGGTGCTGCGCTCGGCCCAGACGCTGCGCTTCTATGCAGTGGAAGGGCAGACCTTCACCGGCGAGGTGTACCCGAACGACGACCCCGACCAGCTCGTCTACAGCCAGCGTGAGCCGCTGGGCGTGGTGACGGTGATCGCGCCGTGGAATTTCCCGGTATCGATCCCGGCCCGCAAGATCGCCCCCGCGCTGGTGACCGGCAACACGGTGGTGTTCAAGCCGTCGTCCGAGGCACCGCTGTCGGGCTATCGGCTGGCCGAGGCGCTGGTCAAGGCCGGCCTGCCCAAGGGCGTGCTGAATTTCATCACCGGCAGCGCGGCGGAAATCGGCGCGGCCATCACCGAGGCGCCGGCCGTGCGTGCCATCTCGTTCACCGGCTCGTCGCGTGCCGGCGAGCAGATCCACCGCGCCGTGCCGCTGACCACGCGCACGCAGATGGAGCTGGGCGGCAAGAATCCGCTGATCGTGATGGAAGACGCCGACCTCGATCGCGCCGTCGACCTGACCATCAAGGGCGGCTTCTCGCTGTCGGGCCAGGCGTGCACCGGGACCAGCCGCGTGCTGGTGGCCGAGTCGGTCAAGGCGGCGTACACCGAACGCCTGCTGGCAAAGGTCGCCACGCTCAAGGTCGGCAGCGGCATGACAGCCGGGATGGACCTGGGGCCGCTGGCTTCGCACAAGCAGCTGGAAACGGTGCTGCGCTATATCGATATCGGCAAGTCCGAGGCAACGCTGCTGTGTGGCGGCGCGCGCCTGACCGGCGGCGACTTCGACAAGGGCTACTACGTGGCGCCGACGGTGTTCACCGACGTGACGCAGCAGATGCGGATCGCGCGCGAGGAGATCTTCGGGCCGGTGATCGCCATCCTGGGCTTCACGGACTACGCCGACGCTATCGCCAAAGCCAACGACACCGAGTACGGGCTGGCGGCTGCGATCGTCACCAGCAACCCGCGCTACATCCACCACTTCGCCACGGACATCGAGGCGGGCACGGTCAAGGTCAACCGCACCACCACCGGCAACCTGGTCAACGCGCCGTTCGGCGGGGTGAAGCGCTCGAGCACCTCGACCTTCCGCGAGTCGGGGCGCACCGGGCTGGAGTTCTATACGCAGGTCAAGACGGTCTACCGCGGCGCCTGAGCCCGCCGTCACAAGGAGTCATAGAGACATGAAGAAAGCCATCAAGCTGGAACTGCGCGAAGCGCGCCATATGGTTGCCGCCGCGATCCGGCGCTCGGAGGAAATCGGCGTGCTGGAGTCGATCTGCGTGGTCGACGAGGGCGGCTACCCGCTCGCGCTCGAGCGCATGGACGGCGCCCGCATCACCGGGCCGCAGATCGCATGGAACAAGGCGTTCACGGCCGCGGGCCACAAGCGCTCCACGCACCTGTTCACCACGCCGCCCAACGGGCCGGCGCTGCCGGGCAACGAGGCCTTCGGCATCCAGTGGAGCTTCGAGGGCAAGTTCGCCGCGTTCGTGGGCGGCTTCCCGATCGTGGTCAACGACGAGGTGATCGGCGGCATCGGCCTGTCCGGCGGCAA
The DNA here is from genome assembly GCF_058795055.1 of Cupriavidus sp. GW823-FHT06D04. NCBI lineage: Bacteria > Pseudomonadati > Pseudomonadota > Betaproteobacteria > Burkholderiales > Burkholderiaceae > Cupriavidus > Cupriavidus sp. GW823-FHT06D04. Next base: position 14,705 of record NZ_JBXAHL010000052.1, on the reverse strand, counting down.
CGGCGAGCAGGACACGCAGGCCGGGCTGGCCGCGCTGCAGGCGCTGGCCGAGCTGCTGGCGCCGCAGGACCTCAAGGTGCTGGTGCAGGCCGATATCAAGAAGTAGGAGGTTCCATGTCGTACCGCATCCAGATCGCCGAAACGCAGCAGGTCTTTTTTGTCGAACGCGGCGAGACCCTGCTGCAGGCCGCCGGGCGCGCCAGTATCGCCTTGCCCCACGACTGCCAGCTGGGTGGCTGCGGCACCTGCCGCATCCGGCTGCTTGACGGGCAGGTGCGGTATGACGAGGAGCCGTTCGGGCTCGCACCGGACGAGGCCGCCGCCGGCTTTGCGCTGGCCTGCCAGGCGCAGCCGCTGGGCGACCTGGTCATCAGCACGGCGCGCGAGGATGAGGCGTGCGCCGAGCCGGCGCGTTATCGGGCGCTAGTGCAGGCGGTGCGGCCGTTGTCGGCTGACGTATTGCATATCGAACTGGAAGTGCCGGACACGGGCGCGCTCGCCTACCGCCCAGGCCAGTACCTGAAGCTGCTGAGCGAGGACGGGCGCGCGCGCAGCTTCTCGATGGCCTCGGTGCCGCGCGACGGACACGTCGACCTGCATGTGCGGCGCATCCCGGGCGGCGCCTTCACCGACGGCATCCTGCCGCAAATGAAAGCGGGCGACGCCGTTGACGTCGAACTGCCGCTCGGCAGCTTCTTCTACCGCGCCAGGGATTACCGGCCACTGCTGATGGTGGCCACCGGCACCGGGCTGGCGCCGATCAAGGCCATCCTCGAATCGCTGATGGACGATCCCGACTGCCCGCCGGTGTCGCTCTACTGGGGCATGCGGAAGCCGGAAGACCTGTACCTGCACACCGATATCCCCGCCTGGGGCGAACGGCTGTATGACTTCCAGTACGTACCGGTGCTGTCCCGTGCCGGCGCAGGATGGCAAGGCCGGCGCGGTTACGTGCACGATGCGGCGCTGGCTGACCTGGGTGACCTGAGCGAGCACGCCATCTATTTGTGCGGTTCTCCCAATATGATCCGAGACGCGCGCGCCGCTTTCCTGGCGAGCGGCGCAAGCACCGACCACATTTATGCGGACAGCTTCACCTTCCAGCATTGTTAAGACATGGCGGTATACAGGGAACGGCTGGTATACAATGACGCCAGCCTTTCCGCTTACGCCTTTGCCGACCCATGTCTCTCACTCCATCTCCTGCCGCGCCCGCCGAGCCGCTGAGCCTCGGTGCCAGCCACTCGCCGCTGTTCGCCCTTGTCACCGACAAGCTGCGTGAAGGCATCCTGAACGGGAAGTACGCGCCAGGCGAACGGCTGGTGGAAAACAAGCTGTCCGCCGAACTGGGCGTGTCGCGCATCCCGGTGCGCGAGGCGCTGCGCGCGCTGGCCAGCGAAGGCCTGGTGGTGATCGAGCCGCGCCGCGGCGCAACCGTGGCCAGCCTGTCGCCAGTGATCGCGCGCGAGATGGTGGAGGTGCGCGCGACGCTGGAAGGGCTCAACGCCAAGCTCGCCGCGCAGCGCCGCGACCCGGCGCTGGTCGCTGAGCTGGAGACCGTGCTGCGCCAGGGCATGGATGCCGCCGCGCAGGGCCGCGCGGATGAGTTGCTCGCCCTCAATACCCGCTTCCATGAGGTGCTCGGCACCATAGCCGCCAACAGCGTGCTGCAGGAAATGATGCGTTCGCTGCGCGAGCGCACCGCGGTGCTGTTCGGCCCGGCCAACGTGGTTCGCGCCCGCCAGAACTGGGATGAACACGCCCAGATCCTGCAGGCAGTCATCGCCGGGGATGCCGACCTTGCCGCCTTGCTGGCCGCGCGCCATGTCTACAGTGCCGCCAAGGCGGCAGACTTGCCGGTGGACGGGCAGGGCAGGGCAGAGGCGGCCTGAGGGCGTCGGGCCCCGGGTTTTTCCTCTCCCGTTTCCAGCATGTCGTTGCATGCCCGGCAACTGGGCATTGCATGCGCCGCCATGGCGCATTGCACCAATTTAGGTATACTGTAGGCATTCCAGATCAATAGGGATTTACCATGCAGTCGCCTGAGCAACGCTATCTTTCGCAACCCGTCGGCCAGCAACTGTTGCACCACTTTGCCGCGCGCAATGCCGTCCGCCATGCCACGCCGCTGCTGCCGCTGCGCCTGCGCGATATCGGCCGCTTCTTCCTGGCGCTGGGCGGCCGCGCCCCACGCCGTGGCCACTGCTGATCCAGCCTGACTGACCCGGCGGCGTCAGCACGCCGCCGCTGCCTCCTGGCAGGCGTTCTGCCTGCCGACCCTTCCCCTTCTACGCTTTTCAACCGCTGGCGTGCTTCAGCGCGCTCGCGCATGACACTTTCGCTTGCGCTCCGTTCAATACGGAATATAGTATACCAACGCATTCGCAGTACTTCCCGAAGCCTGTTCTATACGCCCCCACCGCGCCGCTGCCGGCTCGGATAATGACAAGGAGTCGATGTGAACCTGTCCGACCGGGCTCCCGGCCGTTTTCCGCCGTTGTGGGAGGTGGCACAGCGGCTCGCCGCCGGCGAAGTCTCCGCGGTAGAACTGGTGGATGGCTGCGAAGCCGCGTGGCACGACTGGCACGGCATCATCAATGCGCTGGTGCTGTCAGATTTCGATGCCGCCCGCTCCGCCGCGCTGGAAAGCGACCGGCGGCGCCGGGCAGGGCAAGCGCGCGGCGTGCTCGATGGCGTGCCGTTCTCGGTCAAGGAGTCGTTCGACGTCGCCGGCTGGCCGACCACTTGCGGCAATCCGGCCATGCAGGGCCATGCAGCCAAGCGCGACGCCGCAGTAGTGCAGCGCCTGCGCAATGCCGGCGCCGTCCTGCTCGGCAAGACCAACGTTCCGCTCGGCCTGCGTGACTGGCAAAGCTACAACGCCATCTACGGCACCGCCCGCAATCCGCACGATCCGTCGCGCACGCCGGGCGGCTCGTCCGGCGGCAGCGCGGCGGCGGTGTGCGCCGGCCTGTCATATTTCGATGTGGGCTCCGATATCGGCTCCTCGCTGCGCAATCCGGCCCACTACTGCGGCATCTTCTCGCTCAAGCCCAGCCATGGCCTGGTGCCGCTGGCAGGCCACGGGGTGGGGCCGGCGCGCTTCGGCGAACAGGACATCAATGTCGCCGGCCCCTTGGCCCGCAGCGCGCGCGACCTGGAACCGGTGTTGCGCGCCATTGCCGGCCCGCACGGCGACGAGGCGCTGCCCTACCGCCTTGATCTGCCAGAGTGTCCGCACCGACGGCTGGCCGACTTCCGCGTCGCGGTGTTGCCCACCCATGCGCAGGCTGAAGCCGACGGCGAGGTCGCCGCGCGAATCGAAAAACTGGGCTGCTGGCTGGCCGGGCAGGGCGCGCACGTGGACTGGCATGTGCGGCCGGATTTCGATGCGGCCGAACTGTGGCACGTCTACGTGACGCTACTGCGCGCGACCACCGCGGTGCACATGGACGATGCGGCCTATACCGATGCGTTGAACCGCACCGCCACAGCCGCCGCAGACGACCATTCCTACGCCACCCTCCAGTACACCGGCGCGACCCTGAGCCATCGCGACTGGCTGCGCCTGCAGGTGGCCCGCGAACGCTTTGCCACCGCGTGGCAGCGGTTCTTCTCTACCTATGACGTGCTGCTGTGCCCGGCCGCAGCCACCACGGCCTTCGCGCTGGACGAGGCCGGCGAGCCCTGGCAGCGCAGCCTCACCGTTAACGGCCGCGCGCAGCCGATGACCACGCAATTGTTCTGGGCCGGCCATTCCGGGCTGTGCGGGCTGCCTTCGGCGGTGGCGCCGATCGGGCCGGGCACCAGTGGCCTGCCGGTCGGCGTGCAGATCGTCGCCGGCCGCTACCGGGATCTCACCGCGCTGCGCTTTGCCAGCCTGCTGGAAGACGCGGGCTACGCGTTCCGGCCGCCGCCGCGGCCGTCTGTCTTGCCGGCGGACCACAACAACTAAGCCACAACACCACACACACTACACACACCACAGGGAGGGATCATGTTCGACTGGTTCCGTGATTTGTCGCGCATGGAGCGCAAGGGCTTCTATGGCGCGTTCCTTGGGCATGCGGTCGATGTCTTCGACTTCATGATCTATTCGTTTCTTATCTCCACGCTGCTCGGGCAATGGGGCATGAGCAAGTCGACAGCGGGCGCCATCGTCACCTGGACGCTGGTGTCGTCGCTGGTGGGCGCGATCGGCGCCGGCATCCTGGCAGACCGCTACGGGCGCGTGCGGGTGCTGCGCTGGACCATCGTGGTGTTCGCGGGGGCCTGCTTCCTGTGCGGGCTGGCGCAGTCGCCGGAGCAGCTGATGCTGTTCCGCATGATCCAGGGCCTGGGGTTTGGCGGGGAGTCGTCGCTGTGCATGGTGCTGGTGACGGAGATGATCCGCAACCCGGCCCATCGCGGCAAATACTCGGGCTTTACCGCCAGCAGCTATTCCTTCGGCTGGGGCGCGGCCGCCATCGTGTACGCGATCGCCTTCAGCGTGCTGCCGGCGGAGACGGCGTGGCGGGTCTGCTTCTTCCTCGGCATCCTGCCGGCGCTGGTGGTGATCTACCTGCGCCGCAACCTGGAAGAGCCGGAAATCTTCCTGAAGAGCCGGGCGGCCGGCCGGCAGGGGGCGGCGCTGGCAGGCCTGGGCCGGCTGTTCCGTGGGCCCCTGCTGTCCAAGACCTTGCTGTGCAGCCTGCTGTCGGGCGGGATGCTGGGCGCGTACTACGCCATCGCTACGTGGTTGCCGACCTTCCTCAAGACCGAGCGCGGCCTGTCGGTGTTCGGCACCAGTTCTTACCTGGCGGTCACCATCATCGGCTCACTGATCGGCTACGTGGCGGGTGCCTACGCCACCGACCGCTGGGGCCGGCGGCTGACCTACATCGCCTTCGCGGTCGGGGCGTTCGTGGCCGCGCTGGTCTATATGGTGATCCCGGTGTCGAATACGTCGATGCTGTTCCTTGGCTTCCCGCTCGGCATACTGATGCAGGGCGTGTTCGCGGGCATCGGCGCGACCATCTCCGAGTCTTATCCCAACGATATCCGGGCAACGGGGTATGGCGTTTCGTATAACGCCGGCCGGGTGATCGGCTCGCTGTTTCCGCTGTCGGTTGGGTGGCTGAGTACGGGGCACACCTCGCTGCCGAGCGCGATCGCCATCGTGGCGGGAGTCGGCTACGCGATGGTAGTGGTCGCCGCGGTGCTGCTGCCCGAGACTACCGGTATGGACCTGGGGCAGGCGGGCGGCGGCGGGGAGAAGGAAGAGACCGCGCCGCTGGCGCAGCCCGCAGGCTCAATCGCCTGAGGCCGGTCCCGGCTCTAAGGGCGCGCGCGCCCTTAGAGCACCCACGCCGAAATCGCCGGCAGCATCAGGCTGGCCCCGATCCCGATCAACACCCCGAACGCCACCCTGCGCGTCGTGGCCGGCGAGAACGGCGGCGGAAAACGCCGCCCCAGCAACGTGGCGATCACCACCACCGGCACGGCAATGGCGGCCTGCACGCACACGGCGGCATCGAGCTGCCCCTGCCAGGCCGAGAACAGCGTGCGCACGGTGGAGGTCACGGTAAAGACCAGAATCAGCGCGCAACGGATTTCAACCGGCTTCATCGGCTGCCGGTAGAACTGGAAAATCAGCGGCGGGCCGGAGACGCCGAACATGCCGCTCAGCAGTCCGCCGAATACCCCGCTGACAAAGAAGGTGCCGTCGCCGGAGCGTTGCGCCAGCGGCGCGGGCTTGAGCGCGGCGCTGAGGCCGCCATACAGGATCACGGCGCCCAGCAGCAGCTGCAGCAGGGTGGCTGCGCTGGAACTCAGGTACTCCAGCACCAGCACGCCGACCACTACCGACGGCAGGATGCCGATGGCCGCCGCGGCGACGGCGCGCCAGTCGATATGCTGCAGCTTGCCTGGCAGCGCGCAGGCGCTGTTGGCCAGCGTGACCAGGCTCACCACCGCGGCCACGGTGGCCACGGGCGCCAGCCCAAGTCCGCTGGTGACGCCCATCACGATCATGCCAAGGCCAAAGCCGGTCACCGTCTGGAAATAGGTGCCTGCGCCGAGCAGGGCCTGCAGGCCCAGCAGCGGCAACAACAGTTCTGCCTTCATGCCGCCGCCTGCTCGCCCTTGCCGGCCTGTTCCGCGGTGGCTTGCGCCTGGACCACGGTGACGGCGATGACATGGAACACATCGTCCGCGCTGCAGCCGCGCGAGAGGTCGTTGGCGGGCTTGTTCAGCCCCTGCAGCATCGGCCCGATGGCCTTGGCGCCACCGACCCGCTCGGCCAGCTTGTAGCCGATATTGCCGGCTTCCAGGCTGGGGAACACCAGCACGTTGGCGTGGCCGTTCACCTGCGAATGCGCGACCTTGCGCGCGGCGATCTCGGCGACGATGGCGGCATCGAGCTGCACGTCGCCATCGATGGCCAGGCCCGGGCGTTGCGCGCGCACGCGCTCGGTGGCGGACACCACCTTGTCCACCGCCGCATGGCTGGCGCTGCCGCTGGTCGAGAACGACAGCATGGCCACGCGTGGCTCTTCCATCAGCAACGTGCGTGCGCTGTCGGCCGCAGCCATGGCGATATCGGCAAGCGCATCGGCATCCGGATCCACCACCAGCCCGCAGTCGGAGAAGATCAGCCCGCCCTTGAGCGTGTGGAAAGGCTCGCACAGCATCATCAGGAAGAAGCTCGACACCAGCCGGAAGCCGGGTGCGAGCCCGATCAGCTGGATCGCGTTGCGCACTACGTCGGCGGTGGTGTGGTCGGCGCCCGCCACCGAGCCGTCGGCGTGGCCGAGGCGCACCATCAGGTTGGCGAAGCACAGCGGATCGAGCACGGCGCGCTTGGCTTCATCGAGCGTCATGCCTTTCTTCTGGCGCAGCGCAAAGAGCTGCTGCGCGAACGAGGGCGCGAGCGCCGAGGTGGCCGGGTCGACCAGCGTCATGCCGTCCAGCCCGATGCCGTGGATGGCCGCGGCGGCGTTGATCTGGCGCGTGTTGCCGACCAGCACGATGCGCGCGATGCCTTCCTGCGTGGCGCGCTGCGCGGCCTGCAGGATGCGCGGGTCTTCGGCCTCGCACAGCACGATGCGGCGAGGCGCGGCGCGGGCGCGGTCGATGATGCGGAGGATGGCTTTCATGATGGTTGGCTTCAGAAACGGAAAAAAGGGCCGGAGCCCTTGTCATGCTTGCGGTGTGCTCCCCTCTCCCGCGTGCGGGAGAGGGGCAGGGGGGGGCGGCGGCATGCCACCAGGCGGAACTTCGTGGAGATCCCCGCCCTCACCCCAACCCTCTCCCGCAAGCGGGAGAGGGAGCAAACCGATCGCAAGCGGGGCGCCTGTACAGGCTCAGACTCAGACGTAGTCCTTGTACTTGTCCAGGTAACGCACCGGCTTGGCCAGCGCATCGCGGCGGAACGGGTCGCCCAGCTCACGCGTGCACATGATCTCGATGATCGTGGTCTTGCCATGATTCATCTGCAGGTCGATGGCACGCTTGAGTGCCGGGCCGACATCTTCCAGCCGATCCACCACGATGCCTTCGGCACCCATCGCCTTGGCGATTTCGGCAAAGCTCTGGTTGTCCAGCTCGCCCGCGACGAAGCGGCGGTTGTAGAAGTCCACCTGGTTCTTCTTCTCCGCGCCCCACTGGCGGTTGTGGAACACCACCGCGGTCACCGCGATGTTGTGGCGCACGCAGGTCATGGTTTCCATCAGGCTCATGCCCCAGGCGCCGTCACCGGCGTACGACACGGCCGGGCGGTGCGGTGCCGCGACCTTGGCGCCGATGATGGTCGGGAAGGCATAGCCGCAGTTGCCCCAGCTCATCGCCGCGAAGAAGCTGCGCGGCTTCTCGAAGCGCAGGTAGCTGTTGGCCACCGAGTTGATGTTGCCGATGTCGGTGGACACCATCACGTCTTCCGGCATGGCCTTTTCCAGCTCGCGCAGCACCTGCCGCGGATGCAGGTACTGGCCGCCGCCGGGCGTGCGCTCCTGCTTCTGCTCTTCGATCATGTCCAGGCTATACGGGTCGCGCTCATGGGTCCAGTTGTCCAGCTCCTGCTCCCACGCGGCTTTCTCGCTGGCGATGTCGGTGGCGCGGGCGTCGCGGGTCGCGTCGCAGGCCAGCGTGCGGCCGGCCAGGCGCTGGCTCAGCGCGACCGCGGCGGCCTTGGCGTCGCCGCAGATGCCCACCGAGATCTTCTTCACCAGGCCCAGCATCTTGTGGTCGGCGTCGATCTGGATGATCTTGGCGTTCTTCGGCCAGTAGTCCATGCCGTGCTGCGGCAGCGTGCCGAACGGTCCCAGGCGCGAGCCCAGCGCGATCACCACGTCGGCGCGCGAGATCAGCTTCATGGCAGCCTTCGAGCCCTGGTAGCCCAGCGGGCCGCACCACAGCGGATGGCTGGCGGGGAACGAGTCGTTGTGCAGGTAGCTGTTGACCACCGGCGCGCCCAGGCGCTCGGCCAGGGCCTTGCACTCTTCGATCGCATCGGCCATCACCACGCCGCCGCCCGAGATGATCACCGGGAACTTGGCGTTGGCCAGCAACTCGGCCGCTTCGTTCAGGCTCTGCTCGCCGCCGGGGCCGCGGTCGAGGCGGCGCGGCTGCGGGATCTCGACGTTGACCTTGCCGTAGAAGTGGTCACGCGGGATGTTCAGCTGGGTCGGGCCCATTTCCGCGGTGGCGCGGTCGAAGCAGCGGGCGGTGAACTCGGCCATGCGTGCCGGGTTGGTGACATGACCCTGGTACTTGGTGAACTCCTGGAACATCGGCAGCTGGTTGGCTTCCTGGAAGCCGCCCAGGCCGATGCCCATGGTGCCGGCCTCGGGCGTGACGATCACCACCGGGCTGTGGGCCCAGTAGGCAGCGGCGATCGAGGTCACGCAGTTGGAGATGCCGGGGCCGTTCTGGCCGATCACCACTCCGTGGCGGCCCGACACGCGGGCGTAGCCGTCGGCCATGTGGCCGGCGCCTTGTTCGTGCACCACCGGGATCAGGCGGATGCCCGCCGGCGCGAAGATGTCCATCGCATCCATGAAGGCCGAGCCCATGATGCCGAACATGTCGGTCACGCCATTGGCGGCCAGCGTTTCAACGAAGGCTTCCGACGGGGTCATGGTCTGCGGGCCGGCCGGGACCTGGCTCTCCTTCGCGGCGGCCGAGCCACCGGAAACGGCGGGATTCGAGGTGGTATCGAGGTCGCGCATGGCGTTGTCTCCTGATGAGGGTCTTATAAAGTGGAACAGGACGTTCCGGAAAATTGCTTGTTGGGGGAAATGTAGGCGGAAGACTCCGATTGGTCAATAGGAAGTTTTTATTTATGGAATGAAACGCATGAAAAAATGAGACAAGAATGCGATTGAAGTATCGCAAGCGCCATTTATCGGGCGTTGATACGCGCTGCGAGGACGGGGAAATCGGGATGCGCCCCGGCCGGGCAGGCAAGCAGGACGCCGGTGAGAGATCACCGGCGCTGGCGAATAAGGCGGGAAGTGTGACGAGCTCGCCGCCTCAGGGACGCGGCGAGGAAGTGCGAGCTGGCGCGCTTAGCAGGGCGCGGTCTGACTGGGCTGCATGCTGGTGAAGGGGGCCGTGTCAGCGTACCGACAGCGCTTCCAGCACTGGCAGGTTGCCCTCGCCGAAGCCCTGATGTCCGTCGCGCTGGACGATCTCGAAGAAGAACTCGCCCGCCTCGCGCCTCACGAATGCCTGCAGGAAGCGCTCCTGCGTGCGATCGGCACGGATGGCGCCGTCGGCCAGGATGCCGTAGCGCTGCAGGGCGGCCAGGTCCAGGCCATGGCCGGGCAGGCGCGTGTCGACGGAATCGTAGTAGGCTGCCGGCGGCTGCACAAACTGCACGCCGTTGCCCGCCAGCGCAGCAGTGCTGGCGAGTATGTCGGCGCTGGCCAGCGCAATATGCTGGATGCCCTCGCCGTGCTGGTCCGACAGGTAGTGGCGCATCTGGTCATGGCGCGTCGTTCCCTTCTCGTACAGCGGAATGCGAATGCGCCCGCACGGCGACACCAGCGCATGCGCCGCGCTGGCTGGCTGGAGCTCGCGGAAGCCCAGCACCTTGCGGTAGAAGTCCAGCCATTCCTCGAGATGGCCTTGCTCGACGGCCTGGGTCAGGTGGTCGACGCGCAGCAGCCCCGCGTCCGGCGCATTGTCGGGCTGCGGCAACGGGCGAAAATCGACGTCGTAGATCGAGATATCGCCCACGTCACCTGGCCGGCCTTCCTTGCCGCGCCAGCGGTCGATGAAGTAGAGGATCGACTGGCCGATGCCCTGGATGGCGGGGATATTGAGCTCCATCGGCCCCACGGTGCCGCCCTCGAAGGGCCATGCGCCAGCTTCCAGCGCGCGGGTAAAGGCGGCCGCGGCATCGTTCACGCGGATGCCGATGGCGCAGATCGACAGGCCGTACTCGCTGGCATAGCGCGTCGCGAACGAATCCGGCTCGGCATCGACGATGAAATTCATCTCGCCCTGCCGGTACAGCTTCACGGCCTTGTGGCGGTGACGGGCGATGGCGGCGAAGCCGAAACGTTCAAGGGTGCGACCCAGCGCGGCCGGGTCGGGCGAGGCAAATTCGATGAACTCGTAGCCCTGGATCCCGAGCGGGTTGTCCCACGTCTGGAAATCGTCGGCGCGCGGGGAAGAGACGTCTGCGGCGCTCATTGTCGTTGCTCCTGTTGGGTGGCGATGGGGGGCGGTGCCGGGCCATTGCGGCGACGATCGGATCATAGCAACGCGCCCCCGCCGGGCCGCGCCTGGACGGCGCATCGCAGCACCTCGTAGAAACCCGAACTGCGCGCCTTGATCGCGCATATGCGTTCACTGATCGCGCAATATGGCGTAAAGGACGCTTGGCTGGCGGGCAGCCGGCCACTAATCTCCGGTCATCGAAACGCACCCGGGCCGGCCGCCAGGCTCACCAACACCATGATCAATGGCAAGACCACGCTCATCCCGCACCTTGGCTATCCCACGGAGTCGTTCAAGGCGCCGATGATCTACAACCCCTGGTTCGCTCAGCAGGGCATCGACGCGGTGGTGGTGCCGATGGGCGTCAAGCCCGACAACTATGCCGAAGTGTTCCGCTCCCTGTTCCGGCTGACCAATATCCGCGGCGCGCTCGTGACCATGCCGCACAAGGTCGCCACGCTGGAACTGGTGGACGAGCTCACGCCGGCCGCCCGCATCGCCGGTGCGTGCAACGCCGTGCTGCGGCGCGACGACGGCACGCTGGTCGGCGACCAGTTCGATGGCGCCGGCTTTGTGCGCGGCATCGTGCGCAAGGGCTGCCGGCCGGAAGGCGCGCGCGCCATCGTCTCCGGCAGCGGCGGCGTGGGCAGCGCGATCGCCGCCTCGCTGGCGCAAGCCGGCGTGGCGGAACTGGCGCTGTTCGATGCCCGCGAAGGCGCCGTGCGTGCGCTGGCCCGCCGCCTGGCCGAGCATTACCCGGCGTTGCGCGTGAGCACCGGATCGGACGATCCGCAAGGCTTCGACGTGGTGGTCAACGCGACCCCGCTCGGCATGCACGCAGGCGACCCGCTGCCGTTCGACGTCGCGCGCATCGCCCCCGGCGCGATGGTCGGCGAGGTGGTGATGAAGCACGAATACACCCCCTTCCTCGAAGCCGCACTGGCCCGCGGCTGCAAGGTCCAGGTGGGCACCGACATGCTGTTCGAGATGATTCCGGCCTACCTGGAGTTCTTTGGTTACGGCACGGCCACACCTGAAGCGCTGCGCGCGGTTGCGCAGATCCGGTATTGAGGGCAGGGCGCGTGCCCTGGCCGACAGCCGAGCGGATGCCATCCCATAAAGGCACGCCGGCAAGCATTTCCAATCTAACGGTGGAGACAGACAAGATGACCACGACTCACAAGGAGCTGCCGGCTGCTGCGGCACCCGGCAACTCGCTCGGCGACAAGATCCGCGCCGCCTTTGCCTTCGGCAAGGTGCGCTGGGGCATGCTGGCGCTGGTGTTCTTTGCAACCACGCTGAACTACATCGACCGCGCTGCCCTTGGCGTGCTGCAGCCGGTGCTGGCCAAGGCCATGTCCTGGACCGCGCAGGACTACGCCAATATCAACTTCTGGTTCCAGGTGGGCTACGCCATCGGCTTTGCGCTGCAGGGGCGGTTCATCGACATGGTCGGTGTCAAGCGCGCGTTTGCGCTGGCGGTGCTGTTGTGGAGCATCGCGTGTGGTGCCCATGCCTTTGCGGCGTCCGCGGTCGGCTTCATGATCTGCCGCTTCTTCCTTGGCTTGTCGGAGGCGGCCAACTATCCCGCCTGCGTCAAGACCACGCGTATCTGGTTCCCGGCGAGCGAGCGCGCCATTGCCACCGGCATCTTCAATGCCGGCACCAATGTCGGCGCCATGCTTACGCCGATCATGCTGCCGCTGATCCTGCAGGCCTGGGGCTGGCAGGCGGCCTTTATCGTCATCGCCTCGCTGGGTGCGATCTGGCTGACGTTCTGGTATGCCCGCTACCACAACCCGGAACAGCACCCGACCGTCAGCGCCACCGAACTGGCCCACATCACGCAAGACGTCGAACCGCCTCCGCACCGCATCCGCTATTCGCAAATCCTGCGCATGCGCGGCACCTGGGCCTTTGCCCTGGCCTACGCCATCACCGCGCCGGTGTTCTGGTTCTACCTGTACTGGCTGCCGCCGTTCCTGAACCAGCAGTACCAGCTCGGCATCAGCGTCACGCAGATGGGCCTGCCGCTGATTGTGATCTACCTGGCGGCCGACGTGGGCAGCGTGGGCGGCGGTGCGCTGTCGTCGTGGCTGATCAGCCGCGGCATGCCGGCAGTGCGTGCGCGCCTGCTGTCGATGCTGATCTTCGCCGCATGCATCACCTCGGTGGTGATGGCCGCCGGCGCCAGCAGCCTGTGGATGGCCGTGGCCGCGATCTCGGTCGCGATCGGCGCGCACCAGGCGTGGACGGCGAACATCTGGAGCATGGTGATGGACTACACGCCCAAGCATGTGGTGAGCTCGGTGTTCGGCTTCGGCGGGATGATCGGCGCCATCGGCGGCATGTTCATGACGCAGCTGGTCGGCTACGTACTGACATCGACGCACAACAACTATGCGGTGCTGTTCACGATGATCCCCTGCGCCTACTTCATCGCGCTTACCTGGCTGTTCTTCCTCGCCCCGCGCAAGGTGCCGGAAGTTGCCTGACGCCTTTCGATGTTGCCTGACCCGGCGGGGCGTTCGCCCCGCCGCCAATAAAACACAGAGACAAAGCTCCAATGCAAAAACGAATGATTGCGCTGCTCGCGTTGGGCGCGGGCAGCCTGCCAGCGCTCGCCCAGACTTCCGGTGGCGTCACGCTCTATGGGCTGCTGGATACGACTATCCGCTACAGCACCCATGAAGACGCGGCCGGCCACGGCCGCACGCAGATGACCGATGGCGTGCTCACCGGCAGCCGCTGGGGTCTGCGCGGCACCGAGGATATCGGCGGCGGCAACAAGGCCTGGTTCATCCTGGAGTCGGGCTTCGCGCCCGACACCGGCACCAGCCAGCAGGGCGGGCGGCTGTTCGGGCGCACCGCGGTGATCGGGCTCGACGGCGGCTACGGCAAGCTGGCGATCGGCCGGCAGTACACGCTGGCCCATGAGGTGCTGTCGTCCTACGAGGCCATGGCCTTCGCCAACAACTCCATCGTCGGGTATCAGGGCGGCAACTACACCGGGCTGCGCTATGACAACACCGTCAAGTACATCAAGAGCTTCAACGGCCTGCAGGTGGCGGCGGCCTACACCTTCGGCGAGGTGCCGGGCAGCATCAAGAGCGGCTCGGCTGCGGCCGGGTCGCTGGTCTACAGCTCAGGGCCGCTGGAGATCGGCGCGGTCTACCAGCAGACGCAGAACGTGACCTCGGCCTTCTTTGGCGCGGTGCCGGCGGCGCTGGCCAGCAAGCAGACGGTGTGGGGTCTGGGCGGTACGTGGAAAGCGGCGCGGGCGCAGTATTACCTCGGCTACACCAATAACCGGCTCGATGTGGCCGACTATCGCAACAATGTTGGGTATGTCGGGACGCGGTTCAATATCACCGACGCGCTCGCGTTCATCGGCACGCTGCAGTACGACTGGCTGCGCCATGCGGGGCAGGGGGGCAAGCGGCTGACCACGGCGGGCATGCTGGACTACAACTTCAGCAAGCGCACCGATGTGTATGTGGAGGTGGACTACACCCACCTGCAGGGGCAGTGGATTGCGTTGAACAGCTCGCCGACGTTTGCTAACAGTGGGAATACTTATGGCAATTCGTCGCGCATCGGGGTGATGGCGGGGGTGCGGCATAAGTTCTGAGTGCGCCGGGAGACCGGCAAGGAGTAGGTGGTGAAAGTCCACTACGATGAAGGAATAGCGAACCACATCGGCCCCGAGCCGTGCGCAGGCTACCGTGAGGTGGTCGGCGAAGCGTCGGTAGGGGAGCGTGTGGGCCAGCCATTGAGCCGCGATAGTTGTGTTGTTCCGGGTGCCGACGCGGTTCAGAACGCGGAAGGCAACATGAAGGGGCGCGTGAACGCGAGTGCCTCGACGACCCGGCGTGGTCAAAGACCCTGGCACGCACGGACGCTCCTTGCGCGGGAACCGGGAGATCTCGCGTCTGGCCAGTCGCAGCATGGGCTGGTCCGCATCGGGAAGGCGAGGAGCCGTAGCCGATGATGAACGGACG
>NZ_JBXAHL010000051.1:0-42360 GCF_058795055.1 Cupriavidus sp. GW823-FHT06D04 | reverse complement strand
ATTGTGAAAAATAGCGAGCCCCTCAGGCTTGTAGAGGGAAGCTTCGCTTTTTACGCGGCTAGTACTTCAGCAGCCTGTTAAGCCCTGTCGAGCCCTGTCCGCCTGGGACCGATGCATCTTCGATGCAGCGATTCCGCGGCCAACCGGCCGACTCTACAACCGCTTGCCGCGCTCGCTGGTCACATGCAGGAAGCAACTCGCCTACTCTCTTTCCTGGCCAAATGCCCACAGCAAATGGCTCGGTGTCTTCGCGGGAAGCCTTTGGTTCGCAAGACCTGCGAATATTCAACGGAAACCGGCTCGCTACCCATGTAATCGATGGTCAAGCCTTGCCGTGGACCACGCGGATGATGATGATGGTCCTGTTCCCGGAGGCTACTGAGTAGCGCGCCAAGCAGCTTCGAACACCGCCGAAGGCACCTCCATGCCATCGGCGGTAGCCGGCCAACCTCAGGCCGCGTCCAGCATCCTGAACTCGGCGTCGATCGCTTCCCCGCGCTCGCGCCAGCGATGGAACTGCTCGCGCTTCATCTGTCCGTTCGCCACGCTTTGTTCGACCTCACCGACATTGTTACGCAGCTCTACAAGTTCGGGGAAGAACTGCGCGTCAAAATCGGGACCATCGATCAGGGCAATCAGTTCCGCACGCTGCTTCTCGAAGTTGTCCACGGTCTTTGCGATCATTTCGCGGAAGGCCTGCTGGCGCTTGGCCTCCTCCCACGAATCCCAGATCTCCAGCGCGAGACCGAACACCGACAGCAGGCCATTGAGGCCCTTCGCCAGGTTGACCGCGCCCCACGGCTTGAACTTCAGCATCTTGCCAAGATCGAGCCCGACGATCTTCGCGGCACCCACCAACCCATCGCGTGCTGCCAGTACCGATGCATTGTTGATCAGGCCGCCCTTGACGACATAATCGATACCCTGCTTGCCATACGCGCGCACTGTTGCATTGAAGTGGCTCACCTCGGCGTCGAATCCCACTACCATCTTGCCGACCTCGATCTTCACCGAGTGTGTCTGCTGGTCGAATTCGTTTTGCAGGTTCGCGTTGAGGACGATGCCGTCCGCGCCAATGTTCCGCTCGAAGAACTCCGCAAACGTATGGGTCGTCTGTCCGCGGACCTGCAGGATGAGATCTGTGAAGAAGTCCGTCACGAACCGGCGCAAGCCGATGCGGACCTCGTTGATACGGCCATCGGCGGTGACGAGCTGCTTCCTGAGCTGCTGGCTCATCGTTTCAAGGCGGACGACTTCCTGCGAGATCTTCTCGTCGTTGTGCACGGCGATCGGCAACTGCTTGCCGAGTACATCGCGGACGATGCTCCGCTTGGTCTCATTGACCACCGCCCCAATGCCACCGGCCGCCGATACTTTTTCGGACGTTGCACGCTGCAACAGCCCGATACGCGACAGCTCGCGGAAGCTGTCAAGGTTCTCCAGCCAATGCTCGGTGCCCATATCAAAGGGATTGGCCGCTACCGCAACAATCGCAAGGTCCGTGGTCTCGGTATCGTTCAACGCGATCAGATCCCGCAGTCGTCCTATCACGTTCTCCTTTTTGATGGCCAGATGACTCACATAGTCGTGTTCGTCGGCCACATCCGCGACCGCGTCGAACCGGCTCAGCACAAAGACCGTCCGCGGCAACAGATTCAGCGTGCGGAAGAGCCACGTCAGCTCCTGGCCGTGGCTTTCCTTGATCGGGTTGACCGGATCCATCACGTAGACCACCAGATGGGCCTCGCTCACGTACTTGCGCGTGAGCTCCTTGTATTTCTCGATCGTGTTCGTCTGTTCGTCGAATTGCTCCTTGAAGCCGAACAGACCGGGGGTATCGATGAGCAGGCAGTCCGGGCCCGCCTCGTAGACGGTCACCGCGTTTGACGATTCCTCGTGGCTGATTTTCATCGTGGACTTGTCCAGCCGTTCGAGCCAGGCCGCCGCGATCGCAGTCTTGCCTTCCGAGTAGCCTCCGATCAGTACGACGCGCAGCTTCTCGCCTTCGATGCTGCGAATCGCATTGGATAGCTTGGACTTCACATTCGGATCTACGCCAATACCGAATACCTCGCCCTGCTCCAGGAATGCCTGAAGCTCCTGCAGCACCTTTAGCGTTCCTGCCTGTTCTTCCTTGAATGAATCGAGTGTCTGTTCCATTACACCGCCTCTCTTTCGGACATTTTCTTGGACAACTTCGCAAGATTCGCGCACACCTTGATCAGCGTCGCATTCACCTGCGCTGCCTGCTCGACCGACCCTTGAACATTCTCGCGAATCTCTCCGATACGCTCGGCGACATTCTCCGCCACTTCATCGCAACTCTGCTTCATCGCGTCGCGCATCCGGCCCACCACGCGCTCGATGTTTTCGTTAGCCGCTTTGCGTTGCTGCGACTTCTTGTAGTCGCTGTCGATCAACCCCCATAGGGCCTTGGCAACGCTTACCACGAGGGTCACGCCGCCGATAGCAAGGCTCACCCAGCCGGCCGGATTCCATAGCATCATCAGTCCGCCCGCAAGCGCCGCCACCAGCGGCATGTACTTCACACCACTATCGAAGGAAATGTTCAATTCAAGGCCGCCCTGCAGGGAATGCGAGTCAATGCCACGGAACGCTTCCTGCAGTTCCTCCACGCGCGCCTGGAAGCGTTCCAGCAGATCGGCCACGTCTTGCTGGAACTGTTCTAGCTGCACCTTCATCGCCACAGGCAGTTCGGACTCAAGCGTTTCCTGTTCGCGGCGGATGACCGCGCCGAGCGCGCTCTTCAGATCATCGTTGCCGATACCACCGTCGATGCGCGCGTAGACTTGGCGACGAACGGCGGTCTCGAACACATGGATTGCGGAGCTGGCACGGTTATGCAAGGCGGGAATCAGGCCGGTCACAGCCAGCTCAAGTTGCTTATCCACGTGCGCCCAGTCGCGCTTAAGCTGTGCCGCCAGAGGCGCGAAGCGATCGCGCTGCGCCAGCGTGATCGTACCCGTTGCCTCCTGTACAGCACTGCGGACTTTGCCAACGTTCGCGATGCGGATGCGCGCATCGCAATCGGCCACCATGTCACTCGTCAGCCAATCGATAAAGTCCTGGAAGCCAGATTTCGACAGCAGCTTCTTCTCCCCCAACTTCGCGAGAAACTTGGCACGGCTTCGCGCGGCGTCCGAGAACGGTACAAGGCAGTCGGCCACGGCAAGAAACGCCGGCAATGCACTCAATGAATGACAGCCCTGATAGCGTTCGCCCAGATGATCGTGCATGGTCTCGTCGAGAACGCCCAGGCTGCTGCGCTCGCTGGCGTTGATGAGCTTGCCGGTCTCGAGCTGCATTGGATTGGTGATGCGCTTGTTGTAGATCGCGCAGACTTCGGCCTGGTCGCCCAGGTGTGCGCGGATCTTTTCAAGCGTGCCCGCTCCCTCCTCGCCCCCGGTCTGGGGCGCGCCTGGCTTGCCCGTGACATAGAATACCGCATGTGCGCCATGCACGGCGCTAAGGATGCTTTGCATCACGCGTGCTTCCTTACCCTCGATGCCGGGCACATCGAGCAACTCGAAACGCTGACCGTTGGCCTCGAATTGATAGCCCTGCGTATCGATCGTAAAGTCGGAACGCCCGGTTCCAATGATGGTGCCGTCTGCCCACGGTGTCAGGCCGTCGAGCGCCGCCTGGGTCTTCTTCAATCTCTCATCCAAGGCCTGGTGCACGCGCTCCGCCTCGGCACATTGGGCATCGAGTTCCTTCTTTTCAGCAGCGTTCGCCGCCTGAAGCGCCTCTCTTCGTTGTTCTTCGCGCGCAAGCTCGGCCTCTTCTGGCAACTTGCTGAGTAAATACAAGATCTTGCGCCAGAGGGGAGCCGCCTGCTTCTTGAAGGCAATCTGGTCGCGTAGCCTGCTCAACTGCTCGGCGAGCGCGGCTTCGGTCGCGGCCAGTTCTGCGTGGCGCTCGGTGGTTCGTGCACGCTCGGCAGACAATTTGGCGCCGCTTTCGTCAAGAGACTTCTGCAATGCGGAGAACGCTGTTTCAGACAACCCGAGCTCCAATTGTTTTTGCCGAAACTGGGTCCGCGCATCCGTCTTGGTTCGCTCGTTCAGGAGAATGCGCAGCGTCTCGATGATCGTCGACTTGCCCGCATTCGTTTCCCCGTAGAAGGCAATCGTGAAGGTATCCCAGCGTGCAGCACGCTCGAGTTCCTCGATGCGCTGCACGAGATTGGCCTGGACCGGCTTGATGAGGTCCCTTACCAGCGCCATCGTCTGCGCGAGGCGCGGATCGGTTGCATCGCTGCCGAGTTGCGTCAACAATGCCTCGATCTCTTTCAACACGGCTTGGTGTAGTTCATCCGATGATGCCTTGACAATATTTCGCATGTTTGATCGCAGATAGTTTGCAGTCGACGGGATAAGGGTCGGCCAAACGCAGGACGAGCACCTTTGTTCACGCACCGCATCGTACAATTTATCGTTGACGGCAACTCACCGGAAAGCTTAAGTCCTGCGTTCAACATGCTCGGATAGATCCCCTCCGCAATGTACCTATCTCCGCTCAGCTCGAATAGGCTACGCACGGATCTGGGCATTATTTGCGCAGATCGCAACCGACGTTTGAGGGAATTCTTAGGTCCGTTCAGGTGTGTCGCGTTCGGCGTGCAGGTGCCTAGCTTCGGTCATAATAGATGGCGTCCAGCATCGCCGCGCGACCGTCCCATACCTGCGTCGTTCGATGAGCCGTCGAATTGCGCATGCTGGTCAACCTCCGGCATCAGGGTACGGGGCCTGAAGGCCTGCTCGTCGCGCCTTTTGATTCGCTAGGAGCCGAAGTCGTACGATCTTTTGCTCTGCAGTGACTCGCTCCACTTGTGTCGCTGTCGACGACAACTCGGCCAACTCAACTACAGCCAAGTCTGCTGCCTGCTTGGCCTCAAGCGCCGCGAACCGATCATCCTCGCTGCCACTTATTTCCCCTTCTGCTGCTTTTGCCTTATCAGCTGCTGCCTTCTGGCGGGCCGTCTTAGCATCGGCAAGGTCGCTCGCGCCTTGTCCGACTGCTTTCAATGCGTCCTGACCTTTACTCGTGGATTCTACTTTCACGCTTTCCAACGTATTGTCAGTTCGCAACTTTACGGCGACCGTACCATCGGAGAGAGCTCCACCACTTACCCGCATGACGTAGAGGGCATCCAGGTTCGCGAGACTCGCAGTTCTCGGCTTTGCATCTACCTCTTCATAGGTCAACCCGTTGAATTGGTACAGGCGAACTTGATATCGCTCGCGGGCTCGGAATGGCAGGCCGTCTACGGTTTCGTTAGGTTTCAAATCTTGATTCAGAGCGCTGACGTGAACCTTGGTGGCGCAGCCTGGCAAGCCAGTCAGAACCGAACACACGATCAACACAAAACCTAGTGTGCGCTTCATCGTTGCCTCCTGCTTACGGATTGCACGGCGGAGTTGAACATACTGTGCGGCCTTCCATTGGCCCGTCTACCACGAGAACATACTCAGGAAGATCGCTGTAGGCACCAGGATTTGCTTTGACAGCATCAATAAATGTCGACTTAACAAGCTGTACGGGTACATCTGTACGGGCAGTGATCTTGGTCTTCTCCGGCCCAGCATCGACAAGCTTGTTCTTGGCTAGAAGTTCACTTCGGATCTTATCGATTCGGTCCTGGAGCTTGTCACGCTCTTCGCGCAGCTGAACATACTCTGCAGCAGCGTATCGGGCTTGCTGTCCTCCCCCGGACGGAACAACGCGGACTCGAGCAAGGAACGTATCCAGTTCTGCGACTCGTTGCACGAGTCTTGGCTCGCTGAGCGTTGTAGCCCATTCCCCGTTCAAACGAGAGATAGTGTCGTCGAGTTGCTTTGTGCTCCGACCATTTCTATCGAGTACGAGCTTCTCTAGCTTCTTCTGGCCCAGCTGGCTTTCTAGATACTGAAGATGTCGCGCTCTCCAGACTTCGGGCGCCATGGATGCGAATTGGTTCGCCATAAGGCTCAGACGCTTTGCGTCGAGCTCGGCGTTCGCGAGCGTCTTTGCGGGGCTGGAAACGTCCTTGACGGGAGCCGGAACATTTGCTTTAGCAAGTTTGTCAATCGCCGCCACGTCACGATTCTTGACTGCCTCTTCTAACATCGCCAACCAATGCTTCGACATTGCATCTGTAGCTGCAGGCTTTGCTTTGTTAAGTGCTTTGTCGTAGTTCGATTTTGGAGTGGCAGAGAGCCTTTTAGCTTCTGCATCCGCTTCGGTCGCAACGGCAGCCAGGCACGCTTTCTGGTCCTGGTTGAGATAGTGAAAGCGTGAGGCCGCGAGAGAGGCCGCCTTCTCCTTAGCTTTGGGATCACCTGATGTTTGTTCACTCAATGCATCAGCCGATAATTGACCTATTAGATTATCGATCTGCAAATTTGTCTTGTTCTTCGTGCAGACTGCAGCTTTGGATGTCCTGAGCATAGCGCGATACTGACCAAGAGCGGTTCCCATATCCAGCGCAGCCGCTGCCGCAGCTGTTTTGATGGCAAACGTCACTGCCGATTCAAGGGTTGCGACAACCCTGGATGTGCTGGTTGCCGTTGCTCCGGAGAGATTCCCTTGCTCGCCAAAGGTGTAATCGAATGTCCCATCGACCAATAGCGCAGGGTCAAGAGCGATGGTGTAGCGTTGCGTTGCATCAGGAACGTCCGTAGCCTTCAGTGTGTAGACGGCCTGGGTTGGATCGCTAGCGTCGGCGGCGATGTCGACGGAGTACTCTGGCTTCGTCATCACAAAGGGAATGCCTGTCGACGTCCCCGCGGGAAGTTGCCCACTCGGCGGCAGCTTGTGACCGACGTAGGTCGTTGTGCAACCTGTAAGTCCGATAACGAACGCCGAAAGTGCTGCAATTTTTTTCGAGGCCATATTCATTGGCTTCCTTTCGAGTTGCGGCGCGATTTGGTGCTTCGACGCACGTGTTCGAGAAACATGAGGCTGGGGTTAGAGTCGTCGGTGGCTCTGAAAACATCTTCGGCAGCGTCAACCGCTTTTTCCAAATCGCCGTTTTCGCCACTCTTTTTTTGCCTTAGTCTTACGACCCTGAGCAATACGTCTCGCTCCTGTATCCGCGGAGCGGCATCTCGTTGAAGTTCGTCCAGAGAGGGAAAGGGGCGAAGTTTTCGTGCCGCCGCCTTGCTCTTTAAAAATGCCTTTGTCGAGGCCGGAACTTCACGAGAGGCAAGAAGTTCCTCTACGGCTCGCCAGCCTGCGGCAGCGTTGCGCGGGAAATCGCGCGTGATAAATTCCTGGAACGCTCTGTCACCAAAGTGGCCAACTGGCGATTCGACCACAAAGTCGACGACATCGCTCTGTGCTCCGAGTGTTGGAACGACGGCTTGGAGGCCATAGATGCCTGGCGTTGGGAACAGCACCCCTGCACTGTCCGCGGCGAGTGAGTAATTTCGGCGGATAGCTGATCGCGGTGCCATATCTATTCGCTCGGTCCCGCAAGTCAGCGCTCTCTTCTTGTATTTTCTGCGCTGCCCATCTGGAGATATGACATGAAATTCTACCAAGCCGCTTCGCAAGTCGAGATTTTGCGGCAGCGTTATGCTTTGGGCATCTAGTTTCGGTGTAATTTGAATCTGAAAATCGACCGGCTGCGCCACAGAGCCCTTTGCGATCTGTAATACCAGCCGGCATTCGACGAGTCCACGAGAAATATCATTACCGCCGGCGCTGGTAAAATCCTTGAAGCGCGTATTCCAGGGGATGATATCGAGGGGAGGCGTTTGCGCTAACCAATCGCAGCAGGTTGCTGACATGGGAAGTCCGATAGGCCTTCTCTTTCCATTTCCGAAGAAGATAGGAAGATTCGTTTTCTGAAAGGAACTTCCAGCTGAGATTGCTTTATTCCAAACTTCCTTGCGATCATTGACTTCAGAACGCTCATCCCATTGATTCATTACAGTGGGAAAAGTATCGTCGGCATCATCATGTGAGAGGTTGAGCATATGCCCAATCTCATGAGCATAGATTTCGAATTGTTCTTCCGGGTCGTTTCTTTCGAATGCAGCGGATTGCGAGAAAATTGCACAAACGCCACGCCGGTCTAAGTCCAGAAGCGCCCCGTTAATCCAAGGGCCTTCTACGGACATGTCACCAACTATCACGACTCCTGGGGCAGAAGTACCTGGCGGATTTGGTGCCAGTGAACGGCAGAAATCTCCAATCTCGTCCGGATGGTCGGCTGGGTCATCTGCGTCCGGCAGGCGTGCGCCCGGAGTGAAGCTAAGTTGCCAGCCCAGGGCAGCGAAATAATCGATGAGGGCCTGCTTCGGGAATGTGGATGCAATTCCGGTTAGGCTGGCAAGCGGACGCACCAATAGCGAGATTTGGCCTCTCATGACCCCCCCTTTTTGTTTCGTGTGACATCTAACGTGCCCACTGCACTCTTCATTATGGTTAACGAAAGGGCTGTCAGTACCCCCTCTGTCCGGGGGTGCCCAAGCGAAGGAGATAGGAGGGATGTTCCTGCCGCCAAAAAGCTCAGGATGTTCCTTGCTTTCCCTTTGACCGGTCAATATTTACTCATAAGTCAGGAATTTGGCGGACAAATAGTCTATCCTTGAGCGATGGTCATTGAGGGGAGCGCTCATGAAGCACGACGGCCGCAGCCTGGCTCACAACACGCTTGAAGAAATGCGCATCCTGGCGGTGCAACGCATGGCCGAGGGGGAGCATCCGGATGATGTCGCGGCATCGTTCGGGATGAATCGGTCGTGGGCATACAAGATTCGCGCCCAGGCGAGCGGCCGCGGTGTACGGGCGCTGCGCTCGACCAAAGGCACAGGTCGCCCGCGCACGCTCACGCCTGCGCAGGAGCAGCGGGTGTTGCGATGGATCAACGGAAAGAATCCGATGCAGTACGGGTTCGATTTTGGGCTGTGGACGCGCAACCTGGTTCGCGAACTGGTGCAGCAAAAGTTCGGCGTGACGCTGAGTCTGGCCTCGATCGGCGCGATGCTGGCACGCCTGAACCTGACGCCGCAAAAGCCGCTGCAGCGCGCTTACCAGCGCGATCCAGAGGCAATCGATCGCTGGCGGCACGACACGTATCCGGCCATTGCCAAGCAGGCTCGTGAGCAGAAGGCGGATATCTTCTTCTGGGACGAATCGGGCTTTCGCGCTGACTCGGTGCATGGAAAGACCTGGGCGCCGCGCGGCGAAACGCCCATTGTCGAGCGTCCCGGCCAACGGCAAAGCATGAGCGCGGCGTCCGCCGTCAACTCGAAAGGTGCCTTCTGGTTCGCAACGTACGAAGGCGGGCTCAGCGGTGAGTTGTTCGTCACGCTGCTCAAGAAGCTGATGTTCAATCGAAAGAAGGCGGTGCATCTGATCGTCGACGGATTGCCAGCGCATAAGAAAGCCATCGTCAAGGACTACGTCGCCAGTACGCAGGGCAAACTGACCTTGCATTTCCTGCCTGGTTACGCCCCGGACCTCAATCCGGATGAGTTGGTGTGGAGTCACGTCAAGCGCAACGGCGTCGCGCGATCCCCTTTGCAAAAAGGCGAAAAGCTGGGTCCGCGAATTCACGAGCAGCTTGCACAAATTCGACGCGACCCGAAGCTCGTGCGCTCGTTCTTCAGGCACCCATCTGTCCGCTATATTACTGACTTATGAGTAAGTGAATGCCAACAGTGTGTCCCGGTATTTGACAAGTAGATGGAGCTTATGCTATGAAGACGAAAACCCCTTCGACAACTACTCTCCTGTGGTGCGCGCCAGCAGCGACGCTCTCCGTACCTAGACTGGGTGGCATTCAGCGCCAAGCCGGTGCAGCGATCGAGGGCGTGATCCGACAAGGCGGTTCGGAAGACGTAGCGCAACTTGCAGTGGATACGCACGGCTTTACAGATTTCGCAATGAGTCTGTCACGGCTGTTGGGCTTCGATCTCTGTCCGCGACTGTCCCACCTGCGCGACAGACGTCTGCATGTTCCCAGGCATCATGATGTGCCTAGCGAACTGGCTGCTGTCACGGATGCAGATGTTCGACTAAGCCTCATTGAGTGCGCCTGGGACGAGCTGGTGCGGATTGCGGCATCCGTGCAAAGCGGGCAATGCACTGCAGTCCAGGCACTCACGCGCTTTGGAGTGGCGGCGCGTGGACAGCTCGTCTCAAAGACCTGCGGATCACGACCTACATCCCCGCTCGGCGTCGGTCCGTCCGTCGGCCGCGATTAGGCTTCTTGGAGGCTTACCATCCCTCCCCTGCCGGCATGCCCGTGTCGCGATCGATACATCAGCGGATGCAGGGAATGACCCAGTCAGCAAGTTATTGATTTTACGGGAATTTCTTGTGAGCGCCGCCCGGAAACCCGCATGAATGCTTGGGGCAACTATCCCGGTAAATTGCATCGAAATCAAAGGGATACCATTGAAGAATGTTCGATGCCGTCGCTGGCCCTCATATCCAGTGGACATTTCATCACGAACGATTCCACGAGCCAGATAGCGGGCTGCAGCGTGCACGCGAACGCGAGACAGACATGGCTCGGAGCTGGTTCATATCGAACGGGGAATCCGCTGTGGCACGACTCCGTTCGTGGAACACGGCCGTGTACGACGGACCCCATACGAACAAAGGAATCGCGACCCGCCAGACAATGCCTGTTAGCAACGTAGTCCCTGCGGTGCCCACGGCAAGGGCGATCGCGAACTCCACCGTGGCGCCGAGCGGGCTACTGAATCGCTTCAAATTCGCCGTCGGCAAACCAGCCGCTGTCTTTGATTCGCGCCAGGGCAGCAGCCGGGTCGGAAGACCAGAGCACAAGCGCCAACGACTCTTGGGCGCGGCTGCAGGTAACGTACAGGAGGCGCAAGGTGCGGTCAATAGTCGTCTCCTTGCCTTTATCCGCGTTCTCCAGGTCCGTCTTGCTGAGCTTCGTGCCCCCAAAAATCTTGTCATAGGAAATTTGGTTGCCGCCGGCCAACTTGTCGTCCATCACCACCATGACATGGCGGAATTCTGAGCCCTTGACGACCTGGTGGGTGGCAAGCACCGAATTCCCCGCAAGGTAGGAGCGGTACTTTTGGAGCTGATTCCAGGGGGCAGCAAATAGCGCGCACCAGCCACGACGCATCCGGTCCTGTTTTGACTCCTCTTCGCCTCGGCCGGGCGCTGGAGGTGGAGGCGACTTGTCGGCATACGCGGCCAAAAAACGATGGTCAACCTCAAACAGATTTGCGCTCAAGACCGCGGCAAGCACCTCTTCCACGGTGGACTTCGGATTCGCACAGGCGGTGGCGAAAGCTGCAATGGCTTTACGCATTTCGTCGACGCGGCTTGCTCGCGCCGCCGTGCCCTCGGGCATGTTGTCGAGGCGGCCGTAGCGCCGAAAAACGTCTGTGGCCTTGAACTCGTCCACAGCACCATCGGAGCCAACGCATGCTTCAAGATGGGCAAGCTCATTCAATAAAACTTGTGCGGCAGCAGGCCCCTTGTTTTCGCCACTTCCAGTAGGTGCGGCAGCATTCGGGTCTAGCAGGACCATGGCATCGAACGCATCGAGAAACGAGCCGCGAGTAGCGACGAGCTTGTGTTCCAAGGCGAGCAGCTGAAAATGACCTTCGCTCCAGGCGGCTGCCCCGCTTGCCTGCCGCATCTGATCTGCGCACCAACCTTCGCCGCGCACCTTTTCCTCCGGCGTAAGCGATGTGTCACCCACATAGAGCCGAACCACCCCGCCTGTCTTCTCTGTTCTTGGATGCTGTTCCACACCATTTGCAGGTTGGGTCCGGCCCTCAAGCTCCGCCTCCCAGATTCTGTTGATGAGGGTGACGATTCGGCGCTGGCTGCGATGGTTCATTCGCAGCTCTGGCGTTGCCCAGCTCGGCGGAACCAAACTTGGAAGGTCCGAGTGCCCATCGGTATAAATGCGT
The DNA here is from genome assembly GCF_058795055.1 of Cupriavidus sp. GW823-FHT06D04. NCBI lineage: Bacteria > Pseudomonadati > Pseudomonadota > Betaproteobacteria > Burkholderiales > Burkholderiaceae > Cupriavidus > Cupriavidus sp. GW823-FHT06D04. The sequence continues at coordinate 30,445 of NZ_JBXAHL010000051.1, read as the reverse complement.
TGCCGATGGTCGCCAAGCAATCCGAGGGTGAGGCCGCTCCCCCTCGGCTCCGCAAGGCCCATCAAGGCATCCAGCATGCCCTTCATCGTGTCCTGGGACTCGTCGATGAGTACGACGGGGTGACGGTCTTTGAGGATGGTCTGGAGCGTAGGCCTGTTCTGCAGGAGCCAGGCCGTTGCGTCGAGCACGTGGTTGTGAGCAAGCGCTCCGGAGCCGTATGTATTGCGGTCCGGGTGGTAGATGAACACATCCGTCGTTCTGAACGCCTCAATGTCTGCTTTGATTTCATCAAGGTCCCTCTGTTTAGCCGGCGTGATACCTCTTGGCTTTGCTAGGGCCTCCGCAGTTTCTTTTTCGAGTTTAGCTTCCTTGACAGCTATGAGCGCCGTTCGGATGTCATCATTGAATCCACTGATGAGTTCCCAGCAAAACGCGTGGATGGTCGATACCCCGACCAAGTCGTTATCCCCGAGGCGTCCGTTGATGACCGAGACCGCGTTCTTGGTGTACGTGACCACTCGTATGGACCGCCCGTACATCCGCAGGCGCCGCGCAAGCTGGCGACCCTTCTCGTGCTCCAGGACACCCGTCAGCCGACGTAGCACTTCAACAAGCGTACGTGTCTTCCCCGAGCCCGCGCCGGCGAAAAGGAAGTAGCTGCGGGGAGGCTCCTCAGTGAGATAGCCGCAGATTTCTTCGACAACTCCAGCGTCGCGGTCGTTATCAGCAACCATGGGAACTGTGCTCATCCCATCAGCTCCTGGTTCGGTTCAAGCTGCGTTTGCAGCCAGCCTAGAGCGTCCGCGATGTACTTTGGGCATGTGACCGGCTCTTCCGTCGAGACCATCTCGAAGATGCTCGCAGCAAAGTCCCCCTTGTTGAACGAGTTGTGCATGAGCGTGTGGAGAGCGGCTAGCAGTTCTGGAACGCTCCCGGCTTCAGCAACTCTTTTGGAAACAGAGCGAAGTGCACCAGTCGGTGTCTCAATCTCTACGCCATACTGATCAACCTTCTCATCCATCAGGCTCTTGAACCAGGCCATGTTTGTGAGAACGAGTGAATCTTCGAACGTGCTAGGCCACTTGCCGTCCGCTTCGGCAACGGGCAACTGCCAGGCGAACCGCACAAGGCAGTCAGCGGTCTCGTTCCAGACCAACTGAGCGTCAGTCGGATTCTGGAAATCGTCGAGCTTCTGCAGCTTCGGATGCCAGCCGCGGAGAGTTGGGTTACCGCAGTGAAGTCCAGCTTGACCAGTGTTCGCAACGGCGACCAGCTTCTTAGTCGGCTCACCATTCTTCTTGGGCTTTGCTTCCTTTTCTTCGGAAGGGTCGATGTCGGTAATGATGACCGTGGGAATCCGAAGCTTCTCAACCAGCGGCTTGAGTCGGTGGGCATGGCTCCCGCCGATGTCAAGAAAGGACACGTAGCGGCTGTTCAGTGCCTTGAAGTCCCGCTCGATGAAAAGCGGTACCAGCATGCGTTCCGCAACGCCCTCAACGAAAATGGCCGCGTTGGCAAACAGCAGGTCTGTGTGCTGAACGCGGAAGTAGCGCTCCGCGAACTGGCGGGTCTTCTTGTCATCACCAAAAATCTGTCCAAGGTTGACAACTTCGGTCGTCGGCATGGAGTTCGCCGCGCTCTTCGCGATGCGCCGAACGTACCGAAGCCGGTCAAAGTTCTCCGCATGAGCAAGATGACTCGAATGGGTACTGATGAGTAGCTGGCTCTTAAGCGCCGACGCATCTTTCTCAGTAGGGCTGATGAGCTGGTGCGCCTTGTCGGGAAAGATGCGCTGCACCTGAACATGGAGGTGCGCCTCTGGCTCCTCAATCATCACCAGGTGAACGGGTGCCGGTGACCCTTTCTCAGGCTTGAGTCGGGCTGCTTTGAAGGAGACCAACTGGTAGCTGAGCGACTGTAGATTCTGGTAGCCAAGCCCGATAGAGTATTCTGGGAGGAGCTCCTCAAGCGACTCCTTTTGCATGCTGTACTGGACAGCGGTCCCATGGTCGAGCAAGTCAGCCGTCTGGATGCGTGTGCGGAAGCGAATCTCCTGTGGGTCATGTAGACCCGGATATCCGAGTTCCTTCACCTCCTCAACCGAATCGGCGATGGCTTCGTGAATCTTCTTGTCCAAGTCCTTCTGCGCCTCGGCTACCGCCTTGATAAGGTCCGCACGATGACCGTGCCCAGTACTGGCAACGTTCAAGTGCTGTCGGGCAAACTTGAGAAGCTGGTTAGAGAACATGCCGACCCGATGCGGGCCCGAGGCCGACCGCGAATCAGCTTCTTCGCTGCCGAGCCCGCGCTGAGCTGCAACGAAGTCAACGCGTATCAACTTCGACAGGTGCTTACGCTCAATTGGACTGGCGTCTGCGGCCAGCGGCTGAGTAGCGTAGGTCGTGAAACCCGTCACCGGGTTGTTATCTGCGTCTAGCTTGTACGCGCGAACTTGGCCGAGCTTCGATGGCTCACGTAGCCAAAAATCGAGAAGGTCAATAGGCCACGCCAGCGAGTCCACACCCATATCCTTTACGGGTGAGCGCGCGGTGCAATACGTCCAGGCCAGCTGTTTCAGCTCATCAACGCTGGCTGCCGGTTCCAGTCGCAAGCGAACGCCGACAGCGCCCTCCTTCCAGCTGAACTTGGAAAGGAATGGTGCGACATAGTGGTACATACCAGCCTCTGCATCAAACCAGAGGTCCAACGTCGGCATTGCCGCTAGAAGCGTTTGGAGCTGCTCTTTCCACAGCTCTTCGGATCCAGCCACCGTTGATGGGTCTTCCGTTAGTGCTTCCCATGCTTTGCCAAGCGCTCGCAGTTTTGGCCACTGAGAGAGGCTGATGTCGAAAGCGCCGAAGGGGGCTCCATCCGCAAGGAAATGCCGGAGAGCTGCAAGGACCGAGGTTTTCCCGCTGTTGTTAGCGCCGACCAAGATCGTGGTCTTCTTGTCTAGGTCCAATTGGACCTTGCCGAGGCGACGAAACTGGCACAGCTCGAGAAATCGAAGTTTGATGTCTCCCGATACCGGTGTGGCGAGGCCCGCGTCTGACATTGATTATCCTATCAACTGAAATGTAGGGAGGCGCCGCTATACAAACGGTCTAGGGCACCAGGGAACAAACCCGTATGTTACTGATTGTAACAACCCACAAGGACCGCAAACCATTTTCTACTCGTCAGCTTCTGCTGGCTTCTTGAGCCACACAGTCATGACAACAGTCAGTACGGCCAATACTGCGCCGAAGTAGCCCAAATGTGGCCGTCCGGCCCATTCGATGCAGCCACTGCCGATGGCGGCACCGAAGGCTATGCCTGTTCGCGGCTGAGCTTGCCAGCCGGCGCCCTCGCCTTATGGTACAACCCTCTGCCATGCCGCGCCGCCATGACGAACCGCCAGCATGGCGCCTCGTTTGCTTGCCACTATGAGCCGGTCTTACACGACGCGATATAATGGTCGAAGCATTTCAGCATGTCCTGCTCGTGTGTCCGCGCTAGTTCGTCGCTCCATGTTTCGTTTTCGTAAATCAGCGCCATCTTCAACGAGTCGAGCTTGGATTTGTTGTTATTCAGGAAGCGTTGACGCTTCTCATTGAATGGCAGGTTCCCGTATTCGGAATTGATGCTGCGCGAAACGAGCGCCAGATTACCGAACCGATCCATCATCTGATCGGCCCGATTGTCGTCTCGCTTGCTGGGCGTTTGCGGTGAAATATGCTCGACAGAATTCTTTGCGGTAAGCCTGAAGCGCTGCCATTCTTCCGACTGTCGTACCTGCTGGTGCCACAACACGAACTCAAGTTTGTAAAACCAGTAATGCGCAAAGTTCACGCCGCCCGGCTCAGTCAGCACGTCCTGATACACGAGGCGCCGTTGCTGCCACGGGTCTTCCATGAACGAGCGCGTGCGGCAGGCCAGGGATGTTTCCAAGGCCGAGCAAAGCAAATGGTTGTCGAGGTGCTGCAGGAACCAGAAATACGCCTCGACACTCGCGTCGGGGTGCCGCACCATGAACGACAGCAACGGGGTCAGCCAATAGTGCGTCGTGATCTCCTGCGAGTGATACAGCATGCTTTGCAGCAACGCGAAGCCGCGGTGGGACTCGGCATCTCTCGATCGGTTGATGTAGCTTCGGCTCCCGTTTTTGGTCGTCGTGGTGCTTGTCGTCACGCTGCTGATTAGGTGGATGTCCTCGTTACCGCGGTCCACCCACTTGATCACGTGGAAGTCGAACAGCACCCGCACTTGCCAAAGCAGGTCGATAAATTCGCAAACGTCTTGCGCGCTCGTTGCGGCGCTGAAGTAATGCGCATCGAACAGCGTCAACAGCTCACGGTCCAGGATACGGGGCAAGTCTGGCCGCTTGTGCCGGCATAGCCAGACGCGCAGTACATGCTGCAGCAACAAGGGAAACCCGACGATCGAGCGCACACGCCCCGGGATGATGGCGGCTTCGTCCTCGGCTGCATCGCCGGCGTCGTCCGACTCGGCGCCAAGGATGGCCGCTAGGTCCAGCGCCTGATGGTCGCCGGAGGCCTGCAGACGGCTGGCCATGGCATCTCGCACGGCGTTGCCGTCGCCCAGCCGCCCGCCTGCGTACAGTGCATGGACTTCGTAGGCTGGCAAGCCGGACAGCGCCGCGAGGTTGCGTTCACAATAGTTGTCCATGTCGGCGCATGCGTCCCAAAGCACCGCGAAACTCGCACGTTCGCGCTCGCCCAGTGCATCCAACATGCGCGCCTTGAGGATCTCGTGGTGCTGCAACTGAACGCCGCGGTTGTTGATCACCTCGAACAACTTGTTCAGGTCGGTCTCGCGCGGCACCTCGGTCACCACGAATTTCACCTTGTCGAACACGAACCCAGTGAGGCCGTCCCAATCGATCGGCTGGGAAGTTCCGGACGCGGCTTGCGCCCGAGCGGAAAACACCTGCTTCATGCGCTCGACGGCTTGTCCCATGCGCTCGAGACCGGCATCGTCCGAATCGACGAACGCAGGGTCATGGTTGGTCCACGCGTCAAGCATCCGATTGACCTCCGGGCGAATGGCGAACCGCAGCCTCGGTTCCTTCGCTCGGCCGGACGGCACCGTCAGGAACGGCTCAAGCACACGCCGCCAAGCGTGACATAGCATCCAGAGCGTCGTGAAACGCTGCTGGCCGTCGATCAGGTCGAACGCGCGCGCGGCTGTCGCCCGGTCCGCGCCGGGAGCGGACTGTTCCACGATTAGCACGCCGCCGAGGTAGAAGATCGACTCGCCCCGCTCGAATGCGTTGATAAGGTCGTTGAGAAGCGTTTGTACCTGATCCTCGCCCCAGACATAGAGTCGCTGATAGATTGGCACGTTGAAGCGCCAATGAGGACGCTCGTTCGTGAGCTTCGCCAAGCTGTACAGCTTGGATTTCAATTGCATCGTCGCCATGCTTACCCCGCAGACAGTCGCCGCGCGACCCACTCGCCCTTCGCGGCGAGGCTGCAATCGGACGGCTGCCCGTAGTAATCGAGAACCGCTTGCTTGTATGTAGCCTGGACGCCGCTCTTTTCCATGTCGATCTGTTCACTCCGATAACTGTCGTAGCGCTGGCTTTTCAGGTGATCGATGACCTGGTCCTGAGTGAAGGCGCCGGCAATCACGTCCAGCAGGTTCATCACCGGCGCATCGCGGAAGAATTTCTGCGCGGTCTCCAGCCTGACCTGCTGTTTCTCGACCCGCACCGCCCCCAATGCGTGCTCGAGCCAGAGCGAAAATTCCCACAGCCGTTCGCTGCCGAACTGGTCCGTATAGAACAACACGGCGAGCAGGAAGATCTCCTCGAGGAACAGCGAGTTCCTTCGCACCAGCCGGCGGTACACGTCGCGAAAGCGAAGCACGTCTCGGTCGGTGGTCGCGTCCCCCATCAACTGCCTAAGCATTGCGGCATATTTGTCTGCGTAAAGGAAGAAACCCAAGCCACGATGGATCGGCTGCCGAATCGCAAAAGGTAAGTCCGCAGCATGCGGGCTCAGCGAAATCTCAGTCAATTGCAACGCACCGTGGCCATCCTCGGCAAGCATGAGCGACAGGGCCCGCCGGTTGCTGCGGGCCTGATAGAGCGGGACTGTGTTGTGTGCGCTCGCCTGCAAGCTTTGCGACTGGAATTCATGCAGCAGCGCGTCGTGATCGCCCTCGAGTGCCCGCTTGCCCGTCCAGCGCCGGGCCCGCCACAGGAAGCGCGTGAACATCGTCTGCACCAACGCCTGTTCGTGGGACAACACCGGCTTGCTATTCTGCAGTTGCTCCCAGCGGCGGGCACACTGTGTCTGCAGGTTTTCCTGCTGAGCGGTCGTCTCGCCGGTGACCGCCCGCAAGTGATACGCCTTAAGCAAGTCGGTGGCATGCAGAGGCACGCCGCGATTGTTCTGGGTATCAAAGAACGTGAACGCCAGGTCCACCTGGTCGACCTGTACGACGGTAAACACCACGTGCTCGAACAACGTCGCGTCGAGCCTCGTCGTCGCTTGCCGGAATTGAAGCGCCGCCGCACGGATCAAGCGCGCCGACGCAGGCGAATAGCGCAACGCGCATTGCGGCAACTTATTGTGAAGGCAGTGGTAGAGCACGCATAAAGCGGTCAACCGTTGCTGCCCGTCGATCACGTAGCGCTTCTGTTTCTCGGCACTCCGATGGAGCAATACCGTGCCCATAAAGTAAGGGGGCCTGGGATCCTGATTCCGCTGATAGGCGACCAAGTCGTCTATCAGTTGCGCGATCTTGTCGTTGCGCCACACAAAGCCGCGCTGATAAGTATCCACTGCAAGCGGCCAGCTTTCCGGAGAAAACAGTTCGTTGAAACTGCGTACGTCGACGTCGACCAGATTGCCGCTCGCGCCATTTCTTTCACCCATTTCCGCCATGTTTCTGAGGTAATTCCTGCATTGTCCGTTGCTTCGGCGCTAGCGGTCCGATAACGCCTCAATTAACGTCGAAGCCATCGTAGTTCAAGCTCCCGCTCCAGAAGCGCGACGCGCTCATCGGGCCGGGAACATCTACGCCGGCTATCGTGCTTCGATATCTCTGGTTTGCTTGATCGCAGCGTGCCATTATGCCTTAGCCCCGCACGCGACCCATGCACGTCGAGGCATGTGTCGAGAGGCGGCAGGACCGACTCGGGCGACCATCACTGAGATCTGTGTAGCCTCCGCTCATGCAAGCCACATCGAGCGAATTGCAGCAAATAGAGCCCCCAGTCCCGGATAACGACAGCACATCCCCGTCGTTCGGGAAGCCCGAAATGGAACGGCAGCTACGGGGGCGAGAGAGGACGGTGCCTAATGCAGCAGAGAACGACCGCTGCCTGTCTGTGAATAGCCTTAAGACAGGCAGCATGGGGCCTATCGCTGTCGGCCAGCCTCCTTTACCCCTAGGGTGACCATTTGCGCCTCAGTTCCACTCGCCTATCTCAATTTTCTCCAACCCTTCGAGAAACGCGTTAGAGAGCCGGTTCAGATCGTCCAAGTAGTCGGACAGCTTACCGTAGGCCCGATCCATGTTATCGCTCCATTCATCATTGGATAGCGACGTATTGTCATCGGCATCAGCAGACCACAACGACACAGTACTTGAAGGCGTGTCACGACCGAAGTCAGTCAAGATGCGACGCGCCCGACGGAACGGACCGTCCAGTGTCTCGCCATACGCCTCGATCTCCCTCTTCAGCGATATGAAATCGGAGACGCGGGCGATGCGAAGTCCCGAAAGCACCGTGCGCTGGAAGGGGGGATCGTCCTTTTGCTGCAGATTGATACGGCGACCGTCCGGAAAGCCGCTCGCGGCAAGGCTTTCCGACTTCCCTTTATATCGATAACGTCGACTCTTTCGCAAGTCGTTGATTCACAAGAAATTTGGAGGCGCGACCGTGTCAATTTACAGCAAAAGGACGATCACCCCTTAGCTGGCTGCGCCGCCGCGATGGCGCGGTAATCGTCCTTACCGGCGCGGAATATTGACGCGGTGCGCGGCGCCCTTGCCGGTCGGCGCAAAAATGAACGCAGCGGGGCCATGCCACCAGCCAATCCCGACGACACGGCATCGCCGTCCTGCCCCGCTTCCGCTCTTGACGAGAGTCAAGCGAAATTCTGAAGTCATTTCCGATCAGCGGGAAAAACTTATCCCGCGGATCGGCCTTGTTGCATAAATCGAGTTTGAAGACAGGTCCCGCTGTGATCTTGAATTCATGCGATACGGACGGACTGAGGGCGGGCGAGCGCCGTCATGCGATTGAGCACGCCCACGCGAATCGCCACCTCGGTCGCCTGGGAGCCAACCTTGCGTGCCCACAGGCAATTGCCTGTGAGCGTCTTGAGGCGGTACATCAAGGTCTCGACGAGCGAGCGCCGGTGGTAGCCGCTGGACGTCTTCCATTCGCGCCGGCTACGTTGTGCAATAGCGTCAATCGCCTCGTTGCGCCATGCCGCGCCGGACGTGCTCTCCGGCCAGGGCATCGCACCCTCGCGCGGTGGAATCGACGGTTGCGCGCCTCGCGCGGCAATCGCCGCATGGCATTGCTTCGTGTCGTACGCGCCGTCGCCGCCGATGGTGTCGATCGGCGTGTCGGTGGGGATCTGATCGAGCAGTTCGGGCAACACGTCGGCATCGCCAACGTCCTGATGCGTCATCAGCGCAGCGCATATCTGGCCGGTCTTCGCGTCCATCGCCAGATGCACCTTGCGCCAGGTGCGCCGCTTCGAATAGCCGTGCTTGCGTACCTTCCACTCGCCCTCGCCGAATACCTTCAGGCCCGTGCTGTCGATGACCAGATGCAGCGACTCGCCGGCGCGCTGCGCGGGCAGCACCACCTCCAATTCCTGCGCGCGGCGACTCAGTGTTGTGTAATTCGGCACTGGCAAGTCGGCGAAGGCGAGCCTGCGAACGCTGTGGGCAAAGCCCTGAAGGGCACGCAGCGGCAGGCGGTACACCTGCTTGAGCCCGAGCAGCATCTGAATCGCCGCGTCCGAGTAGACACGCGGCCGACCACGCTTTGGCGCCCCCGCCTCGAGCGACGCTTGCAGTACGCTTTCGTCGATCCACATCGTCACGTCGCCTCTCGCGATCAAGCCCGCGTTGTACTTTGCCCAGTTCCTGACGCGGTAGGCCCCCTTGGGCTCACGCGTCTTGTGTTCGTCCTTGCGCATCTTCTCGGGCAAAAAATCGAGAATCTACGCAGTTCCCCGCAGAGTTAACAGGGGCACCGCCTCGACCGTTGCGCGTAAACGTCAGGCCGCCGCTAGACACCCGGATTTATGCAACAACGCCCCGCGGATCGCCCCTTCTCGTTGAGAGTAATTCGAATCGCTTTAATCGAATTGAATCAATTTACACCGGCATCGCTACGCTTTCCACTAGTGCAATTTCTTCGTCACTTAATTCGTAAAGCTCATATACGAGAGCATTAATGCTTGCATCAAGCTCAGCGCAGCGTTGATCGTAGTAATCTTTCTGCCGTTCCAAGGATGCAGTAGCCGCTTTCTGCTTCATCTCAATAAGCGCTCTGCAATCTGCGGCGACCCGCGCCTGCAAGGTCTTTTTCTTTCTCAAATCTGGGAATGGCAGAGTTCCAAGTTTAGATGCCTTTACCTGTGGAATCACGCGAGCCTCCCCCTGATTAGATACCCTATAGAGATAAAGCAGGGTCGACGAGTGTAGCACCGCCATGATAGCCCAAGGATCAACCTCTGGCTTTGTTTGGAAGACATACATAGCGTCAGTTACGACCAAATGATCTTCCTCATCGTAGATTACTTCAATCAACTTGCTAGTCGTCAGTCCAATGAACTTCGGCGACTGGAATATCTTCGGCGACCGAGGACGATGAAGGCTATACCATGGATGCTTACCATCGCGGACTTCTGGGCATTTAATTTTCGACCGAAACTTTGATAAATGTGATTTGGTCGACGGATAGTTATCGATAACAGTATCCCGCGTGGTGTAAATGATATATTGGTCAGAGACCCAATTGCTATAACGCCTTAGCTGCGGACCAGATACACTGGGAAATAGTAGACCGCTTTCGATTCGCGCCTCTTTTTGTTCTTCCTTCGTCAATACGTGAGCAGCAACAACGTCTGGCGTTACACCGCGTTGGATGCCGTCTACCAAGCAAGCATCTAGCGTAGGATGCTTCTTGCGCATCCGGGCAAGCAACAACTCTGCACCGCCTGCGGAAGCGAAAAATGTACTGTGGGCATCCGCTTCCACTAATGCGGACCACTTTTTTCGAGAAGATGGTCTGAGCTCAATAATGCGTTGAGCACGCTTTTCCGGGGCGCATGCCGAAAGGTCACCTAGAATTACAGGAGCTGTGTTAGAAGATTTTCCGGTGATGAGTATGGCAGTAGTGTTCAATACTTTAGGGCCAAATACTTTTTCGCCGAGTGCAATCACTTGCCGGATGCCGTGATCAAACATGAGCCGGCGTACTGCAGTTGCATCCACTTGATTCAAGACCGTACCGGGAACGACATAGCCCATAACACCACCTGGACGCAGCAGCCGGATCGCTTGATCGATAAAGTAGATGTAAGTGTCCGGCATCCGTGTGATTACACGCTGGTAGCGCTCACTCAAATATTCCGGATGGTTGATCGTCGCACCCCAAGGCGGGTTACCTAAGATCGCATGAAATCCGCCTTTTTTTACGATCGAGGCGAAGCGATCTTGGAAGCTCATAGCGTTAAGCGCTCGCTCCTCTTGCTCAGAAAAGGTTCGAGTCTTCAAAATATCCGGCGCCACTAGTGAATTCCCAGACACGATGTTCCTATTTAAGGATGGAAGCAACGTCTCATGTAATTCACGCTGAAAATAACGTGCCGAACTTGTATTCTCATCTTCCAGTAGCTTCAAGTAGAGCGATAGCTGAGCTACCTCGACGGCTTGATGGTCTAGGTCCACGCCATATACGCACTGAACCAGTAACTCTCGCTTCCGCTTAAGCGACACGCGAAGCTTACCGTTCTCTTCCTCAAGCGCATCCTGCGGGGGTGCTTTAGTCGGATTGTCGTTGTACCAACGTGTTTGATGCATAATTAGGGCATCGAAAATGCCCAACAAGAAAGATCCGCTACCGCACGAAATGTCGGCAAAGCGCAGCTCGTTCACTTGGGCCGGAGTCTTTCCGGACACCAGGCTTCCTATCGTATGATCGACGACATAGCGGACGACGTATTCGGGCGTGTAAAACACACCGCCAGCTTTACGCACTTCCGGCTTATCTTCGAGCTTGGCGGTCGTATCGTTGGCTACGATCACCTTTCCCAAGAAGCATTCGTAGATACTACCAAGGATGTGGATTGGAATAGAGTTGAAGTCGTACGGCGTGTTCTCGCTCGATAGATCTTCGCAGATGTCACCAAAAATTCGTTCATCGACAACGAGCTTGCCCGTGTCAATGAGGCCATGACTCTTGAATACGATACCGTTATAAACGCTGTCAAGTCGACGTGAGGCAGCGACAAAGTCCCCCCATACCGTTCCACTATTGCCAAAGTCCCCCACCTTAAATCGCGTTTCGATCATTTTGTCTTCGAGAAATCGCAAGAAGATCAGTCTATCTAGAATACGCTGTGTGATCTCAGTCAACGCCTCACTATCTAGCCAACGGTTGTTGTTCTTGAGTGACGTCGCCAAGTTAGCGCGATAGAGTTCCAGCTGAGCCAAGAACGTCTCATCGACACGCTGATACGCACCCGAGAATAGCCCCCGTTGAACAGCTTTTCCGCGGCGGGGCGGAAGAACTCCTGCTAGGCGCTCCAGACTGCCTGCGGCCACAGCGCTCCGTGACAATAGGTAGAATATGCGCGCAAATGCCTCTTCGTCCTGCAAGTCCGTATATCGAAAGACGTATTCCGGAATGCGACATTCGAGGATTGTGTCAATGTTTGGGGGGTAGCGACAATCGAGTATGTGCAACTCGTCGAAGTTTGTTAAGACAGTGACGGAGTTCTGCACACTCCAACCGTATCGCACGGCTTGGAAGTAGTTTTTTGGGTGAGCTAGGGAAATCGAGGGCTTTTTGACCTCCATAAAAAACCGTTCATCCCCGCGCCGGAAGTTTGGCTCTGTGAAAAACGCGTAATCGGCTTTCTTTTTACCCTCGCCAATATTCAAAAGATGTACGTTTTGTTCGACTTTAACCTCCTGCTGCAGAGGGTCTTGCTGCAGTCGATGGTCTACATCCCAGCCCAAGGCCCAAAGGAGCGGACGAATAAAGTCATCGCGAAGCGCAGATTCGGAGTAGCTTGGATCGCAATATCGATTTCGATATTTGTGAAAAGTCGCAACAATAGGCTGGATCTCATCGAATGCCTTCTTCACATCTATCTCTCGATTGGGCAAAGCCTCTATGTTCACTTTGCCTCCCGAAAACATGCTGTCATAGTAACGGTGCTAAGCATTTAATGATCTATCGCAATGTAGTGTTGGGCCAGCTGTCGTCTTGCACATCACGACCATTTATGATCGTGTCATGTCCGATTCTCTTTCGTCGCCGCCTCTACTGTCGACCGGTACGTGTGCGGCAGCAGTCATTCTAACCTTCTGCGGCCACCAGTGATCCTCGGCCGATCCGAGCATTCGTCAACGTTGGGCTAGCCAACAGATAAATGGCGGCAAACAACGCTGGCACGTAGAGGGAGCATGCAGGGGAATCCGGCCACAAGGAGGGGCGGCTCCAGACGGATGTCTGCTGTTGAGCTGGCAGAACCAACTGGGCTACCCGACCCGGTAAAACTCCACCGACTGCCCCGCATTGACCGCCCGCCGCAGCCAGTCGGGCATGTCGCCCTGCCCGTCCCAACTCTGCCCAGCGGCGTTGCGGTAGCAGACCACGGGCGCTCGCGCTGGCGCGGGTGCGGGTGGCCGAGGGGGCGGCGGGGGTGGTGGCGGATCGAAGCACCCCGCCGCTTCCAGCTCCTCCATGGTCAGCCCATAGTCGGCCATCTCATTCTGGATCCAGCGGATCGCCGCCGCCCGCTCAGTTTTTGCTGTCATTGCTGTCGTCACTGCTGTCTCTGCCGTCTTCCGGGTTGGAGGTGGCCGTCGGCGCGCCCTGCTTGTCGTCTTGCGGTTCGTCCAGTTTTTGGCCTGGCGCCTCCTGCTCGGTCGACGCCGGGCTCCCGGCCTTGCGCCGCCGCCCACCACCATCTCGCTCGGGCGGCCCCATCCGCAATTCTGCCAGCAGCTGGCGCGCCAGCGCCGCTTCGGCCTCGGCCCGTTCGGCCCGGCGCTGCGTCGCGCCCAGCTCCGCCTGCACCGCGTCCAGGTCGTTGACGGATTTGCGCTGCGCCTGCTCGGCGCTGGCGAGCCGATCGCCGAGCGTGGAGGCCTGCGCTTCGAGCCGGGCGCGGACCTCGGCCTGCGCCACCGCCGCGTCGCGGGCCTCGCTGCGCGCCGCCACCAGTTCGCCGCGCAACGCTTCAGCCGTGCGATCGCTCTGCTGGCGCGCGGTACGCTCCGCGCCCAGTTCGCGCAGACTCCGCCGCTCACTGGCCTCGGCCCGTTCCTGGGCGAGGGTCACCTGCTCGCGGGCGCGTTCCAGCTCGGTCGAGAATTGGGTGCGCAGTTCCGCCAGTTGCCGCCCGGCGGCGTCCAGTTCCGCGCGCCCCGCTTCCAGCCGCGCCTGCGTCGCGGCGTGCGCCTGCCGCTCGGCGGCCAGGTTCGCCTGCACGGCGTCGTGCGCCTCGCGCGCCTCGGCCAGCTGCGCCGAGAGGGCGGCCGCCTCCTCCCGCGCGCCCGCGGTCTCGGTCCGGGCGGCGTCGCGCTCGGCCTCGGCGACGCTGGCCGCATGGCGGGCCTCGGCGCGCAGCGTGGCCAGCTCGCCGGTGGCGGCCTCGTTGGCCGCCTGCCAGATGGTCTGGACCGCCCCGGCCGCGATGTCCTTCAACGCATCCGGCAGGTCGGGATGGTCGATGGTGACGCGCGTGCGCCCGCGCAGTTCCTGCCAGAACGCCTGCAGCACCTCGGCGGGCGTGCCCATGCTGCCCTTGCGCACCAGGCTGTAGAGCTTGTTGGCGGTGGGGGTGACGCCGTAGCGGAAGAACAGCAGGCCGCAGACCTCGCGGTAGAGCGCGCGGGTTTCGGGGAAGCGGCTGCGCAGCTCGGCAATGTCGTTGGCCATCGCGGCCTGCAGCGCGGCGTCGGTCAGATCCAGGTCGGCAACGGGCATGGGGAGAAAAAGCCAGAAAAGTGATGATAAATATTACTACGTAATACGTTGGATATCGAAGTATTTTTGGACTATTTTAGACATAACTGCGCTTATGTCTATAATATGGGTTCGAATCGCCTCCCCACGCTGACCGTTGGTTAAACTAACTTTGTATCCATTTCTAAACTAATTTTGTTCCTGGCCCCCCGGAGCAAAATCGTCGTGGCTGCCGCGCCCACCGAGCGACAGCGAGCCAAGCACCACACCGGCCGACGCCATGTGCGTCAGCCATGATGACCGCGCACACGCCCCCATCACCTGGATGCAGACATCGCCGGTCGCTCTCGACCGCCGTGATGATGCCGGCTACGTTCGACCGTCAATTGCAAACGATTCTCGATTCGGCGTGCAGGACCAGCAGCGGTACGTGTTGGCCAACCCCTTTGCCGGCATCAAGGTTCGTGGCGCCGCCCTTCGTCCGGCGCTGGATACGGCACGAGGCTTTACCGAAACCGAGTGGCTGCTGGTCAGAACGAGGCTTTCGGTCAGCGCAAAGCCTCGCGGCGATCTGGCTGAGCGCGGGGCTGCCATCGTCTTGACTTACCTTGGCGCCCCTTTCGTGCGGCGCCCGATTACCCATGGCGGCCCGTCTCCGTGCCGGAGCTCGTGCCCAACGTCGCGCTCAGAACGGAGTCGTCTGCGACGCGGACCCTTCTGCCTGCGTCCATCTGATCAGCAACAGCCCGTCGTCGGTTTCGCACAGGCGGACGCAAGATTTGGAATCGTCGCGCTCAAGCGGATCGACACCCCGATCGATGTCATCTAGCCAAGTGGTCAACGCATCGAACGTCAGCTCGATTTCCCACGTGACCGCCATATCGAGCACTGCAGTTAGCGTCGACTCCCAGACCCACTCGCAGCAGGTCCAGACGTCCTGATCGGCATATAGGTAACCCGCCGGCGCTACCGCTGCATCCCGTGTATAGCGGATGAGGCCCAAGTCGCGCATCGCGTGAGAAACGCTGCAGAAGCGCCGCCGTTCCTGCTCCGCCGGCCGATTGGAGAGCGCCAGGTCCGAACGGCCCCAGCCGAGTTGAAGTTCGTTGAGCGCGATCTCGTATGGGCAGATCAGGCCCCAGCGGGGCCCCTCCTCTGGACGCACGCTGACCCAGCGCGAAAGCCGTCCCTCCTTGGTCAGCCTCCACCGACAGCGACAGGTGCCATGGCGAGTCTGCCGGTCCTGGATGGCATTCAGGCGCGTGACAAACGAAGACGGATTCGCCGAAGCGGCGTTGATGCGTATATAGAAGTGAAGTACGTCGGCAAAGCTGAGGTGGCTCGACCTGAGGCGGCCGAGCTGGATTTTCGCTTGCCGCGCAAACGCGTGGCTTTCCAGAGTCCACCGATCACCGGCTTCGATAAGGAGCTGCTCGATGTCCTCGGGCGGGGGCTCAAGCGTGCGCAGCTGACCGAACGCTTGGTCGAGGGAGACAGCCCCCGGCATGCCATGGTTGCCCGACGACCAGATCTCGCCGAGCGACATGCGCGCGGCAGCGACGCTCGCCCGTGCGACCCAGCCGGCGAGCGACGCAACACGCCCCTGCTCTCGGGCCGGAAAGCCGGCATCAATGCCGTGCGGCCACGTCCTGCAGCGTTGCCGCATCACGAACTCCAACGCGCCCACGCGCTGCGACACGAGGCTGGCGGTGTGCTTCTGCGCCCAGGTCGTTTTCAGCGCGCTCAGGTGAAATGGGCACCGCGAAAGCCACCCAAGCTGATGCAGGTAGCTGTGGTAGCCGTGCTGCACACAGGTCTCGCAATAGCGGATGGCACGTCGCTCGCGACTATCGGGAGGCGGGCCATAACGGCCGACATCGATGAACCGTATGGAAGGCGAGAAAACGTCTTCGACAAGCGGCGCGGTCTCACCGAGCACGGACGCCAGGCGTCTGATTTCGTCGATCGGAAGCGGCGTGTTGCTATCGGGCTCCACACGCAAAAACTTCGCGCATTTTCGGACGTTGATGCCATTCAGTGCGCAGAAGCGGGCGACGAACGATAGCCGCGACTCGTACGGACGGAGGCTTCCCGGCCACCAGTTCACCGATGGGTAGGCCGCCATGTCAACTACCCGTCGAGATGATCCTCATGTGGTCCGGGAAGTTCGCTTTTGCGAATTCCTGCAACCAGTTCTCGTAAGACGTCACGTCAACCCAGTCTCCGCCATGCGCCAGCTGGAAAAGCATCGCCTCGGTTGCCCTGGCGATATGCTGCATCGGGAACTCGAGATGACGGCGCGCAGATTCGGGCGAGAGTTCCACCAGCGCTTTCCACACCAGCGCGGCACAGTCTGCAAGGCGGTGCCCGGCCGCGAATTGAACCGGCGCGAAATACTTCAGGTATGAAACGCCGCTGCCCGGTGGCCATTCCGAGTCGATATCGTAGCCGTTGAGCACGTATGCGATTTCTTCCGGCGAACGCAGCCCATGAAATCGCGCATGCGCGGCCATAAAACGTGCTGCCAGGTGAGCGTTGCCGGTGATCGCCATATACTCGTGACGATAGTTCAGCTGGTGCGAGCCGACGGAAAACACGCTCAGCAGGTAGCCCTCGTAATCAAGGTCATTCTGAAGACCGAGCAACCACTTCCACTCCCGGAACGTCAGATCCTGCGCTTCGTCGATGGCCAGTACGACATAATTACGCTGCGCGTTGTTCGCAATGGCGATGAAGCGTTGCCTGCACAGGTGGATCCCTTCCGCTCTTTTCGGTGGTTTCGCCGGGTTGGCGAATTCGAAGTTCGAGGCGAGTAACAGCTGATGCCAGAATCCTGCTTCGCTTGTCTGGCTGTCCGGACGGCGATTCCACACCACCAGCGGTACCACGGCGTTAAGGCGTTCCTGCAGCACCTGAGCGACGTACCATTGCACGCAGCGAGACTTGCCCAGCCGTGATGCACCATAGATATAGCCGCCGGGGCGCTGCTGGTCGATCCATTCGCCGAGCTGTTCAATCATCTCGTGCATGGGCGGCGTATATACTGCGTACTGCTTCGTCACGATGCAGTGTCGCGGATCGATGCGCTCGGGCAGAGGGAATCGCATGACCTACCCCGATTGCGCCATTCGACGTGGCGGGAGCATGGAGCCCGGAGTCGCGGGCTCAGTTTTGATCGCCACGTTTGGTCGCGCTGGCTTGTTGCTGGTGCCACCGTTGCGCGAACCTCTGCTGTCCTTCTGTTTGGCACGATCCATCGCAGCGTCCAGCATGGCAGCGCCGATCGACGGATCCGCTGCAGCAACCAGAATGCGTCGCGCTTCGAGGTAGGCCGGATGGACGGGTAAGCGTTTGTGTGCCTGACTCTCTACAAAGCGCATGAAGATTTCAATGGCGTCTGCGCCCCCTGGGATAGTCAGTTGTCCGTGCGAGCAGGCCTGAGAGATTGCTGCGCGAACGGCAAGACTATGTGGTGAAATGTTCCAGGGCGGCGCTGCCCGCAGTACACCGAGTGGGATGCCGTCAAGCGTGGAGGCGAGCGCTACCCGGCAATCATCCTCCTTGTGACAGACCACCCAGATCTCGGATCCCACCAGGTCGTGCCGATTGTGCAGCACCTCGTTGGTGTAGCGGCCGTAATAGAACTCCACGTACGGGGCGCGCCCACTCGCTGCTCCGCCGCGGACGATGCAGCGCTTGCGGATGCTGAATAGCGCTTCCACAACGGCGGGATCGACTCGGCGGAAGCTCTGCTGGGCGTGGTGGTACAGGAAGTTCGCGTATGCAAGCGGCGTGCGGTTGCCAATCCCGCTGTGCGGTGTTGCGTTGTAATTGGCGATGAGCACGTCCAGCAGCTCTTCCGCATATTCGTACTGGAATCGGCTTGCCAGCGCAACGTCTTCCGGCTTCCGGCCCTTACGGTCCTGAGGCTTGGCGCCGGTGGTGTTGGAAAGACGCTGAAAGCCCTTCCCCGCCAGATTGCGGAAAAACGCCTCGATGAAGGGCCGGTCGTCCTTGCTTCGACGTTTCGAGAACGAGGTTTTCGGCTCAAGCAGCGTCGCGCGAACCGTATCGCGCAACGCGTCGCGCACGTGCTGACAGGTCTCGGCAAGGGCACCGTCTACGCTGGTCTCATCCCAGCACAGTCCGACGAAATTGTCACCCAGCACCGACAGAAGCCCGGCATCGGGCAGATACGCCTTGTCGCTGAAGCTTACCGGGCGCGCCCACCATTTTCCCAATGCCCGCTTCAGCGCGCGCAGGACATCATCCTTCGAGACTTCCCGTCTCATGCTGAAGTAGTAGCCGAGCACCGCGCGCGACATCACTTCAAGAATCACGATAACCCAGAGACGATGAACGATCTTCTCCCGAAAGCCGCCTCCCATCAGGGGAAGCGACACGCAGAAACGTCCGTCCAGCTTGTGCGCATCCATCTCGACGCGCTGCATGAACTTCTGAACTGGCCGTCCGGTTCCGTCCCCTGTCTTCAGCTTTGACACCAGGTCTGGACCGCCGCTCGCCGCCGCCAGCGCTCGTGGGTTGGCCGACAACACCCTGTCGATATACCGGCCAATCGAGACGTATCCCAGGGTCGCCGTGTTGAACGGCCACTCGTTTCGCTGTTCACATCCAAGCTCGCGGAGCTGGTCGAGAAGCCACCCGCAGTGACGTCTTTTCGACTGCCGGGTTTCGACCAGCCGCTTGCCTGACGCGCCCGCGAGAATACGCGCTTCGAATGCCTGGCGAAGCTCCAGCTGCGCATCAAGGAGCGCCTGCAGGGCACCAACGGCGCCGCCGCCGAACTGACTGACATGGATCTTCCGATGGCGCCGGTAGTGCTTGATCCGGGTCCACGGAACCAGCCCGCGCCAGCCGTAGGGTCGCCCGTCCGGATGCGTTTCGAGGCAACGTTCGCGGATCAGTCGATAAGCCTGTTTTGCGCCAAGTGCGGTGAGACGCTTGATGGTATCGGCCGTCGCGCCAGAAAGGTACAGCGAGACCGCCTGCTTTCTCGCAAAATACAACGCGCGCCGTTCTCCTTCGAGCGCCCCTTCATCCGGGCTTGCCCAGAGCGAGGTGTCGATGGCTCTCCTGCCGATTGTGCGGCGGGAGCAATGACAGCTGTCGTCAGCGTCGCGGACTTCCATGGAGGTTCCAGCACAAATGGCCACCATCGCCTATGGCCCAATCGCTATGAACCATAGGGCGCTATCGCGGGAGCCTGCAAGGCAAGGATGTGCCGGAACGTGGGCAAGGATACAATATTAGTTTAACTGTCGGCCGAAGGAACAATTTGTCTTTCAACTTTTTAAACTAATTTTGTTACTCAACCCTCTGGTTGCCCTTATTTTCCGTGTCCATGACGGGAACAAAATTAGTTTCACTGACGATTCGGCCGATACATCATGGAACTGCTCCCGATCCAATCTTCGGACGGCCCGCCCGCCCCACCCCTCACCCCGCTCGAGCACTTGCGCCTGACCCCGGCGCTGTCCGGCGCGGCTGGCAGCAACCGCGCCCCCGCCAACGCCACCCGCATCGCCGCGGCCGACGACCTGGCCGCCGTCACCGCCTGGCTGGCGCGCTATGCCGACAGCGCAGCGACGCTGTCCACCTACCGGCGCGAAGCCGAGCGGCTGCTGTTGTGGGCCGTGCTGCAGCTGGGCAAGCCACTGTCCTCGCTGACGCACGAGGATCTGCTCACGTACGAGCGTTTCCTCGCCGACCCGCAACCGGCCGCGCGCTGGGTGCTGGCCGGCAGCAGGAAGAAACTCGCGCGCGGCCACCCCGACTGGCGCCCGTTTGCCGGGCCGCTGTCGCCCCGCAGCGCGCGCCAGGCGCTGGTTATCCTGAACGCGCTGTTCGCCTGGCTGACCGAGGCGGGCTACCTGGCCGGCAATCCGCTCGCCCTCGCCCGCCGCCGGCGCGCGCCCACCCAAGCGCGCATCACCCGTTACCTGAGCCACGACCTGTGGGAGACGGTCAAGGACACCGTCGCGGCCATGCCGACCGAGACCGCGCGAGAACGCCTGCACGCCGCGCGCTGCCGCTGGGTGCTGACGGTGTTGTATCTGGGCGGGCTGCGGGCCGCCGAGGTGACAGGCACTCCCATGGGGGCGTTCTTCTGCCGGCGCGATGCCCAGGGCACTGAGCGCTGGTGGCTCGAGGTGACCGGCAAGGGCAACAAGACCCGGCTGGTGCCGGCCTCGGACGAGCTGATCGCCGAACTGGCGCGCTACCGCCGCGCCCACGGACTGCCGCCTAGCCCGCAGCCCGGGGAAACGCGCCCGCTGGTGCTGCCGGTCATCGGCCGCGAGACGGGTCGCGACAAGGCCCTGTCGCGCGGCGCGCTGCATCTGATTCTGAAGGAAGTGTTCGCCATGGCGGCCGAGCGCCTGCGCGGGCGCGGGCCCGAGTGGGAGGGTCAGGCCGATGTCCTGGCCAGCGCCTCGGCGCACTGGCTGCGCCATACCGCGGGCTCACACATGACCGACCAGCAAGTCGACCTGCGTTTTGTGCGCGACAACTTCGGCCATGCCTCGATCGCTACCACCAGTGGCTACCTGCACAGCGAAGAGGATGCGCGGCATGAGGCCACCCGAGAGCGGCACCGCATCGGTTGGACCAGCAAGACCTAGGATGAGCCCGCATCGCAACACCGCACAGGGCAAAGTCATCGATCGTCACGGCACCATCGTGGCAAGCTACCTGCATTGTGACCTTCCCTCCCGCCCAAGCGCCACCGCCCCGCTATTCAAACCATGAACCCATCTCGCTACGCCGACAGGGAAATTGCCGCCGTCTATCGCGTCATCCGGGAACGTCGCGACATGCGCCACTTTCGGCCGGACCCGCTCGATCCTGCGTTGCTGGAACGCCTGTTGCACGCTGCGCATCTCGCCCCCAGTGTCGGCTTCATGCAACCCTGGCGCTTCTTCCGCATCACTGACAGTAGCTTGAGAACGCAGGTCCACGCGCTGGTTGGTGCCGAACGCCAGCGCACTGCGGTCGCCCGGGGCGAACGCCAGGACGAGTTCATGCGACTCAAGGTGGAGGGCATCCTGGACTACGGGGAAGTACTGGTGGCGGCGCTGATGGATGGACGTGAGCGGCATGTCTTCGGTCGGCGCACCATGCCGGACATGGATCTCGCTTCGGTGGCCTGCGCCATCCAGAACCTCTGGCTTGCTGCGCGCGCGGAAGGATTCGGCGTGGGCTGGGTTTCCTTGTTCGACCCTGAACAGCTTGGCCCGCTGCCGAGACCTCGGCTCGCGGGTGGCCAATCAGGTGGCCCGGCGCCTGGTCATGCCCCTCACCGCAAAGGCGGCCAGGCGCAGTACATCGAGGAGCCCGTCTCCCGCCGCGCCAGCACTTCGCTGGCTCCGCATCCTGGATGCCGTGCGCGCCGAGCTGCGCGGAGACTGGCCCATCGCCCGGATGGCCATGCAGGTTTCCGCCAGCGCCCGCACTTTTCAGCGGCACGTCACCAATGTGATGGGCATGCCGCCAGGCGAGTGGCTGGTGATGCAACGCTTGGCTGCTGCCAAGACCCTGCTCGACGTGGATGATATTGCGGTGCAGGTGGGGTTTGGCGACACGGCCATACTGCGCGGCCATTTCCGCAATCGGCTTGGCCCCAGCCCCGGAGGCTACCGCAAACGGTTCAGGACATGAGCCCATAGCACCTGCAGGTTGCTTGCCGCGCGGCCAAGTGGGTGCCCCAGGGCGCCACCGCGATAGCGCACCGCCCACCGCTACCAGCTAGGCAGACAGCGGATCTCCCATGCTGCATGAATGGCATACTTGCAGCGAAGCCTGAGAGGCTCTCAGCACAAATCAAACCTATCAAACTTCAGCACACTGCGGATAAATGCAAACGCCCTCAACCGAGAAAACTCTTCCCCCTCGCGAAACCTCCGTCCGAATCCTTGACGCGGCAGAGCAACTCTTTGCCGATCAAGGCTTCGAAGGAACATCGATCCGGCAAATTACCGACCTGGCGGGGGTCCGCCTGGCCCTGGCGCATTACCACTTCGAATCCAAGGAGCACATCTTTCACGAGGTTCTTGCGCGTAGGGCCAATGTGGTCAACGAGAGCCGGCAGCAGTTGTTAGCCCACTACCGCCACCTGCATGGCAATGAGCCACTATCGGTTGAGGAAATTGCGCGCTGCTATCTCTCGCCCTACTTGTACTGGAGCATGCACGGCGGCTCCGGATGGCAAAACTACGCCAAGCTGGCCGCTCGCATCATGTCCACCGAGCGTTGGATGGGATTGCTAGGCACGCTGTTCAATCCCTTGGCGGAGGCTTTTCTGCAAGAGTTACGCCGTACCTTCCCCGGTCGCGAGGAAAAACGCATCCAATGGGCTTTCGACTTCATGGTCGGTGTCATGTGCAACACTTTCAGTGAAAACAACCGGATCGAGGTGTTGTCTGGTGGACTCTGCTCCTCCGACCATCGCGACGATGCGTGCAGCCATCTGCTGCCTTTCATGGTGGCAGGCGTCCTGGCGACCGTTGACACCCCGCCTGCGTCTTTCCAGCAGGATTTCACGATCATCAACAAGGCCGCCGCCCTTTAGGCTCAGCAGCCATCGCCGGCACTTAAGCCAGCACCCAATAGCTGCCCACCAATTACATCAGGGTTAATACTTATCACGTTAACGTGAATAGTCATTGACTGATACTTGCTGCAAAGTTCGCCAAAACTTGGTTAGTCGTCCAACCAATCAATTATCTGAAGAAACCTGCTGGCCAAATGAACTCTGCACTTCCCCAAAGCGGTATTCCGAAAGTCACGCCATCTTTTTCCGCACCCCGGCGCAAGAGTTTGCAATGGCTGCTCGCCGCCACAGGCTGCGCACTGAGTTGCGGTCTGCCTGTCACCGCGATGGCGCAAGACGGTTGGAAACCAAGCCACCCCATCAAGATCGTCGTGCCCTACCCGCCCGGTGGCGGCACGGACACGGCAGCACGCGTGCTGGCGGATACGGTGACCAAGCAAACCGGACTCGCGGTCGTCGTGGACAACCGCCCCGGCGCCAACGGAATCCTGGCAACCCGCGCAGTCCATGGCGCCTCGCCGGACGGGCTCACGCTGATGCTGGGAACATCGGACACCCATGCTGTCAATCAGCACCTATATCCGCAGGTCGCCAAGGCGGTGGCGACCATGATTCCCGTCAACGCCGTCGCCCGCGTACCAGTCATGCTGATCGGCCGCAAAAACCTTGCGCAGAAAACTGCTCGCGATGCTTTGCAATTTGCACGCACCCACGAGATGACTTATGCCCACTACGGCATAGGCAGCAATGGGCAAATTGCCATGGAAATGATCAAAGCTAGTGCCGGTATCGACAAGATGCTGGGCGTCCCCTACCAAGGTGGAGGTCCCGCTTTGCAGGCCGTAATGGCTGGTCAGGTGGATATCGCCGTAGTGCCGATGAACGCCGCGCTGGCTCAGGGAAGCAACGTGGTGCTGCTGGGTACGCTGTCCACGCAGCGCCCAGACGGTGCCAAGGACATTCCCACTCTCAAAGAGCAAGGCTTCGACGTGGTTGCCGACTCCTGGGCCGGGCTGTTTGCGCCACCCGGGACCCCTCCAAACATCGTGGCAGCATTTTCCCGCTTCACCAAGGCTGCCCTGGAAGACTCGGAACTCGCCAAGCGCCTGGCTGCACAAGGCCTGTCACCGTTGTCACTGAATGGCAGCGCTGGATTTGCCAAGTTCGTCGCCACCGAAAGCACCCGTCTGGAAAAAGTCATTCGCGACGCGAATATCAAAGCAGAAAAGTAAGCCCAGCCCCTATATATGAATCACTCACCTCAAACTCAGATCACCAACAATCGCAGCATTGACTTGGCTGGTAAACGCATTCTGGTCACTGGAGGCTCCAGCGGCATTGGCCTGGCGTCCGCTCGTCGCTTCATCGAAATGGGCGCGTCGGTCTTTTTGATCGACCTGAACGCAAATGCGCTTGCAGCCGAGGCCCGGGCCATGGGAGCCCAGGGTTTTGCCGTTGCCGATGTCACCAGCGAGCAGGCCTGCGAAACAGCCGTGGCCAGCGCCTGCCAGAGCCTGGGCGGGCTAGACGGACTCTTCCACTGCGCTGGTGTCAGCGACCAGGTGACGCCTGCAGTCGACATGGACATCGACATCTGGCAACGCATCGTCGACGTGAACCTGCGCGGCTCTTTCCTCATGTGCCGCACGGTAGGCGGCGCCATGCTGGAGCGCGGCAGCGGCTCCATCGTGACTATCGCATCGGTCAATGGCCTCAATGGCATTCCGAGGCGCAATGCCTACGGTCCTGCGAAAGCCGGTGTGGCCATGCTGACCCGAAATCTGTCCTGTGAGTGGAGCCACCAGGGCGTGCGCGTCAATGCGCTGGCGCCCGGCTATATCGCCACGCCCATGATCGACCAGCTCGTGCACGACCACAAGATCGATGTGGATCGCATCGAACGCCGCACGCCCATGGCGCGCATGGGACGTCCCGAAGAGGTCGCCAATGCCGCCGCGTTCCTGCTGTCCGACGCTGCCTCGTATGTATCCGGCGCAATTCTTCCGGTAGACGGCGGCTTTACCTCCTACGGTGGTGCCGGCGACGTGAAAACCGCCTGAGCACCGCAACCCCCTTCACGCCAACTCTCCCCTGGCTTCACCATGAGCACTCACCTCCCCTCGCGCGCGGGCGATAGCCCGGCGTCGCCCAACGCCCCAGCATTGACTTCGTTCGTGCCAGTCGCCGCTGACTCGCATTTCCCGATTCAGAACCTCCCCTTCGGCATTTTCAGCACGGAAAGCCGCGCACCACGCGCCGGCGTGGCTATCGGTGACTGCATCGTCGATCTGCAGATCCTGGCCGAGGCCGGCCTGATCTGCGCCGCAGATGCTGCCGTGTTCAAGCAGTCCTCTTTGAATGCCTTCATCAGCCAGGGCCGGGCGACAACGTCCGCGGTTCGGCAGCAGGTCAGCGAACTGCTGCGACACAACAATCCTGTCTTGCGCGACAACACCTCCCTGCGGCAGCAAGCCATTGTTCCTATGTCGGAGGCCACCATGCACCTGCCTGTGGCCGTGGGCGGGTTCAGCGATTTCATGCTTTCGCGCGAGCACTCGCTCAACTGCGTGGACATCCTGGGTGGCGGCAGCGGCGCCGGCAAGCTCTGGCCCAACTGGACCTATCTGCCCATGGCCTACAACGGCCGGGCCAGCTCGGTTGTGGTGGGAGGAACGCCCGTCAAGCGCCCCTGGGGCCAAGTGGTGACACCGGGCGAGAGCGCGCCCCGCTACCAGCCCAGCCAAAAGCTGGACTTCGAGCTGGAGGCCGCCGTTGTTATCGGCGCTGGCAACGCGCTCGGCACCACCATCGCGATCGACAATACCGAAAAACATGCTTTCGGCGTCGTGCTGCTCAACGACTGGAGCACGCGCGACATCCAGGCCTGGGAAGCACAGCCACTTGGCGTCTTCGTCTCCAAGGGACATCGCACGTCAATCTCGCCCTGGATCGTAACGTTCGACGCGCTGGAGCCATTCCGCATCGAGGGCCCTGAACAATCGCCACCACCCCTTCCCTATCTGGATCAACAGGGGCTGCGCAATTTTGACGTGCACATGCAGGCATCCATCAAACCGAAAGATGCCGATGCCGCCTCGGTGGTCTGCCGCAGCAATCTCAAGCACCTGTACTGGAGCTTTGCCCAGCAGATCGCCCACCATGCGTGTACCGGCTGCAACTTGCAGCCAGGAGACCTGCTGGGCACAGGGACTGTCAGCACCAGCGGCCCCGGCGGGCAGGGCTGCCTGTATGAAGCCACGCGCAACGGCCAACAGCACATCGACCTCGAGCAAGGCGGCACCCGCGTCTATCTGGAAGACGGCGACGAGGTGGAACTGACCGCCTGGGCTCAGGGCCCGGGCCACCGCATCGGCTTTGGTGCCTGTACCGGGACGGTGCTGCCCGCGGATGCTTGATTCACTCGAATCCCATTGACCACCAGGAGATTCTCATGACTTCTTCATTGCAGCCTTTTCGACTTGCTCTCGGTGCCACGGCACTGATTACCGCATGTGCCGCCACCGCCCAAATCTCAGGAGATGTTGTTCGCATCGGCTCCATCACCGATCTTTCCGGACCCTTGGCCGACAACGATGGCCCAGGTGGACTGGAAGCCATCCGCATGGCGGTGGCGGACTTCGGTGGCAAAGTCAACGGCAAACCCATTGAAGTGCTGTCCGCCGATCACCAGAACAAGGCCGACATCGCTTCCGCCAAGGCATCGACATGATCGTCGGCGGCGCCAACTCCGCCGCCATGCTGGCCATCAACAGCCTGGTGGCCGAGAAGAAATTCGTGTTCCTGCTCGTGGGCCCGGGAGCGACGCAGTTCACCAACGACGCCTGCACGCCCTATACCGTTCAATACCACTACAACACCACGGCCCTGGCAAATACCGTCAGCTCTGCCGTCATGGCCCAAGGCGGAAAATCCTGGTTCTTCCTCACGCCGGACTATGCTTTCGGACACTCGCTCGAACAAGAAGCCACCAAGGTGATCACGGAAAACGGCGGCACCGTCTTTCCCCGACAATCCGCCTGAACTGACTTCTTCTCAAGGAGCGCAAGCATTGATCGCATGATGGCTAACAGGTTGGACCGGGGCGAGGAAAACCCGATAGGGAATGTGAGCAGCAACGCTCGATGATCAGATGAGGACCTCGCCAGCGAATTCCATATGGGCCAGCAGGCTGAGCGGCCTGCACAAAAGGGCTGATGGTATGGACTCCCGCCCCCTCCGGGGCCACACTGAAGGGTCAACTCTTGGAAGAGTAACAATGCCCGCCCTGACCATTGGCTTGGATATCGCGAAGAACGTCTTCGTGCGACCTGCAAGTCGCCTGAATTTCTGTTTCACAGGAGAACGTATGGCCTGACGAAACCGATTGTTCCATCAACCGTTCCCTACCCAGACATGCGGAGCCGGTAACAGCTCGGTGTGAAGCTCTGGGGACAACGTAGCCGCCGGATAACCGGTACGCCCAGCCGCGAGGCGAAGCGGAATCTGCCAGCACGAAGGCGGAGAGGAGCAAGGGATGAGCGGGTACGACCAACATATGTGAACTTCTGATAAACGTCGTGATCTTTGACAAGCCAAACGTGCTGACAGGCTTGAACCAAAACGGTATGCGGTGAGGAGTGGTCTTCGAAGACTGGACCACCATGGACAACCAGCCGCCGGCGAAGAGGAAGGGTCCGCCCCGCTCGGAGATTCATGCGGAACAGGGTAAGCCCATCATGTTGCCGGTGACGGCAGGCGAACCGCAAGGAACGCTGTTGGCACGGTGGGTAGTCGGCCCTGAACAATTCGTTCTGCAGGCCTCGCCGAACACTTCAGCGCCGTGATATGGCGAGCTGATCGAGGTTCAGGAAGCGCAGAAACCAGGCACAAAGAAGCCGCAGCTTCCGCAAGATCAAGCGGATGTTGTGGCCAGCGCCGCACAGGACTGCATGCAGGGCATCGCCCAGCGCGCCCTTCAGCCAATTGCGATCGAGCTTGCCATCGGCCTTCATGTGTCCAATGGCGGGCTCGATGGCACTGCGCCGCTTAATCATGGTTCTTCGCCGATCTGCGTGACCGTTTAGAAACAAAAAGGGCCAACACGCCCACCACTGTTATCTTGGAGTTGCGACACAACAAGAATCAGGAAGGTGGAGGTTGGCCCCACGCGATTGTATGGCCCAGCTCGGCTGCTGGGAAGGCTATCGCCTGCGCGATAGCTGGGAAGAGACCCGTAATGGGCAGCGTATTTGCATCATCCGGCTAGAACCTAAGGCGCGCCGCAGGCGGTGCTGCGATGGCTGTGGTCAAGGCGTTAGCAGTATCCACGACCGGGTAGAGCGGCGCGTGCGGGATCTGCCAGTGTTCGACATTCCAGTGGAGCTGGTCGTGCCGCGACTTCGTCTGGCTTGCCGGCAATGTGGCCCGAAGCTGGAGCGCCTGGACTGGCTCGCGCCCTATGCGCGGGTTACAACGAGGCTAGCCGCCAGCGTAGCGCTACTGTGCAAGGTCATGTCGTTGCGCCATGTCGCTTCCTTCTACCGATTGGCCTGGACCACGGT
The DNA here is from genome assembly GCF_058795055.1 of Cupriavidus sp. GW823-FHT06D04. NCBI lineage: Bacteria > Pseudomonadati > Pseudomonadota > Betaproteobacteria > Burkholderiales > Burkholderiaceae > Cupriavidus > Cupriavidus sp. GW823-FHT06D04. The sequence goes on along the minus strand of NZ_JBXAHL010000051.1, from coordinate 2,136 downwards.
CAAGCGCATCGATTTGCGCCATCTGGAGCGGGAACTGGGGCCGGTTGACCTGAGTGGGGTCACGGTGATCGCGATGGACGAGTTTGCGATCCAGAAGGGCCATCGCTATGCCACGGTCATCGTCGAGCCGTCGAGCAAGCGGGTGCTGTGGGTTGGGCGCGGGCGCTCGCGAGAGGAGATCCGGCCCTTCTTCAAGCTGCTTGGCCCTGAAGGCTGTGCCCGGCTGCGCGCCGCGGTGATGGACATGAATACCGCCTACGACCTGGAAGTGCGGATGCACTGCCCGAAAGCGGAAGTCGTCTATGACCTGTTTCATGTGGTGGCAAAGTACGGCCGTGAAGTCATCGACCGGGTCAGGGTGGATGAGGCCAATCGGCTGCGCGGCGACCGGGCCGCCCGCAAGGTGGTGAAATCCTCTCGCTGGTTGCTGCTGCGCAATCGAGAGAACGTCACCCGGGAGGCCGATCAGGTCCGGCTTGATGAAATACTGGCTGCCAACCAGGCGCTGATGACCGTCTACGTGCTCAAGGACGACCTCAAGACGCTTTGGGCATATCGCCATCCCGGCTACGCCCGACGCTTCTGGCAAGAGTGGTACGAGCGGGCCATGGCCAGCGGCATCGCCCCGCTATGCCTGTTCGCCAAACGGCTCAAGCCATACCTGCCTGGCATCTTGGCCCACAGCCGCTGGCCGCTAGGAACCAATTTGGTGGAAGGCATCAACAACCGGATCAAGGTGATCAAACGCATGGCCTACGGCTTCCGTGATGACCACTACTTCTTCCTGAAGATCCGGGCGGCCTTCCCCGGAAATCGGTGAAGAACCTTAATCATTGCCTTGATGACTCGGGTGACGCCTCGCTTTTGGCCTGAGCGCAGAATGCGGATGCCATCCACCTCTACGCCACGATAGCCACGATCCACCACGGCAATCTCCGGGCGAACGTTGGAGAGAATCTGGGCCTGTTCGAGCGCCTCGTGGAGCGTGTAGCCGTCATACGGATTGCCCGGCATGGAGCGAGAGCCGATCACCAGCCCTTCCTTGAGCGTGGTCGTGATCGACACCTTCACGCCGAACTCATACGGCTTGCGGGCTTTGCCCTTGCTGATGCACTCAACCTCCGGCGCATGCAAGGCGTACAGCTTGTTCTTGTCATCGGTACGCTGTGTCAGCAGTCGCCGCACTCGTGCCAGGAGTTCGTGCAGAGCATCGCGCTGCGGCTCGGGCACGGCACCAATCTGGCGCTCCACGTCCCGATACACCCGTCCCACGCGCGAACGCAGGGTCCGCAGGGTGCGCCGCATTCGCTTGTATTGCTTCGCATGGGCGTAACGCCCAATCTGTGCGGCGAGTCTCGGTGCCTCGCGGTTGTAATTCTGCCGCAGCTTCAAACCAAGCCGCTTCGCTTGCCTCACAAGGTGCACTCGGCCGCGTTCCAACAACCGAGAATCCGTGGGATGTGCCACCGCTTTTTCCCTCACGGTGGTGTCGACGATCACGCGTCGCAAGCTCGACTCCCTGACCGCACCCGCGCGCCTGGCTGCATCGATGGTATGCGCTAGCAATTCCTCAACGCCTGCCTCACCCAACCGGCGACGCCAGCGTGACAGACTGGACGGGTCAATCGGCGGATCGGTCTGCAAATACGTCTCGCCAGTGAAGAGCTGCCAATAGGGATTCTCCACCCAACCCCACACCACGTCTTCATCAGACAGGTCGAACGCGTGTTGCAGGTACAGCAAGCCGGCGATCAGCCGCGGCCGTGTCGCCGGGCGGCCGCGCTTCGAAGTGAAGCTCTCCGAAAGCGCTTGCTCCAAGGCCTGCCAGTCGATCAGCCCAGCCAATTGCACCATGGGGTGGCGCATGTTGATTTGCTCAGCCAGGGGCTGCTTGAACAACTCAGCAGTCTGCGGCGTGATCGGCGTTGGGCCCATTCAGACCTCATCGGAATTTGCAGGATTCTGTGTGCCAATATGCCTCATCCCTGCAATTCCTGATACTGGTTTCTTCCCTCAATGCCTTGTCACGGTTAGCTTTGCGGGATTCTTCAGGGCCGACTGGGTAAAGGAACGCGGAGAAAGCGAACGCCCGGCTGTAATGGCCGGGATACGGGCTGCAACATTGCCCGACACGAA
>NZ_JBXAHL010000050.1:0-42731 GCF_058795055.1 Cupriavidus sp. GW823-FHT06D04 | reverse complement strand
TGTTGTTTCGGTCATAAGGGCGTTTCTTTCGATATCGTCTCATGACCTCAACACACAAGAAATCTGACAGGCTCCTGTCCAGCGCCGCGCAAGCGGCTTGCAGCTTGCTAATGTCGCGCGCGGCAAGAATCAGCGAATAGCCTGAGTTCGCCAGCCGTAAGCAGACGGCGCTCCCGATGCCTCCGGTAGCACCCGTCACCAGGACTACCTTGCTTGTCTCGGACATGTCGCTCTCCTTCGGTAGCCTGGTGACAGGCTTGCCATGCCCACGCAGCACGCCAGACAGGCCGATTGGCAGACATTCTGCAGGACATTCCGAACTGGACGGGCACGCCCGTCCCCGCCTGTGTCCGTTAGTTATAGTGGACGCGGCGTGTCGCCGGCGGAAGTAACTCCAACCGAGCTGTCAGCTGCCCTTCCGGATACTGGAGGCATGCAATGCCCTGACGTCTTTCCTACGGCTGCGAATCCGGCCCGCGGCGCAGACTGACCGCCTCGCTAAGCATGTCCAGCACCGCCACCGAGTCGTCCCACCCGATGCAGGCGTCGGTGATGCTCTGCCCGTATGACAACGCGGAAGGACTGTGCACGCCCGGGGTGAACTTCTGTGCGCCGGGGAACAGATGGCTTTCGACCATTACCCCGAAAATGGAGTCACTGCCGCCGCTTATCTGTTGCGCCACGTCCCGCGCGACATCGACCTGCCGCAGGTGTTGTTTGCTGCTGTTGGCGTGGCTGCAATCCACCATCAGCGAGTTGCCGAGCCCGGCCGCTTCCAGTTCCCTGCAGGCGGCCGCCACGGAATCCGCATCGTAGTTCGGGGCCTTGCCGCCACGGAGAATGACGTGGCAGTCCGGGTTGCCCTTGGTATGCACCGTCGCCACCTGCCCGTTCTTGTGCACGCCCAGGAAGTGATGTGGACGCGATGCGGCCTGGATAGCGTCGATGGCAATCCTGATGTTGCCGTCAGTGCCATTCTTGAAGCCAATCGGTGCTGAAATGCCCGAAGCCAGCTCGCGGTGCACCTGGCTCTCGGTGGTGCGGGCACCAATCGCGCCCCAGCAGATCAGGTCGCCTATGTACTGGGGCGAGATCACGTCCAGGAACTCGCCGGCCGCCGGCAACCCGAGGCGATTGATATCAACCAGCAGGCTGCGCGCGATGCGCAGGCCCTCGTCGATGCGATAGCTTTCGTCCAGATACGGGTCGTTGATCAGTCCTTTCCAGCCCACCGTGGTACGCGGCTTCTCGAAGTACACACGCATCACGATCTCCAGGGTCCCGGCGTAGCGCTGGCGCTGCTCCATCAGCCGCCGTGCGTACTCGAGTGCCGCCTGCGGGTCGTGGATCGAGCAAGGTCCCATGATCACAAGCAGCCGGCCATCCTTGCCATGCAGAATGCGCGAGATGCGCTGGCGCGTCTGGGTGACCAGGGATTCGACCGGCGTGCCCCGGATGGGGAAGAAACGGATCAGGTGTTCAGGCGGGGGCAGCGGAATGATGTCTTCGACGCGGGCGTCGTCAGTCACGCTGGTGCGGTCCGGCGGCGCCTGCCAACCCTCGGCAATGGTCAACGGAGATTTCTGTGGATCATTCATGGCTAGCTCCTGGAGAACTGGGACAGGAAGACCGCCGGCGGGTGCCAGTCAGGCGCAGCAGCGGAATCCGGAATATGTCGTTGCGATGCGGCAGGTAGCGACGGCGACGGCTCCTGAGGGACGGCCCAGGCGCGCTGGTGCGCGTCAGCAAACGCCGCATCCAGCCAGGACCTGGCTATTCTCACCCCCTCAGCCCTTATCGTCATGCATCCTCCCGAGGCCACTGTCGTGATTATCAGCCCGGCGCTGCGCAAAGCCAACCATGGCGATTGGCAAACCAGCCAATCAGCGGTCCCGGCTTTTGCGGGGGAACTACGATGTCAGGCCGCCCGCCGAATGCCCATCGCCGGGGCAAGACGGCAGCCGTGCGCGCCACGAAGCTTGGCTCGAAAGCCGTCTGTGTCGCGTGCTGCGATTTGGGGAAGATCAAGCCGTTGACGCCCGGGTCGGAGTGGATTATCGAATCGATCTCACGACATGCCAACCGAAGATCCGCACTTCCTTAAAATCGCGCTCGCCCACCGGACATGTCAAAGACAGCGCCTGCATTAAAGCGGCTGGCGTCCGAACATAGCCACGCTACCAGGTGCGCAGCCTCGGCCGGATCACCCAGGCGCCCGGCCGGGCTATCAGCAACCATGGCCGCCACCTCGTGGCTGCCGAGCGCGTGAATCATGTCGGTATCCATGGGCCCGGGTGCCACGCAATTAACATAGATGTTGCGCTTCACCAGTTCGCGGCCGATTGCTTTGGTTAGAACGACCACGCCGCCGCTGGCCGCGGAGTATGCAGCCAGCCCCGCCAGCCCCTCCTTGCCAGCCAGCGAGCCCATATTGATGATGCGGCCACCTCCCCAGCGCAACATGTGCGGCAACATCGCCTGCACGACGTACATGGTCCCTAGGAGATTCACGGCGATGATGCGATGCCATTGTGAGGCTTCGTGATTCTCGAATGGCTGCATTGGGCCAAGGTAGCCGGCAGCGTTGACCAGGATGTCGAAGCGATATCCCGCATCGACCAGTCGCGCCAGCGCCAGCCCCACCTGCCCGGCATCGGAGACATCGACGACCTCAGTGCTGGCACCTTCCATCTGGAACGGCACGATATCCCAAGCATGCACACGCGCACCACTGTCGATCAGTTGCGCAACGATCGCCCGACCGAGCCCCTTTGCACCGCCGGTCACCAGCGCTGCCTTCCCCGATAGATCATAGATATTTGACACGGCATCCCCAGCGCGCCATGGCTGCGTAGAAGCGGTAGCGCGCACGGCAGACGCCGCCCCCGCTTTATGACGCAGGCAATACCCTGAGCCTTGCCTCGTCGCGTCATCGGCGACAGGACTTGCCATGCAACCCACCCGCCGATCCCTACGGTACTAGCCCTCGTCGGGCATGCTCTGTTCGCTTCCAGACAAATACTTGCATGGTCGAAGGCGGCCACACAGACATGGTGTTCGCCGGCCGTCAGATGTCAGCGGAGTCCCTCTCGCGGTCGTCAATCTGCGCCACCGTGGGCGATGAAGCTCAATAACGGCCCAGACCGTGACCAGCTAGCTGCCAGTCGACGTGTAGTGGCGCAGCCCGATACGCCATGCGCCGATGGCCGCCAGGAGAAAAACGAAACCCGTCAACGGTGACACCAGCCCTGTCCAGGTCGGCGCACCGATCGGATCAGGCTTGCCCAATATCGCCAACGCAGGGTAGTAGGCGACGCAGGCCAGCGGCACAGCAAAGGTCAGCACGTACCGGAACCACCGCGCATACAAGGCCACCGGATATTGCGTCGCCTGTACGCCACCGTATGTGAGCACATTGGCGATCTCGAGGCTCTCGATGGTCCAGAAGGACAGCGTACCCTGCAACACGAGAATGCCAAGAAACAGCGCCACGCCGCCTGCGACCGCAAACAGGGCAATGGCGATTGATGCCGGTGTCCACGCGATGCCCACCTGCACCGTTGCAAAGGCCAACACCATCAGCCCTTGCAGCAATCGCCCCAGGCGGCTGATGCGGACGTCATGCCCCATTAATTGCAGAGCCAAAGGGCGGGGCCGCAATAGCAAGCGGTCGAATTCGCCGGTACGCAAAAAGGTCGTGCCCAGCACGTCGAATCCGCGCCCGATGGCATCGGCGATGGCGAACATGCAGTTCACCAACCCGTAGAACAGCGCCACTTCGCCGATTCGCCACCCCTGCACGTCGCCGAAGCGGTCGAACAGGGCCCAGACCGCGATCACCTCGATCCCGGTGGCAAGAAACTGACCCAGCGTGAGCATCAGCGCCGACGCGGGATAGCGCGCCTGGCTGCTCAGCGAGGCCATCGCAAGGCGGACGAACAATGCCAGCGAGCCCATGCGCCTCATCCGCCTTGCACGTAGAGCCGGCGCATCGTTCGGCTCATGGCCGCATGGCCGGCAGCGACCAGCAGCACGATCCACAGGCATTGAAGGCCCAATCCGGCGACCGCTTCCGCGCCGCCGAGTTGCCCGAAGTAGATGCGCGCCGGAATATCCATCACGCCAGCCAACGGTTGCATCAGCAGCACGGTTTGCCAGGCGTCGGGGAGCAGCGCCAGAGGCAGCAGGTTGCCTGAGAACACGACCACGACCGGCCCCGCCAGCGTATTGATGCCTCGTTCATTGAGCGCCGCAGCCGCCGCGATGTTGAGCAGCATCACAAGCGAGGCGGACAACAGCAGCGCAAACAGCATCGAGACGATGAAGCCCATGCCCGCTGCCGGCCCCGCGGGCGGCTGCAAGGCCCAGTCGCCAAACCCGGCCAATGGCAGCGCGATACCCGCAAACGCGGCCATCAACGCCATGCGCGGCAGCACGCGCGCCGCGATCCACCCGGCCGAGCGCGCAAACCACAGCGCATAGGCATCCACCGGCCGCAGCCTGTCGTAGGCCACCGCGCCGGTGCGCACCGCCTGCGCGACTTCCGGATCGCCCAACCACGGCAGCAGCGCGAGCAGGCCTTGAGCCAGCCATGTATAGGTGATGGCCTGTGCGAGCGACAGCGGCGCACTCGCCGCCGCGCTGCCGTAGAACGCCACCAGAATCATGACCTTGATACCACCCCACCAGCACTGCGTAAGGAAACCCGCGTAGGCCGCCACCCGGTACTGCAGCATCTGCAGGAACCGGCACCTGAACGCCGCGAGATAGGGACGCACGAGTTCGCGCGGCGCCATCATGGACTAGGCCTCGGCCGCGCCGTGCATCGCGTAGAAGCGCGCGATGACGGCCTCGATGGTCATGCCCTCGTCCTCCGCGTCCTCGGGGAGGCCCTCGTCCAGGCGGCGTGCAGCCACCACCTGCGACCGCAACGCCTCGACCGCGCAGTCGGCCAGCACGCGGCCGTGGCCAATGACGATCACCCGCCTGGCCAGCGCCTCGATGTCATGCATGTCGTGCGTGGTCAGCAGCACGGTAGTGCCGCGTTCCTGGTTGGCGCGCCGCACGAAGTCACGGACCGCGAGCTTGGAAGGCGCATCCAGCCCGATGGTGGGCTCGTCCAGGAACAGGATGTCGGGCTCATGCAGCAACGCCGCCGCGATCTCGGCGCGCATGCGCTGCCCCAGCGACAGCTGGCGCACAGGCTGGTCGAGCAGGCGTTCGAGATGCAACAGCGCGACCAGTTCGTCGCGCGTACGGGCAAAGCGCACCGGGTCGACCCGATAGATGTCGCGCAGCAGCGCGAATCCCTCACCGACCGGAAGATCCCACCAGAGCTGCGTGCGCTGCCCGAACACCACGCCGATGCGCGCCACATGCCGCTCGCGGTCATCGAACGGGACGCGTCCGTCGATTTCAACGCGGCCGCCGTCTGGCCGCAAGATGCCCGCAAGAATCTTGATGGTGGTCGATTTGCCCGCACCGTTCGGGCCAATGAAGCCCAGCAGTTCCCCGCGCTGCAGTTCGAACGACACCCCGGCCAGCGCATCGACCGTGCGATAGCGCGGCCGCACCAGCGCGCGCAACGCACCGAGCACGCCCGGGTCGCGCTCGTGGATGCGGTAGGTCTTTCGTAGATGACTGACGACGATCTGGGGCATGGCTGGGCACGATGAGGGCGGGGGATTTTACACGAAGTGCGGGCCGTGGCCTACCCCCCCCTTTCCGATCTCGCGACCGCGGTGCGGCTGTGGGACTGCTTGCCTTGCCACGAAAATCTGTGGAGGAGTCCCGCTATCTAAGGTGAACGAAGGTCTCTTGTCGACCCAAAGCGGCCATTGACGTTCCTGTTCGAGGCAGCATGACACTTGCACGGCCGCGACTCATCACGCTATTTCTTCTTCGACACAATCGCCGCCAACTTTGGCCAACGCATTCAGCAACCCTGTTCGCAGCGTGATCAACGCAAGACTCTTTGCGTCGAGTTCGGCGAGTTTTGCTTGCAGGCACGCGACCTTTTGGTCAACGCCGAACGTCGGACTTTCCCATACATGGACAACGTCGCCAATTTCCGCCAGCGTGAAGCCCAACTCCTTCGCGTGGACGATCAGCCGTATCCGCTGTAACGAAAGTTCGGAATAGCGCTTGTAAGTGTTCGTCGCGTTAGGTTGTGTTGGTTTGTCCAGCAGACCCATACGTTCGTAGTAACGGACGGTGTCGCGCGATACACCCGCCCTCTTGCATAGCTCGCCGATGCGCATGCTGCCTCCAATCAATGTCGTGGAACGACATTTACGCTTGACCGTTGCCTATAGTCAACGGTTTAGAGTGCAACTCCCGTTCCACTCCATCAGCAAGCTATGAGCAAATCTTTCAATTTTGGCGGAAAAACAGCACTCGTCACCGGTGCATCGTCGGGTATCGGGCGCGCGTTTGCGTATGCGTTGGCCGAACGCGGTGCGAGACTCCTGCTGGTCGCACGCTCTCACGACAAGCTGCGCAATCTGGCCGCAGAACTGCGACGCGACTATGCGTGCGACGCCGATTTTCTGACGGTCGACCTGAGCGCGGCCAACGCCGTCGACACGATCGATCTTCATCTGAAGCAGACCGGCACGGTCGTCGATGTGCTAATCAACAATGCGGGCTTCGCAGCTTACGGGCGCTTTGAAACGATTCCGTTGACGTGCCAGCGCGATGAAGTTCTGGTGAACTGCATCGCCGCGATCGAGCTGACTCATCTTCTGCTGCCGGGGATGCAAGCGCGATCCGACGGCGCAGTCATCAACGTCGCGTCAACCGCGGCATTCCAGCCCGATCCGTATATGGCCGTCTACGGCGCGACGAAGGCCTTTCTCCTGTCATTTTCGGAAGCTGTTTGGGCTGAGAACCGGCATCGGGGCATCCGGGTCGTCGCGCTATGTCCTGGCGCGACGCAAACGGCCTTTTTCGACGTTGTTGGCGCGAAGGAGGCTGCTGTCGGCGTGCCGATGCCGGTCGCGAACGTGGTGCAGGATGCCTTGTGGGCGCTCGATCGCAATCTGAGCTATTGGGTTGTGGGGGGGCGAAATCGACTGCTGGCGAACTTGCAGAGACTACTGAGCCGCCAGATGTCGGCTCGGCTCGTTGAAAAAATCCTTCGGCCAAGAGAAGTTCAGGATCTCGCGGCAACAGATCTCAAGGCGTAGGGCTGCGCCGTTTCCAGATGGTAGTCTCGACGTCGCGATCCTCAGATCGTCTTCGGCGGATAGCGAACGGCTGCAACTGGCCGACAAGCGACCTCCGCCGATCACTACTCGAACAGCTGCTGACCCGCGCAACGGATGAGCAGCGCTGGACGGCAAACGGCGTGAGCCAGCTGGTCTCGCGCCGATTGCCTCTTCCGGATGGTCGACGGCAGCCTCAAAGAGGCTGGGCGGCCCACCAGCGATGCAAGCTGCAGATCCGCACGAGATCCGGAGCTTCGAGGCGATTTGCCATCACCGCGCAAAACTGCGATCCGGCACGCATTCCGGCCCGACCGCAGCGACCGGACGCTCAGCCGAGCCCGGTTGCCATCGCCGGGTCCGTCACGCCATGCTGGCCGGTCTCCAGGCGACCTGCGAAGCGCCGTTCGAATCCGCTTTCGGCTTCCGTGACCGTGAAGTCGTACCAGTTGCCGCTCTCCTGCAGCGGCCAGTGGTGCTCCACCTCGGCGCCGGCCGTGATATGGAGTTGCCACGGACCGTCATTACGATAAGCGTTGGGCGTCACCACCAGCGTCAGCGGCTTGCCGCCACCGTTGACTGCGCCCTTGCCGTCGTTGCGCGCCGACAGGTAGACACTGCCCTTGTCCAGGTCGTAGCAGACGCGTACCTCAGGGGCATCGGCCATGGCGTCCGCAGGCAGCTGGCCCTTGAACATGCGCACGAAGCCGTTAGGCCCGTAGACCGCCAGGTCATAGCGCCCGTTGTCCGAGGTGCGCGCATCCCATTCATCGTCCAGCGTCTTGCCGGGCTCGACCGTGTAGCGGCGCGGAATCTGGTCCAGATGGAGCCGGTCGTAGACATGGAAGACCGTGCCCTGCTCCCCCGTATTGCTGAAGATCAGCTTCAGCTTGCCTATGGTGGGCTCGGCCTGCGCACTCGCATGGAGGACATAGGGCAGCGCGCGCGAATACTTGGTGCCAGTCTCCTGGAACAGCGACGCCGGCACGGCCGGTGCCGCCGCCTTGGGTTTCGCCAGCTGCTCGGCGATCACCTGCTGGTAGTTGCTGGTATCCGGCAGCGTCGGAAACACCTGGTCATTCGGCGTCCTGAAATCGAAGACGGAAGTCAGGTCGCCGGCCACTGCGCGGTGCCACGGGCTGATCGCGGGCACCGTGATGCCGAAGCGCTGTTCCAGGAAGCGCCCCATCGAGGTGTGGTCGAACACCTGCGAGTTGATCCAGCCGCCGCGCGTCCACGGCGAGATCACATACATCGGCACGCGCGGGCCGAACCCGTACGGGCGCAGGCGGATGGTCTCGCCGCTGGTGGTGGTGCCGTCGAGCGCCGTATTGCCGGCGGTGTCGAAGTATTCGCCGGTGACGTCGACAGTCGACTTGCCGTGCAGGACACCATTGGCGTCGTAGGACGGCACCGCGGCCGGCGGCATATGGTCGAAGAAGCCGTCATTCTCATCGAAGGTGATGAAGAACACGGTCTTGCTCCAGACCTCCGGATTGGCGGTTAGCGCCGTCAGCACCGTGTTGATGAAGGCCGCGCCTTCGGTTGCGCTCGACGGGCCGCCCGGATGTTCGGACTGCGCCGGCGTCGGCAGGATCCAGCTCACGGCCGGCAGCGTGTCGTCCCGCACATGCGCGGCCAGCTGCTCGATGGTCCAGCTGCTCATGCCGTTGTCGTAGAGCGGATTGCCCGGCTGCGATTCACGAAAGCTCTTGAAGGCGAGCCCGCCATGCAGCAGGCCGCCCCAGTTGGCGTTGGGGTTCTGGTAAATGCGCCAGCTGACGCCCTTTGCCTGCAGCATTTCCGGCAGCGTGGACCACTGGAAGGCGGAACCCTTGTATGTGTAGCCCGGCGTGGGCAGCTTGCCGCCCACGCTGCAGCGCAGGTTGTTGACCTCCGCATCGTCAAGCGTGCAGTTGCGCCCCGCCTCGCGCATCGCGGGGTTGTAGTTGGAGCCCGACATGAAGGTGATGCGGTTCGGGTCGGTGCCACCGGCGTGGCTGCAGTGGTAGGCGTCGCAAAGCGTGAAGGCCTCGGCCAGCGCGTACTGGAACGGAATGTCTTCACGACGGTAGTAGCCCATCGAATGGTCGTTCTTGTACTTGGCCCAGAAGCCGAAACGGCCCTGGTTCCACGCATTCTGCGCATCCATGAAGCTGTGCGGCGTGCCGGAGACGCGCAGCGCGTTGACGGTCGCGCTGTCGAGGTGGAACGGCGTGATCTCGCGCGTGCCGTTCGACTCGTACCACACCGGCTTGCCTGACGGCACCGGCACCGGGAAGCGGTCGCCGAAGCCGCGCACGCCGCGCATGGCGCCGAAGTAATGGTCCAGGGCGCGGTTTTCCTGCATCAGGATCACCACGTGCTGCACGTCCTGGATCGTGCCGGTATTGACCGCAGCGGGAACGGCGAGTGCGCGCGCGATACTGGGCGGCAGCATCGACAGAACCGAAGCAGCGGCCGCGCTTTTGACGGCGCCGGTAAGGAAGGTGCGTCGATCGATTTTGGTCATGATCGGGGAATGGTAGGTGCGGACGATGGGGGGAGGATCGCGGGCGTGTCAGGGTGCGCAGTGCATGCCCTTCTTCGACGCTGCCGCGTCGTCGGCTGCTGCCGCCTGCATGGTTGTCTTGACGGCCTGGGGAGTGATGCTGCTGCTATTCTCGCCGCCACCGCACGCGGTGAGGGCAAGGGACAAGAGCGCCGCGAGCAGCGCGGCACGGCCATACCACAATGGCTTTTTCATGAGGACTCCTAGTGTTCGAGGGTCAGGGGGACGGGGCTGACGCGACTCGAAGACTAGGTTCCCCATGTGACACACAAATGAATATTGCTCAATTCATTTGTTTGCACATTTGAATTATCCTCATTCCTTGGACGTGGAACAGCACCCGCTCCCGCCACTGACGGGAGCAAGGCTGGACGACAACTGCGGCAGGAGAATGTCAGGATGCCGGCGCGGGCCGGCTGGGGCTCAATATCGCTTGAGCGACAGGACGTCGAACGTACGCCGCAGCGTTTCGACGGAGGTGTCGTAGTCGGTAAGCGCGAGGCAGGCGATCAGCACATCGATGATCGCCAGTTGCGCCAGGCGGCTGGTCATCGCCTCGGTCCGGAAGCGGGTCTCGCGCGCCATCGTGAACAGCACGACGTCGGCGAAGGCCTGGATCGGCGACTTGCCGAAATTGGTGATGCAGATGGTGCTGGCACCGCTCTCCCGGGCCAGCCGCGTGGCCGTCACGGTTTCGTGCGTGCTGCCCGAATGCGAGATGGTCAGCGTGGCAACCCTGGGGCCCGCGAGCGATGCGCTGATGGCCTGGATATGCGAATCCACGACCGCCTTCACGTTGAGCCCGATCCGCAGCATGCGGTACTGCGCATCCTCGGCGATCGGCGCCGCGCTGCCAATGCCATAAATCTCGATGCGTTCGGCCGCCCTGAGCAATGCGACCGCGCGCTCGATCGCGGCCACGTCGAGCACGGCGCTGGTGTCATGCAGCGTCTGGACGTTGCTCTGGAAGATCTTGCGCATGACCGCCGGGCAGGTGTCGCCGGGCTCGAGGTCTTCGTGGATGATCTGGACCCCCTGCACCAGTTCCTGCGCCAGCAGGATCTTCAGTTGCTGGAAGCCCGTCGCGCCCAGGCTCTTGCAGAAACCGACCACGCTGCCCTCGCTCGCACTGGTGCGCTCGGCCACTTCGCTGACCGACATATGGATCACGGTCTGCGGATACCGGGTCACGAAATCGGCAATGCGCTGCCCGGCCGGCCCCAGCGAGTCCCGCATGCTGTGAATGCGCGCGAGCATCGCCGACGTGGTGGCCGACGGCGGTGCTGGCTCGGCGGTCTGCGCGGCCTCCGTTCTGGCCGATGACGCCTGCGACGATGATTGCCGGCTCTGCGCTACGCCCGCGCCGCGGCGGCCCTTTACCATGGGCCCCGCCCGCCCACGGACTGACGGTAGGGCGCGAAGCCAGGGTGGCAAAACGGAATCGGCATCAATCGACCTGCAAAAGTGTATGGTGAATTCAGTGTTCCGGATGAAACCGGCAAGGCACGGCACGATGATAACTGTTTGCGTTGACGGTACCGTTTTCCGTTGCCCCTGCCACAGAACTGGTCGCGAGCGCCCGGCTTCCATGCAGAGTGTTGCATCCGGTCCGCTGTCCGTCTCAATGAAAATCCCGGCTCCCCACCATCAACCGCCCCAGCATCGGGCTTAGATCCACCAGTTCCTTGGCCACCAGGTGGCGCACGTCGCCCTGGCGCTGCCAGGTGCCGACCACGCCCAGCAGCGTGGCGCCCAGCACCTCCTTGCGCTGGCGCTCGACCAGGTCGGGCCACAGGATCAGGTTGACGGAGCCGGTCTCGTCCTCGATGGTGGCGAAGATGGTGCCGCTGGCCGTGGATGGGCGCTGGCGCACGGTGACGATGCCGCAGGCGCGCACGCGGCGGCCGTTGGCGCAGCGCGCGAGCTGGCTGGCAGTGGCAAAGCGCATGGCCGCCAGCTTGTGCCGCAGCAACGCCAGCGGGTGCGACTTGAGCGACAGGCCCAGGCTGGCATAGTCCGCCGTCACGTCTTCGCCGAGCCGGGGCGCGGGTAGCGCCAGCGCGGCTTCGGCGGGCGGCGCTTCGTACAGCAGGTCGCGGTGCGCGGCATGCGCGGCGGCGGCGCGGGCCTGCCAGCGGGCTTGGCGGCGGTTGCCGGCCAGCGGTGCCAGAGCGTCGGCGGCGGCCAGCACGTCGATGTCGTGCCGGTCCAGGCCGGCGCGCAGCGCCAGGTCTTCGACGCTGTCGAACGGACGCTGGGCGCGCGCGGCCTCGATGCGCAGCGCGGCCGCTTCACGCATGCCCTTGACGCGGCCCAGGCCCAGGCGCACGCGCGGATGCTGCGGCCTGGTGCGGGCCTGCGCGTCGGCGACATCGGCCTCCACCGGCTCCAGCGTGCTGTCCCAGTGGCTGAGGGTGACATCCACCGGCAGCACCTGCACGCCATTGCGGCTGGCGTCCTGCACCAGTTGCGACGGCGAATAGAACCCCATCGGCTGGCTGTTCAGCAGCGCGCACAGGAAGGCGGCCGGATGATGGCACTTGAGCCAGGCGCTGACATAGACCAGCTTGGCGAAGCTGGCCGCGTGGCTCTCGGGGAAGCCATACTCGCCAAACCCCTCGATCTGCTTGCAGATCGCCAGCGCGAAGGATTCCGGGTAGCCGTTGCCGGTCAGCGCGCGCACCAGCGCGTCCTGGTGCTGGCGCAGGTCGCCGCGCCGCCGCCAGGCCGCCATCGATCGGCGCAGCTGGTCGGCCTGCCCTGGTGAAAAACCGGCCGCGTCGATGGCCAGCTGCATCACCTGCTCCTGGAAGATCGGCACGCCCAGCGTGCGGCCCAATACCTTTTCGATGACCGGGTTGAAGTAAGTGGGCGGCTTGCCGGTGCGGCGGAAGGCCTCGCGCCGCTTCAGGTAGGGATGCACCATGCCGCCCTGGATCGGGCCGGGCCGCACGATGGCGACTTCCACCACCAGGTCGTAGTACTTGCGCGGCTGCAGCCGCGGCAGCATCGATTGCTGCGCGCGCGACTCGATCTGGAACACGCCGATGGTCTCGGCCTTGCAGATCATGTCGTAGGTGTCCGGGTCTTCCTTGGGGATGTCTTCCATGCGCGCCGGCAGCCCCGCTCGCGCCGGGTCCGGGTTGGGGATCATCTGCAGCGCGCGCCGGATCGCCGACAGCATGCCCAGCGCCAGCACATCGACCTTGAGCAGGCCCAGCGACTCCAGGTCGTCCTTGTCCCACTGGATCACGCTGCGGTCGGCCATGGCCGCGTTCTCGATCGGCACCAGCCGCGACAGCTTGTGCCGCGCGATCACGAAACCGCCCACATGCTGCGACAGGTGGCGCGGAAAGCCACGCAGTTGCGCGGTCAGGCTGGCCCACTGCTGCACCGCCGGCGATTCGGGATCGAGCCCATAGCGGGCGATCTTCTCGACAAAGCCGCGGCCGCCGTCCCACCAGGCCTGGCCCTTGACCACCTGCTCCACCACGCTGGCATCGATGCCCAGCGCGCGGCCCACGTCGCGCAGTGCGCTGCGCGAGCGGTAGGTGATCAGCGACGCGGCCAGCGCGGCGCGGTGGCGGCCGTATTTCTTGTAGATGTACTGGATCACCTCTTCGCGCCGCTGGTGCTCGAAGTCCACGTCGATGTCGGGCGGCTCATCGCGCTCGCGCGACAGGAAGCGGCCGAACAGCAGGTTGGCCTGCTCGGGGCTGACCTCGGTCACATACAGGCAGAAGCACACCAGCGAATTGGCGGCCGAGCCGCGCCCCTGGCACAGGATGCCCTCCCCGCGCGCAAAGCGCACGATGTCGTGCACGGTGAGGAAGAAGGGTTCGTAATGCTTTTCCTCGATCAGCTGCAGTTCTTCTTCCAGCTGTGTCTCCCACTCCGGCTTCAGGCCGTTGGGAAAGCGCTCCAGTTTGCCGCGCGCGACCTCCTTGCGCAGGTAGGAGATCGGCGTCTCGCCGGCCGGCACCAGTTCCTCGGGGTATTCATAGCGCAGCATCCCCAGCGAGAAATCGCAGGACTCGGCAATCTTCAGCGTCTGCGCCAGCGTCTCGCGCGGGTACAGGCGCGACAGCACCTGGCGCATGCGCAGGTGCTGCTCGGCATTGGGCGCCAGCGCCATGCCGCATTCGGCCAGCGGCTGGCCCAGCCGGATCGCGGCCAGCACATCGGACAGCGGCTTGCGCGAACGCACATGCATAGTGACCGCGCCGGCCGCCGCCAGCGGCACGCCGGTCTGTGCCGATACTGCTTCCAGACGCGCGCGATGCAGTGCATCGGCATGGCCCTGCAACTGCTCCAGCGCGATCCAGGCGCGTTCGCCGAAGACCGCGCGGCACCACTCGGACTGCTCGCGCAGCAGTTCAGGATCGGCGCAATAGTCGGGCAGCAGCAGCGCCACGCAGCCGGGCATGCCGCGCAGGTGCGCTTCGTCAGCGGCAGGCGCGGCCAGGTCCTCGGGATGCAGCCGGTAGGTGCCCTTCTGCGCGCGCCGCCGGCCCAGCGTGATCAGCTCGCTCAGGTTGCCAAAGCCCTCGCGGTGCTGGGCAATCAGCACCAGCCGCAGCGGTGGGCGCGCCGAACCATCGGCCGGGGTCAGGCTGAAGCGGCTGCCGATCAGCAACGCGAAGGCATCGGCAGCGCGGGCCAGCGCCTGCAGCCGTTGGTGGCGGCTGGCGTGGGCATGGGGATCGTCATCGCCGGCGTCAGGCTCTTCGTCATTGTCCAGCAGCGGCTCATCCACGCCCTCCTCCCCGCGTGCCGCGCTGCGCGCCACCGCATCGTGCAGGCGCTTGCGCAAGGTCTCGATGGCATCGTGCGCGCGCGCGGTGCCGGCCACCGAGCATTCATCGGTCAGCGCCAGCCCGCTGTAGCCCAGGCGGAAGGCGCGCTCGATCAGCTCGCCCGGGTGCGAGGCGCCGGTCAGGAAGGTGAAGTTGGAGATGCAGTGCAGCTCCACGTAATCCGGCAACGCCGGCAGCAAACCCGGCAACGAGGCAGGCAAGGACAGCGCGCTCATGCGAACAACCCATGCAGGAACCAGCGGTACTCGCCGCCATCGTCCTGCGCCGCATGGCCCGGGCGCTCGCGGAAGATCCAGCAGCGCAGGCCGTCGGCGCGCTCGGCGATAAAGTAGTCGCGCGTGGCCAGCGCGCCGTCCCACCAGCCGGCCTCGATGCGCTCAGGGCGGCTCAGCAGCGCCAGCGGGCCGCCGTGGCAGGGCCGGTGGCGCTGCACCGGCAGCGGCAACGGTTGCGGCAGCAGCCACAGCGGGCGCTCCGGCTGCGGGCCCGGCAGGCTGGCGGCCTTGTTGCCGCCGGGCTCGTCGACCGGGCACCAGCGGTTGGCGCGCTCGGGCCGGTGGTCGGCCAGCGGCCGCGGCTGCAGCACGTTGTCGCGGCCCAGCCGCGCCATCAGCGTATCGAGCAGGCGGCCCAGGTCTTCCGGCGTGCCGCCGGGCTCGGGGAACAGCGCATCGCTTTGCGGCACGCATGCGGCCATCGCCTCCACGCGCAGCGCCAGGCCAGTCACCGGGGCGTGGAAATTGAGCTTGTCGAGCTTCTCGCGCAGCAGCCGCGACAGGTGCGCGGGGTCGCGGCTGGGCTGGGCCAGGCCCACCGGCACCTCGGTGCCGTCGGTGTCCACGCCGCGCCGGTAGCGCTCATGCTCCAGCACCAGCACGCAGCGCGTGACGCCGGCCTGCTGCACTGCCAGCCAGCCCGCCAGCGCCAGCAGCAGGCGCTGCGCGCCGGTCAGCACACCCTCAGCGGATTCGATGCGTCCCGGCAGGTCCATGCGCTGCGCAAACGCGGGCGGTGCCACAAACCAGACAAAGCGCGCCGGCGTGTCGCCATAGGCCTGGTCCAGCCGCGCCAGCAGCGCCGGGCCCAGCCGGCGCGTCAGGCCCGCGCGCGGCAGGCGCCGCACCTCGCCCAGCGTGCGGCAGCCGATGCCGTCCAGCCAGGCCGGATCGGCCAGCGTGTGCAGCGCCTCCACCGGCAGGCGGTCCAGCAGCCGGTGCAGGCACGCCATGCCCACCGCGCGGCGCCCGGGCCGCACCACGCCGCGCCGCGTGCGCCGCAGCGGCTGGCGCGCCAGCCACGCGGCACCGTGCGCGGTCGGACCGGAGCCCACCTGGGCAAAGGTGCCAAGCTGGCGCACGCAGGCGCGCACCGCGCGGCACAGCGCGCGGTGGCCGCCAAACAGGCGCAGGCTGGCGGTGACATCCAGCATCACCGTGGCCGACTCCGGTTCCTCGTCGACGGTCACGCCCGGCGTGAAATGCAGCAGCGCCAGCGCCACCGCCTCCATCAACGAAGCTTCCGCGGCCAGGTCGCGCTCCAGCTGCACGATGTCGGCCGACAGCGCCTGCACGCCGCCGCGGCGCATGCCGTAGCGCACGCCGAGCTGCATCGCCGGGCCGTTGGCCAGCACCACCTGCTCGCGCGCCATCACCGCCACCGGCAGCGCATGGTGCAGCGTGGCGGTGGCGGCAGGCGGGCTCACGGCGGGCGCCAGCTCAGGCCAGTTGGGCTGCAGGGCGTCCAGGGGCAGGCGCGGCAGGTGCACCGCGATCCAGTACGACATCGGAAGAAGATGGAGAAGACGATTCAGACAAGGCAGGTGCTCCTGCCGGGACAGGCCAGGCGGCTGCGCGCGTGGCCGCTGCCATCCCGTCCAGGCGCAGCAGCAGCGGCGTGTCCCGCACCGGCCCGCGCCGCTTGTGGAAGGTGATCGACAGCACATTGCCGGGCAGCGGCGCCAGCAGCAGCCGCAGCACCGCCGGCGACGACTCGCGCAGCGCCGTGGCCGGGCGCAGCGCCCATGCCACCGCGTCGCCGGTCTGCGCCAGCACCTGCAGGCGGCGCAGCGCCTCGGGGCGGGCCGCGGGCAGCCAGACCAGCACGCCGCCAAAGGCCTGGCTGCGCAGCACCTGCTCGGCCGCCCACAGCATGTCGGCCTGTTGCGCGACCTTGCCGGCGCCGGCCGGGGGGCGCATCCAGTAAAGCTGGCGCGCCGGCAGCCCGGCCGCGGCCAGCCCCATCGCATTGGGCAGGTAAGGCGGCGCCACCAGCGCGATGCGGCGCCCCGCCCCGGCCAGCGCGCGCAGCGCCGGCAGCAGCAGGCGCAGCTCGCCCGCGCCACCCTGCGCCGTCAGCAGTTCCGTCAGCCCGCCCGCCGGCCAGCCGCCGCCGGGCAGCTCCGCCGACAGCGCGTCATATCCGGTCGGGCATACCGCTGCACCGCCGGCACGGCCCAGCTGGCCGGCCCGCCACAGCCCGGGATAACGCTGCTCGAGCACCGACAGCGCCTGCTGGCGCGAGGCCGGGGCAGACGGGGCAGGCTCCGGGAGCGCCGGCGCAGGGAAAAGAAGGCCCTCCGCCGCCATGGGCGGGGCTGCGTGCGATTGCGCAGTCATGTGGAGTTGGCGTCGCTCGCCGGGGCGGCGAGGAACTAGTATGTTTACGATAACTGTATATTTATACAGTATCTGGTGCCAGCGCAAGGGGTAGCGGCGAGGGGTGGCCTGGGGGACACCGGGGAAGTGAGACGGGCGGGCGGCGGCCCGTCTTCATGTGCTCCCCAGCCGGTTTCATCCCGGGCGGCGGTCCGCAATAGAAAAAATAATTCTATAGCATTAATTTTCTAAAATATATCTACTATCGAATGATATGTGCCTGGCTATCGGCGCGCCGATGTATCATACTAAGACATGCATACATCAGCGAAATAATGCTATGTCATTAGTTTCCCAGTGCCGCGACATGCGTAAAGCGAGAGGCAAGACCCTGACCGATCTCGGGCGGGTGCTGGGCATGGCAAGCCAGAACCTGTCGGCGATCCTGCTGGGGAAGAAGGACAGCCGCGCATCGACCCTCGAAGCCCTGGCGGCCGCGCTGGATGCGGAATGGGTCCTGGTGCCCAACGAGCGGGCACAGGAAGTCAGGCAAGTCCTCGAAGGCAAAGGCAGCGGGCCCGACCGCAGTGCCCGCAGCGCGGTCGACATCTTCCTGGACCAGGAATGAGCTACGAACTGCATCCGCGCTTTCTTGAGGTCCGGCTGTACGACCAGCTATGCGGCTACCTGTGCGAGGCCAGCGGCAATGTCCGGTTCGTGCCATCCGAAGCCTTCCGGGGCGACACGCGCCGCCCCACGCTGAGCCTGTCGATCAGCGTCCCGACGGAGGCCGGCCGCAAGGCCACCGCCGAGGTGCTGGACAACCCCTTTCATCCTGCCGTCTACAGCACGGGCCATGAACTGCCGCCCTACTTTGCCGGCCTGCTGCCCGAGGGCGAACTGCGCAAGCGGCTCGAGGCAACGCGGAGCAATCCCGATGACAAGGACGATTTCGGCATCCTGGCATCGGCCGGAAATGATCTCCCCGGGGCCGTCGTCATCGTGCCGGCGGACATCGGCGCCTTGCCGGAGTATGCGCGGACGTATGGCGTGACCGGCGGCGCGGACAACCTGGAAATTGCCGTGGTGGAGGGCGCCACGCAGGGCGCGGCCTCGGTGTCCGGCGTGCAGAACAAGCTGGCCCTGTCGACAGTGCTGCAGAACAAGCGCTACACGCTGCCAGCCAAAGGCAGGCTGTCCGACATCATCGCCAAGCTTCCTGCCCGGAACGATGATTCGCAGGTATTCAACGAATCGATCTCGATGCAGCTCGCGGCCGCCGCCGGCGTCCATGTTGCGCCGACGAGAGTGCTGCCAGTCTCGACCATCGAGGTCGAGGGACTGGTTGAATCGTTGGGCGAAAACCTGCACTACCTTGCGGTGGACAGGTTTGACCGCACTCCGGCCGGACGTGTGCACGCCGAAGATGGCTGCCAGATGCTGGGCAGGATGCCAGCGAAGAAGTACGCCGGCATCGAGAGCTACATTCAGCTCGTTGCCACCCTGTATCGCCTGAGTCCGAGCGGGGTCGAGCATGCCCGGCAGTTCTTCCTCCGCCAGGCGGTCAACACGCTGATCGGCAACAGCGATGCGCACCTGAAGAACTTCTCGGTAACCTATCACAACGGGGTCTTGCCAGAACTGTCACCGGCGTATGACATCGTCTGCGTGGCCGCCCTTCCCGGCTTTGCGACCTATGGCCAGAACGTTGCCATCGACAAGCGGCAGCGTGAAGAAACCCTGGCAACGTATGAGACCATCGCGGAAAAGGCCGGCGTCCCGCGGCGCATTGCGACCGCCGCCGTCAGGGAAGCCGTCGCGCTGGCGCATGCCAACTGGCCGCGCATGCTGGACGACCTGGGCGCGCCGCAGGCCATCCGCAATGTCGTTGCCGAGCGACTGCAGACGCTGCCGCTTGCGCGGGCCGGCAGGCCGGCCAGGTGAGGCGCCCGCCAGCCACCCTCACGGCGCCTGCATCGACACCCCATAGCCGGCAAAGATGCGCGCCAGCTCGCCATTGCTGCGCAGCGCGCTCAACGCCTTTTCCAGCGCTTCGGCCAGTTCCCGCTCGTCTGCCTTGACCGCCAAGCCGACGGCCCACCCGCGCTGCGGCAGCAGCGGCGCGCTGGGTTCCGTCGCGGCAAAGCGCGCCCCGGATTGCCCCGCGGCCTTGAGCGCGCTCTCGTATTGGGCGCGCGTCACCATCGCCGCCACGATCTCGCCGGAAAACAGCGCGCGCAATGCCGCGTCGGCTTCGGGGTAGATCCTGACCTTGTCGCGCAAGGCGCCGCCCGCGCCGGACAGCAGCGCATTGGCCCCGGCCGAACCGGCTGCGGCGCCAGTCGGCTGCCCGGCCAGGTCTTCCAGGCCGCGCACCGCCGGCACGCGCTCGCGGTCCTGCACCAGCACGAAGGTCTCGCGGTAATACGGCGCGAAGATCAGCGCCTTGTCGTTCTCGCGCATGAAGGCGCGGTCGACCGGCACGTGCAGCATCACGTCGGCTGGCCCGTAGCCAAGGTAATGGCCGCGCCAGACCATGGCACGCAAGTCGTCAGCCATGTTTTCATCCGCATCGAACGGCATCAGCGCCACCGACAGGCCCAGCTCCTTGCCCAGTGCCCTGGCCAGGGCCACATCGATGCCCGCGACCTGGCTGCCCGCGATCGCGGAGAACGGCGGCAAGCCTTTGTAGACCGCCACCTTGAGGGTGCCGGCCTGGCGGATCCTGGCCAGGTCGGCCTGGGCCGGTTGCGCGCAGACGAGCGCGGCGGCAGCCAGCAAGGCGCCGCACAGCCAGCGCACGGCGCCGGCCGGCGCCGCCGGCATGGGGGACACGGAAAGCCTAGGGCCGCGGACAGGGCTGGCAGGCATGGGATGGCTCCTGGAAGATGCGTTGACCCGGCACTGCGGGCCGGGGCTGGACAACGGGAAGGGCTGCCGGCGCAGCCGCCCCTCACTCGCGGCGCGACTCCAGGTAGGTCTTGATGGCCCACACCGCCTCCTGGCTCAGCACGCCGTCGAACGGCGGCATGTACACGCGGCCGTCGCGCGTGCGGCCCTTGCGCACGGTGGTGGTGTAGAACTGCGAGATCTCGCTCATGCACGCCTCTTTCTTCTTTGCATCCGCCAGTGAGACGCAGTCGCCGTCAAGCTTGCGCAGGTCCGGCGCGATGCCCCCTGACACCGCTTCCAGGCCATGGCAGCGCGCGCAGTTCTGGTTATAGGCCGAGGTGCCGATGCGCAGCGCCTCCTTGTGCGCATCGCCGCTGCGGTAGGGATTGTCCGGGCGCCATTCGTCGCCCAGTTGTGGTAACGCTTTGGTATCGACGGCCTGGGGCGTTACGTCGCCATGGGCCAGCACAGAGCCGGCCGGGACAGCGGTCAGGGACGCGCAAAGCGCGAGCAAGGCAAGCAGGCGGCGCTGCGTTTTCATGGATGTCTCCTACAGTGGATGGGTCTTGGTGGTTTGCCCCATTTCCGCAAGAGCCATACCAGCCAGCCGGACCCGGCCCGGAGGCGCCTGCAGGCAGGCTTCGCCGCGCCGCCATCGCTCTGTGCAACGCAGCATCGCGGCACGGGTGTCCCGGATTGCCACACCCTGGCAAGTGTTTTGCTTCATGACGCAACACTGTCGACCATGCGCCTGGCGAAGGCGCCGACAGCGACCCGCGCAAAGATCGCGGGCGGACTTTCCACAGGAGACAGAGAAATGACCTTCCAGCCGGAACCGGCCCGCCCCGCGGCGGGCGCCCCGGGTGACACGAGGCAGCCCGAGCGCGACGAACTGATTGCCCAGGCCCACCAGCGTTCCGAGTCCTATGGCCTGCGTCCCTATGAATCGCCCGACTTCTGCCCGGTGCTGCAGAGCGAGCTGAAAACGCGGATCGAGCGTAGCCAGTCACTGTTCGCCTATGCGCTGCCGGTGATGGAAACGCTCTACGACCAGATCGTGAATACGCAGAGCATGGTCATCCTGACCGACGCCGATGGCCTGATCCTGCACTCGATGGGCGATGACGACTTTCTGGCCCGGGCCAACCAGGTCGCGCTGCGCCCGGGCGCGGAGTGGTCGGAAGCGCGCCGCGGCACCAACGCCATCGGCACGGCCCTGGCCGAGAACCGGGCCACGCTGGTACACGGCGCCGACCACTTCCTGGAGGCCAACCAGTTCCTGACCTGCTCGTGCATGACCATCCTCGACCCTTACGGCAAGACCGTGGGGGCGCTGGATGTGACCGGCGACCAGCGCGGTTTCCACAAGCACACCATGGCGCTGGTGCGGATGTCGGCGCAGATGATCGAGAACCAGCTGTTCGGCAACGCCTTCCGCGACATGGTGTGCATCCGCTTCCATTCGCGCGCGGAGTTCCTGGGCACGCTGGTGGAGGGCATTGTCTCCTTCACGCCCGGCGGGCGTTTCCTGTCAGCCAACCGCAGCGGGCAGTTCCAGCTTGGCCTGTCCAATGGCGCCCTGCATGCGCACACCTTTTCCTCGCTGTTCGGGCTGTCGATGTCGCAGCTGTTCGACGCGGTGCGCGCGGCCCATGCGGGCATCGTCCAGCTGCACCTGCCCAGCGGCGTCAAGGTCAGCGCCCGGGTCGAATGGAAGTCACCCGCCGCATCGCTGCCAGGCAACACCGATGCCGGCCACGCAGCCCCGCCCGGCACGGCCGCCGCACCGCGCAGCCTGGCCGCAGGCCCGGCCCGCTCGCCCGGGCTGGACGACCTGGACACGGGCGACGCGCAGATCCGCGCGGTCATCGGCAAGCTGCGCAAGGTCATCGGCAAGGATATTCCGGTGATGGTGCTGGGCGAGACCGGCACCGGCAAGGAACTGATGGCGCGCGCCATCCACGCCGACAGCCCGCGCCATGCCGGGCCGTTCATTGCCGTGAACTGCGCCTCCATCCCGGAAAACCTGATCGAGTCCGAGCTGTTCGGCTATGAAGAAGGCGCCTTCACCGGCGCCCGCAAGAAGGGCGGCATCGGCAAGATGCTGCTGGCCAACGGCGGCACGCTGTTCCTGGACGAGATCGGCGACATGCCGCTGCATCTGCAAGGACGGCTGCTGCGCGCGCTGCAGGAACGCGCGGTGTCGCCGCTGGGCAGCAGCAAGGTCATCCATGTCGACGTCTCGGTGGTGTGCGCCACCAACCGCAACCTGCGTGATCTGGTCGCCAACGGCCAGTTCCGCGAAGACCTCTACTACCGCCTCAACGGGCTGGTGGTGCGGCTGCCGGCCCTGCGCGAGCGCGGCGACCTCGACGCGGTGGCCGCCAGGCTGCTGCGCCAGGAGCAGGCGGGTGTGCAACCCGGCGAGCCGCCCCGCATCCGCGAGTCGGTGATGGAGATGTTCCGCCGCTACCACTGGCCGGGCAATATCCGCCAGCTGTGCAACCTGCTGCGCACCGCGCGGCTGATGGCTGAAGGCGAAGCCGAGATCACCGAAGACCACCTGCCCGACGACTTCCTCGATGACCTGCGCGAGCGCCAGGGGCATGCGGCGGTGCCCGCGGCCCATATGCTGCCGGGCGCGCAGCCCACGCGGCTGGCCGATGTCGAGGCCATGGCCATTGTCGCCACGGTCAAGGCGCACAACGGGAATATCTCTGCGGCGGCCAAGGCGCTGGGGATCTCGCGCAATACGGTCTACCGGAAAATGGAAGAGGCCCGCGGGCTGCCCCACCAGGCCGGCTGATCCCGGCCACGCACCAGGGCAGCCGCGCGCTCAGGCCAGCGGTTCGCCCTGCATCCACTGGTCTTCCAGCTCGCGCCAGGCGCGCTGCACGTTCAGCGGGTGGCGCGACTGGAAATGGCGCCAATGCCGGAACGGTTGCGCCGCCACGGCGTCGCTGGCGCGTGAGGCATCGCTGCCCGCGGCCAGCGCGGCGCCGATTCCGTCCGCCAGCGCATCCAGGTAGGCCAGCGTCGGCGCCAGCGTCTGGGCGGGCGTGCCCGGCGCGGTGCCCACCACCGTGCGCGCCGGCAGCTCCTGCAGCCGCCGCAGCGCACGGCGCCACCCCTGCAGGGAGGCCTCCTGCATCTCCGGCACGCGCTCGCGGTAAGCCAGGCCGCCCGCACACAGCAGCTGCAGCCGCGGCGCGTAGAGCACCGTATCCGAGGCACTGTGCGCGTTCGCGTAAACCTGCACCTGCCAGGCGGTAGCGCCGGTGTGCAGCCAGCCATCGGGCTGCAGCGCGGGCTCCGGCAGCACGATCGCGGCGCCGCGCATGGCACCGTTCCCGAGCAGCGTGGCCATGCGGGCCAGGCAGGCCGCGCAGCGTTGCCGCATCAGCGCAGCCGTGGCGGCGGAGGCCAGGAACACGGGCCGGGGCCGCAGCCGTGCGAACGCGGCATTGGCCAGCACGTTCTCCGGGTGGGCGTGCGTATTGACCACCCAACGCACGGGCTGCGACGTCAGCGCCCGGATGGCGCCGAGCAGCGCACCGCCCCACGTCGCCTGCGGCCCGGGGTCCACCACCAGCACGCCCGCACCGCTCAGATGGACCAGGGTCGGCACCACTTCGGCGGCGTTGGCGCGCGTCACTTCGGCATTGCCGGCGCGGGCCACGTACACGCCTGGCTGCAGCCGCTCCAGCGTGACCCGCGTGCCGGCAGCGGCCGCCGGCCGCCAGCCGTTCATGGCCAGCGCAAGCGTGGCGCCAAGAAAGCCGCGCCGCGTCGTGGGCATCACCGCTGCCAGCCAGCGGCGCGGATCGCGGCCACCAGCGCGTCGCGCATGAGCCCGGCCGCCAGGTGTCCGCCGTCCACCCAGGCCAGCCTTGCGCCCGGCATGGCGGCCTGCAGGCGCAGCGCGTTGGCAGGACGGCAGACCTTGTCGGCGCGGCCATGCAGCAGCGTCACCGGCAGGCCATGCGCGCCGATGACCCGCGCCGCCCTGAGCAAGGCCGGCTTGCCCAGTCCGGCCCGGTTGCGCAGGTAGTGCGCCTGGATGCGGTATTTGTTCACCGCGGCCATGCGCTCACGCCGCGGCTGCCGGCGCGTAGGCGACGCAGGGGAAAGACCCAGCAACGCCTGTTCGCTCGCCTGCCACGCCGCGGCAGTGTCCCGTTTTTGAACAGGCGTACCACTTTGCAACAGCCGTGACACAGTGAGCAGCCGCGCGCGCGCATCGGGCAAGCGCTCGCCCCGTGCCTTGACGCAATGCAGCATGCGGCTGCCCCCATGGCGCGGCGAAAACAGCGCGAGCACATCGTCGCGGCCAGTCAGGAAGGTGCCGCGCAGGACCACCGCCGCCACGGCGTGCGGGCATTGCGCCGCGTACGCCAGGGCAAGTGCCGCCCCCCATGATCCGCCCACCACGCCCCAGCGCTCGATGCCCAGCGCGCGGCGCAGCTGCTCCAGGTCGGCCAGCAGCGCGCCCACGGTATTGCGGCGCAGGCAGCCAGCCGGCCTGGAGCGGCCGGCGCCGCGCTGATCCGGCATCACCACGCGGTGCCGCCGCGGGTCGAACCATTGCGCCATGGCGGCAGAGCAGCCGCTGCCCGGCCCGCCATGCAGCACCAGCCACGGCTCGCCGTCCGCGGTGCCGGCCAGCCGCACATGCACGCGCTGGGCGTCGGGCGTACGCAGGTAGAAGGTGGTGGCCGTGCTGGAAAAGCCGGCGGATATCGTGGATGCGTCGGGCATGGATGTTGCCTTGAGGGAATGCGGCAGTCGGGCGGCAGCCAGGCGCCGCGGCAAGACGATATTCACTAACCATGCCACCCAAGGAGAGAGACATGCGCTGGACCACCCCCGCCTACACCGAGCTGCGGCTTGGCTTTGAAATCACGATGTACATCGCCAACCGCTGAACGTGCCGCGGCGCCTGCGACCGGCGGTGCGCCGACAGGCAAGCCGCGGACCGCAAGCACAACCAACGCAGGCAGGCGCCAGGGCTGGCGCCTGCTCCGTGAAGCCATGACCCAACACCAAGCGCTCACGCCATGACAAGCATCCGGGTACTGGGGTCGGCCGCCGGCGGCGGCTTTCCGCAGTGGAACTGCAACTGCCACAACTGCGACGGCGTGCGCCGCGGCACGTTGCGCGCCACGCCGCGCACGCAATCCTCGATCGCGCTGACGGGCGACGGGCCTGATGCCATCCTGGTCAATGCCTCGCCCGATATCCTGCAGCAGCTGCGCCAGGCGCCCGCGCTGCAGCCCGCGCGCGCGCCGCGCGACACCGCCATCGCCGCGGTCGTGCTGATGGATGCGCAGATCGACCACATCACCGGCCTGCTGATGCTGCGCGAACACCGCCAGGCGCTGCCGGTCTATGCCACGGCCGCCGTCCTCGACGACCTGGGCGCGGCCTTCCCGCTGACGCGCATCCTGTCGCACTACTGCGGCCTGCAGACGCACGCCCTGCCCTGCGACGGCACCGCGTTTTCAGTCCCGCCGCTGGACGGCATGACACTGACGGCGATACCGCTGGAGAGCAAGGCCCCGCCCTACTCGCCCAACCGCCACGCGCCGCGCGCGGGCGACAACATCGGCCTGCGCATCGAAGACCGCCGCAGCGGCCGTCGCGCCTTCTACGCGCCCGGCCTGGGCCGCATCGACGACCACGTCTTTGCGGAGCTGCACAGCGCCGACATCGTGCTGATCGACGGCACCTTCTGGCGCGACGACGAGATGCAGGCGCCGGGCTTCTCCGGCAAGAGCGCCGCCGACATGGGCCACCTGGCCCTGTCCGGACCCGGCGGCATGATCGAGGTCCTGGGGCGGCTGCCCGCCAGCCGCAAGATCCTTATCCATATCAACAATACCAACCCGGTGCTGGTGGAAGACTCGCCCGAGCGCGCAGAGCTGGCGCGGCACGGCATTGAGGTGGCGTACGACGGCATGGAAATCGCACTATGACATCTGCCATTCCCTCCAACTCCCTCATCGCCTGGACCGAGGCCGAGTTCGAGGCCCGCCTGCGCGCCATGGAAAGCGGCTACCACATCCACCATCCCTTCAACCAGCGCATGGCGGCGGGCCAGTGTTCGCCAGCGCAGATCCGCGCATGGGTGGCCAACCGCTTCTACTACCAGGACAACATCCCGCTGAAGGACGCCGCCATCCTGTCCAACTGCCCCGAGCGCGACACCCGCCGCGAGTGGGTGGTGCGCATCCTTGACCACGACGGCACCGACACCCAACCCGGCGGCATCGAGGCCTGGCTGCGCCTGGGCCAGGCGGTGGGCCTGGAGCGCGAAGCGCTGCTGAGCCACCGGCACGTGCTGCCCGGGGTGCGCTTTGCCGTCGATGCCTACGTCAACTTTGCGCGCCGCGCGCCGTGGCAGGAAGCCGTGTGCTCGTCGCTGACGGAGATGTTCGCGCCCGCAATCCACAAGGAACGCCTGGCCGGCTGGCCCACGCATTACCCGTGGATCGAGGCCGCCGGGCTGGACTACTTCCGCTCTCGCATTCCGCTCGCGCAGCGCGACGTGGACCATGGC
This sequence comes from Cupriavidus sp. GW823-FHT06D04, assembly GCF_058795055.1. NCBI lineage: Bacteria > Pseudomonadati > Pseudomonadota > Betaproteobacteria > Burkholderiales > Burkholderiaceae > Cupriavidus > Cupriavidus sp. GW823-FHT06D04. The sequence goes on along the minus strand of NZ_JBXAHL010000050.1, from coordinate 16,113 downwards.
CTGCGCGTGACGCTGGGCCACTTCCGCAGCGCGGCGCAACAGCAGCGCGCCCTCGACATCCTGCAGTTCAAGCTCGACGTGCTCTGGTCGATGCTCGACGCCATCCAGCAAGCCAACCCATGACAGCCAGCACGCAAGACCTCGCCAGACCGACCCTGCACCGGACCTTTCGCCTGCAATGGGAAGCGTCCCAGCAAAGCTGGGTGCTGCTGTACCCGGAAGGCATGGTCACCCTCAACGACAGCGCCGCCGCGATCCTGCAGCGCTGCGACGGCAGCCACACGCTGGACATGCTGATCGACGACCTGCAGGCCGCGTTTGGCGTGCAGGGCATCGCCCCGGAGGTACATGCCTTTGTCAAACATGCCATCGAACGCGGCTGGCTGGTCTGAGGTCCCGCCCGGCCCGCCGCTGTGGCTGCTGGCCGAGCTGACCTACCGCTGCCCGCTGCATTGCGCCTTCTGCTCCAACCCGGTGGACTATGCCCGGCATACGGCCGAGCTGAGCACCGCGCAATGGTGCGATGTGTTCAGCCAGGCGCGGGCGCTGGGCGCGGTGCAGCTCGGGCTGTCCGGCGGCGAGCCGCTGCTGCGCAAGGACCTGGAGATACTGGTCAGGCATGCGCATGGCCTGGGCTTCTACACCAACCTCATCACCTCCGGCGTGGGCCTGACCGACGCCCGCCTTGCCGCCCTGCGCGAAGCCGGCCTGGACCATATCCAGCTGTCGTTCCAGGACTCCACCCGCGAGCTCAACGACTTCCTGTCCAGCACCCGCACGTTTGACCTGAAGCAGCGCGTGGCGCGCATGATCAAGGCGCACGGCTACCCGATGGTGATGAACTGCGTGCTGCACCGGCATAACCTGCCGCATGTCGGCACCATCATCGAGATGGCCCTGCAGATGGGCGCCGAATACCTGGAACTGGCCAACACGCAGTACTACGGCTGGGCCTGGGAGAACCGGCTGGCGCTGCTGCCCACCTATGAGCAGCTGCGCGAGGCCGAGGCCGTGGTCCGGCAGTACCGCGCGCGCATCGGCAGGCAATGCCAGATCCTGTTCGTCGTGCCTGACTACTTCGAGGCTCGGCCCAAGAAGTGCATGAACGGCTGGGGTACCACCTTCCTTGGCGTGGCGCCCGACGGCACCGCGCTGCCCTGCCACGCGGCGCGCATGCTGCCCGGCCTGGCGCTGCCCAATGTCACCACGCAGGGGCTGCGCGAGATCTGGACCGAAAGCGATGCTTTCCGCCGTTTCCGCGGCACGCAGTGGATGCAGGAACCCTGCCGTTCGTGCGACCAGCGCGAGCAGGACTACGGCGGCTGCCGCTGCCAGGCGTTCCTTGTCACCGGCGACGCCGCCGCGACAGACCCGGTGTGCGAGCGCTCCGGCGCGCACGACAAGGTCAGCGAGATCGTGCTGCAGGGCCGGCTGGCCGTGGCGCAGGCGCGCGAACAAGCGATGGTATTTCGCAGCGATGGCAACTCGCTGCGGCTGAGCAGCGGCCAGCGGTAAGAAAGAAAAGACCCCGGCATGGCAGGCGCCAGCCGGGGTACCTTGCCGGCAAGCCGGCATCGTCAAGACAGTCGCCGGCCTCAGCTGGCACTCAACACCCACTCCGCCAGCTTCTTCGCGTCATCCTCGCCAAGGCTGCCATGCGGCGGCATCGGAATCCGCCCCCACACGCCCTTGCCGCCTTCGCGGATCTTCTTTGCCAGCCGCTCCGCCGCCTGGCTGTCGCCCTTGTACTTGGCGGCCACCTCGGCAAACCCCGGCCCCACCAGCTTTGACTGCATGCCATGGCAGGAAAAGCAGCCGCTCTTGTCGGCCAGGGCCTGCATGTCGGCGGCCGTGCCGGCCAGTGCCGCGCCCGGCAGCAGCGCCGAAACCACCGCCAGCGCCATCCATTCCTTCTTCATACCTGTGTCCCTCTTCGTCCCTCTTCGTCCCATTTCGACCCGTTTCGTCCTGTTGCAACCGCGCCCGGCGCACGCCGCGCACCCATGATGCGATGCGCGCGTGCGCCGGACCGTGTCACCTCCCGCCGGCTCAGCTCTTGTGCAGCTTGAACACCCACACCGAGCCGCCCTGCTCCAGGAAGTTCACGCGCTTGGCCACCTCGCCGCCCCACAGCGGCACCGCACCGCCCCAGCCGGACACCACCGCCACGTACTGCTCGCCGTTCTCTTCCCAAGTGACCGGGGGCGCCACGACGCCGCTGCCGGTCTGGAACTGCCACAGCTCCTTGCCGGTCCTGGCGTCGGCCGCCTTCAGGTAGCCTTCCGGCGTGCCCCAGAACACCAGCCCGCCGGCGGTGGTCATCACCCCGCCCCACAGCGGCGCGCTGTTCTTGACCTCCCACATGATCTTGCCGCTCTTGGGGTTGATGGCCCGCAACGTGCCGATATAGTCCTCGTTCAGCGGACGGATGGTGAAGCCCGCGCCCAGGAAGGCAGCACCCTTCTTGTAGCTGATGGGCTCGTTCCAGATATCCATGCCCCACTCGTTGGCGGGCACGTAGAACAGGCCGGTCTGCGGGCTGTAAGCCATCGGCTGCTGGTTCTTGCCGCCAAGGAAGCCCGGCGCGGCAAACACGGACTTGCCCTTCTTCTCGTCGCTGCCGGCGGCGGGGTCGCCGGGACGGCCTTCGGCGATGTAGTTGGGGCGACCGCTCTTCAGGTCGATGCCGGTGGCCCAGGTGATCTTCTTGACGAAGGGGAAGGCGTTGACCAGCTTGCCGCTGGCCGCGTCGTTGACGTAGAAGAAGCCATTGCGGTCGGCCTTGCCGCCCATGCGCTTGCCGTCCAGGTCGAAGGTCACGAACTCATTGACGCCATCGAAATCCCAGCCGTCGTTCGGGGTGTTCTGGTAGTGCCAGACGATCTTGCCGGTGGCGGGATCCAGCGCCACCGTCGAGGCCGAGTAGAGGTTGTCGCCCTTGCGGATATGGCTGTTCCACGGGCCCGGATTGCCGGTGCCGAAGTACACCAGCCCGGTGGCCGGATCATAGGTGCCGCCCAGCCAGGTGGCGGCGCCGCCGGTCTTCCAGGTCTCGCCCGGCCAGCTTGCGTTGGCGGTGCCGGTCACGCCGTTCTCGGTCTTGTTGCCGTCCTTGTCGTACTTGTAGCCCATATGGCCTTCCACCACCGGCCGCGACCACACCAGCTGCCCGGTTTTGGCATCGCGCGCCTCGACCCGGCCCACCACGCCGAACTCGCCGCCCGAGATGCCGGTCAGCACCATGCCCTTGACGATCATGGGCGCCGCCGTGTACGAATAGCCGGCAGCGTAGTCTTCCAGCTTCTCCTTCCACACCACCTTGCCGGTCTTCTGGTCCAGCGCCACCAGCTGCGCATCGAGCGTGCCAAAGATCACCAGGTTGTCGTAGAGTGCCGCACCGCGGTTCACCACGTCGCAGCACGGCATGATGCCTTCGGGCAGCCGGTGCTCATACTTCCAGAGCTTACGCCCGGTCTTCAGGTCCAGCGCATAGATGCGCGAATACGAGGCCGTCACGAACATCTTGCCGTCATGGATCAGCGGCTGCGATTCCTGCCCGCGCTGCTTCTCGCCGCCAAACGAGAACGACCACGCCGGCACCAGCTGCCCGACGTTCTTCGTATTGATGCGCGACAGCGTGGAATAGCGCTGGCCTTGCGGGCCCATGCCCCACGACAACACATCGCCGGGGCTCTTTGCGTCGTTCTCGATCATGGCATCGGTCACTGCCGCCTGCGCGGCCAGACTGGCCGCGGCAGCCGCAACCGCCATCACTACTCGTAACGTCCTCATTGCCATCTCCTCTCTTGTTTTGGGTTTCCCTGGTGCGCCACTGCGCCACACACCAGACATGCCTTTGGCAATTCCCATGCCAGTCGCATCCCCCCACCAGCACGCCGGTTGCGGCCCCGCTGCGTGATGGCGGCCGTGCCAGCGCGCAACACTGCGTTGCAGCTGCTCCAGAATTGAACAGCCCGCCACGGCTGGCCGGCGTCAGTGCCCAAGCGCGGCTTCCTCGCGCGCCGGGTAGAGATGGCCGACGTTGCGCAGGTACTCCGCGGGCATCGCGGCCCAGTGCGCGTAGGGCTGCGGCACCGGCATCGCCATGACCTCGGCCAGGTCCCGCCCCTGCGCCGCGGCCTCGCGCAGGCGCGTATCCAGCCATTGCAGGTAACCGCGCGTCTGCGCGATGGCCTCTGCGCCGCCGCCGGCCGCAGGCACTGGCCCGTGGCTGGGGACCAGCACGCGCGCCCCGCTGTCGGCCAGCAGCGCCTGCAGCCGGTCCAGGCTGGCCTGCCAGCGGCCGATATCCGCGTGCGGCGTGGTCGGAATGCGTTGCCGGAACACCAGTCCGCCGGCAAAGACCACGCCCGCGCTGTGGTCCAGCACCACCAGGTCGTCGCCGGTATGGCCGTCCAGGCGCACGAGCTCCAGCGTATGGCGCCCGATCGTGCGGCGGCCCGGCGCCAGCGCGTGGGCAGCCGGCACGGACTCGGTGCCGCGCATCCAGTCGCCGCACAGGCGGTAGAGGTTGTCGGCATAAGCGGCGCCCTCGCGCCGCGCCCCGTCGATGGTGCCGGCCAGGGCGCTGCCGCGCACATCGGCATAGGCCTGGTTGCCGAAGAAATAGTCTGGATGCAGGTTCAGGTTCAGCACCAGCCGCACCGGGGCGGCCGTGACCGATGCAATCGCCTTGCGCTGCTGCTCGCCATACAGCCGCGACGGGCCGGTGTTGATGACCACCACGCCGTCGCCGGTGTCGATAAACGCCGTATTGATGATGTTGCAGCCGTTGCCGGGCGCGAAGTCGGCATTGGCGCCTTCCAGCAGCCACACGCCCGCGGCGATCTCGCGCGGGGCCAGGCGGTAGTCAGGAGGCTGCAGCGCGGCCTGCTGGGCGAGTGCCGGCGGCACGGGCTGGCCCGCCAGGCATAGCAGCAACCACAGTAGCAATCGTCGCTTCATGGGGACACCCGCGCCGCGATGCGGTTGCCGTTGTTGTCGTGGCCGGCCACCGTCATGCCCGGCGGCACGGCATCGCGCAGGTCGAAGGAGAAGATCGGATTCTCGGCAACCGGCTCATGCAGCGTCAGTCGCAGCAGCGGCTGCCGGGCCGCGTCAGCCAGGACCAGGGTCTCGATATGGAACGCCGGGATACCTGCCGCCAGGCCGGTATCCATCGGATGCATCACGCGCAGCCGCACGCGTGCCGCGGCCCCGCCGAAGCCCGGGAACACGCGCGCGTCCACGCGGTTGAGCGTGCGGCTCCAGCTGCCGTCGCGGCGCGTGGCGCCGGGCACCGTGCAGCCCCCGCCGCCGGCATCGACCAGCACGCTGCCGACATGCCAGGTGCCATCGCGCGTGCGCGCCGCCACCCGCACCGGCGATGCCTGTTCCAGCTTGAAGCGGAACGACAGCGACGGGCGCACCCGCAGCGGTTCGAACGCCAGCACCTCGCGGATCGGGTTGCGGTCCACCGCCACCACGATGCGATCCACTTCGCCCAGCGCCGAGGCATCGAAGGCGATCGGCACGCGCATGGGGTCTTCCGCAAACGCCGGCCCGGTCACCCTGACGCGGCTGTCGAACACCACCGGGCCAGTCTGCAGCAGCTCCTTCTGGATCCAGGCCCATTGCGGCGACTGCAGCGGATCGCTGTGCGCGATGACGGCGTCCGCTGCCCCGGCAGCCGGTACCGCCGGACTGGCCATGCCCAGTGCGGCCGCCATCAGCAGGACCATGCCCCGCGTCCGGCGCCTCATGCCTGCTGCCCCCGGCGCGCCATGCCGCGCTGCGGGTCGTAGCCCTGCAGCGCCAGCGCGAAGAACACCACCGCGCTGCCCGCCACCACCGCCAGGCTCAGCGGTGCCACCTGCCCGTACAGCGCAAAGCGGATCGCCTCGACCGCGTGGGTGAAGGGATTGAAGCGGGCCAGCTGGTACACCAGCTCCGCGCCCGACTCCTGCAGCTTCCACAGCGGATACAGCGCCGAGCTGATGAAGAACATCGGGAAGATCACGAAGTTCATGGTGCCGGCAAAGTTCTCGAGCTGGCGCACATGGACCGACAGCAGCAGGCCCAGCGCGCCCAGCATCAGCGCGGCCAGCGCCATGGCGCCCGTCGCCGCCAGCAGGTGCAGGGACTCGAAGCGGATGCCGAAGGCCATCGCCACCAGCAGGAACGCGGCCATCTGCAGCAGCGACAGCACCGTGCCCGCCGCCAGCTTGCAACCCAGCAGCCAGCCCCGCGGCAGCGGCGCGGTCAGCAGCAGCCGCATCACGCCCATCTCGCGGTCGTACACCATGGCCAGCGACGACTGCATGCCGTTGAACAGCGCGATCATGCCCAGCAGTCCGGGCGCCACGTAGATCTTGTATTCGATGTAGGTGTCATAGGGCGGCGCAATGGCGACGCCCAGCGCGTTCTGGAAGCCCGCGGCAAACACGAGCAGCCACAGCAGCGGGCGCACCAGCGACGACAGCAGGCGCCCGGGCTGGCGCAGGTACTTGCGCAGCTCGCGCCCGCAAACCGCGCGCAGCGCGCGCCAGCGATGGATCAGGATGGAGGCCATGGGTGCGCTACGCGGATGGGGTCCGGCACGCCGTGTCGGCTTCATCGGCGCCCAGGGTGTCGAGGTTGTTCTTCGGATGCAGCACGCCTTCCACCGGGGCCATGCCGACCACGCCGTCAGGGTGAGCCAGCAACACCGGCTGGCGCAGCTGGCGGTCCCAGCGGCGGAACGACAGTGGCGGCCCCTTGAAGCCGTCCACCACCACCTGCCCGGCGGCAAGCGCCTGCGCCTGTCCGGCAAACCCGGCCCTGGGCAGGCGCGCCACGCTCTCGGCGATGGCCTTGACCGCCACCCATGCAGCCCAGTCGTAGCCGGTCATCGGACGGCCCGCCGCCCGCATGAAGCGCCGGTTGAGCTGCGGCCCGCCATTGCGCTCCCAGGCCCAGTGCCACGCCTGCGCGCCCAGCCCGCTGGCGCCCACTACCGGGCGCGGCAGCAGCGTGGCGTAGGGCACGCCGCGGGCGAACTCGCCGTCGGCATCGGCCACCACCACCACGTCATAGTCCACGCCGCCGGTCAGCAGGCCGAGGTTGGCCTGGTCGCGCTCACGCGGGTCGTTGGACAGCCTGAAGGTGCGCTGCCCCGACCAGGCAATGCCAAAGCGCCGCGCCGACATCACCAGCGCATCGCGCTGCGCCGCATCGGCCGCGGACGGGCCGCTCAGCAGCAGGGCGCGGCGCCATCTGCGCAACACCAGGTACTGCATCAGCGCATCCGCGCGCATGCGCAGGCTGGGCAGCGTGTGCAGCAGCACCGGCGCGCAGCCGGCGCCGCGCAACGCGTCGTCATCGGCGGACACGTTGAACAACAAGGCCTCGCCCGGCCTGACCGCGCCCGCGGCCGCCCTGACCGACGCCGACGGCAGGTCCAGCAGGATATAGCGCGTGCCCTGCCGCGCCAGCGCAGCGACCAGCGGGGCCACCTCGGCGCCGGTGCGGGCTTCCTGGACTTCCAGCCTGAGCGACTGGCCCGCGGCCTCGAGCGCCACGCGCGCTTCCGCGGCCGCCACCTGGGCGCCGTCGAGCGCACGGCCCTGCGGCTGGCCGGGATAGCGCTGCGCCAGGCGCCGGGGCGCATAGCGCGCGTCGTCGGCCTGCGACACGACCGCCACGCGCACCTCGGCAGCGTGCACCGCGGCAGGCAGCCACGCCAACGCCATGGCGCCCAACCCGGCACGCCACCACTGCCACCACGCACGCGAGCGCTCAGTCATCGATCGCCACCGAATGCGGCACCCGGCCCGCCTTGAGCGTGGCCACCGCCTTGCGGCTGGCGGTGTCCACCACGCTGACATCGTCGGACAGGCCGTTGGCGACATAAAGCCGCGCGTTGTCGCGGCTCAGCGCCAGCCCCCATGCGCGGCGGCCGACCAGCACATAGTCCTGCACCCGGCGCGACGCCACCTCGACCACCGCGACATGGTTGGCGCGGCCCAGCCCGATATAGGCGCGCGTGCCGTCGCCGCTGGCCGCCATGCCCACCGGGGTCACGTCCTCGGCGCGAAAGCCCCGGGGCGCGAAGGCGATGGTCTGGGCCACCTCGAAGGTATCGGTGCGGATCACGCTGACGCTGGCCGAGAGCTCGTTGGACACCCACAGCTCCTTGCCGCCGCGCACCAGCAGCAGCCGCCGCGGCCGGTTGCCGACCTGGATATTGCGGATCACCTTGCGCGAGGCCACGTCGATGACATGGACCAGGTTGGCCACCTCCGAGGTCACGTACACATGCCTGCCGTCGGCGCTGACCCTGACGCCCTCCGGCTCCTCACCCACCCTAAGCGCGAACACGCGCTTGCCCGAAGCCGTGTCGTAGGCCGACAGCAGCCCGTCCTCTTCATTCGAGACATAGAGCGTGCGGCCGTCCTGGCTGAGATCGAACAACTCCGGATCGTCCCCCACCGGCAGCGATGCCACGGTCTTGCGGCTGGCCACATCGACCACATCCACCCGGTTGTCGTCGCTGCAGGCCACGTACAGGCGCGTGCGGTCGGGCGACAGCTGCAGGTGGCGCGGGCGCTTGCACTGCCGCCATACCGCGACCAGTTGCCGGCTGCGGGCATCGAAGACGGCGAGGGCATCGTCCTTCTCGCTCGAGACGAAGACCTGGTTGGTAGCCTGGCCGACGGGGGGCGCGGCGCCGCCCTGCGCGCCTTCGGCCAGGCCGGCGGCAACCAGCAGCGTCGTAACCAGCAGCAAGGTAAAGGCAAACCAGACGGGGGATGGCATCTTGTTCATGCGGGTACGCGCCTCGCAGCCGGGTCAGTGACAGGGGCCAGCGGCGTCATGGCCAGGAAGGCGCCCTCCAGGGTGTCGCACGCCGCAGCGCCGCGCAGTGCGGCCGGGGTGCCGTCGAAACGCACGGTGCCGCGGTCCAGCACGATCACGCGGTCGGCGTGCTCCACCTCCTGCACCAGGTGGGTGGCCCACAGCACGCCGGCCTGCGCCCGCGCCGTCAGCCGCCGGGCATCGGCCACCAGCTGCGCGCGCGAGGCCGGGTCCAGCCCCACCGTCGGCTCGTCCAGCAGCAGCATGGCCGGTTCATGCAGCAGCGCGCGCGCCAGTTCCACCTTGCGCCGGTTGCCGCCAGAAAGCTCGCGCACCGGTGCGCGCGCACGCGCCGCCAGCCCGAAGTCATCGAGCAGCCGGGCGATGCGCTGCGCCGCCACTCGGCGCGGCAGCCCGTGCAGGTCCGCGTGAAAGCGCAGGTTGGCCAGCACCGGCAGGTCCAGGTCGATGGCCGGCTGCTGGAACACGATGCCCAGCCGTGCCAGCGCACGCACCGGATCGCGCCGCATGTCGCTGCCCATGACCGTGACCTGCCCCGCATCGGCCACGAACAGGCCGCTGAGGATCTGGAACAGCGTGGTCTTGCCCGCCCCGTTGGGCCCGAGCAGTGCCACGAACTCGCCGCGCCGCACGCTGAGCGAGACCCCGTCCAGGGCCGCGCGGCTGCCGAACGCCTTGCGCACGGCGTCGCAGCACAGCGCCGGTGGTGCCTGCATGGCCATCACAGCTGCCCCCCGGGCCGCGCGGTGCCCACGCGCCCGGCAAAGGTCCGCTCGGTCTCCCACGCATGGCGCAGGAAGGCATCGTATTGCGCGGTATTCAGGTAAGTCAGTTCCTGGTCGTACCTGGCCAGTTCCGCAAGGTGGCGCGGCTGCTGCATCGCGGCGCGGAACGCGTCATGCAGGCGGCCGACGATTGCCGGATCGGTGCCGCGCGGCACGCCGATGCCGTAGGGCGAGTTATGGACCGCATCGGCAAAGCCCAGCTCGCTTACCGTCGGCACCTCAGGCCAGCGCGGTGAGCGCTGCGCGCTGAACACGGCCAGCAGGCGCAGCTTGCCGATCTCAACGTAGGGCGCGAAGCCGGTGGAATTGACCCCCGCCATCAGCGAACCGTTGGCCACCGCCAGCATCTGGTCAGCGGTGCCGTGATACGGCACGTGGATATAGCGCACGCCGCTGCGCCCGAGCACGTCCTCCATCGCCAGATGGGCGGTGGTGCCGATGCCGGTGGAACCCACGGTCAGCTCGCCCGGATGCGCGCGGCCCCAGGCAATCAGGTCGCGCAGCGAGCGCAACGGGCTGTCTGTGGGCACCACGATGCCGAAGGTGTAGCCCGAGATCATCAGCACCGGCTGGATGTCGCGCAGCGGCTGCCAGGCGGTCTTCTGCTGATGCGGGAAGCGATACACCGTCAGCGGCAGCTGGCCGATGGTGTAGCCGTCCGGCCGCGCCGCGGCAAGCAAGCCACCCACCAGCGTGCCGCCGGCGCCCGGCCGGTTCTCCACCACGATCGGCTGCCCCAGCTCACGCCCGGCCAGCTCCGCCAGGATGCGCATGGAGATATCGGTGGCGCCGCCCGCTGGCCATGGCACCACCAGCGTGATCGGCCGCGACGGATACCCGTGCGCGCCCTCGGCCAGCGCGGCGCCCGCATGGACCAGGCCGAGGCACGGCAACATCAGGCAGGCAAGGCAGCGACCGAGGCGGCGGAACATGGCTGGGCACCAGGCAGAGTGTTGATGCGGGTGAACAGAGCAAGGCCGATACCATGTGCAGCGCAGCATGGGGCCGCGCTCCATGCCAGGCGTTGCCTGGCCGCGCCGGACGCACTCCCGGACGCTGCGGCCAGGCCGTGCCTTGTGCGGTGCGCCGCGCACGACTGTCCCATGGTGGAGCACCGGCCCGCTGCTTGTGCCCGCGGCTGTCCTGTTTTGTGACAGGCACCGGCGCAAGGCGGATTCGGCCAGCGCGTCCCTCGGGCCTCTCGCCGCGCAAGTCCCGAACTCCCGATGCACGGTATGAAACCTGCTCAGCTCCGGGCAAGCGCTACCCAATGCAGGTATCGCACCGCTTATCCGGAGGAGACGGAACATGCCAGCCAACCCCCGCCCCGCACCGCCAGGGCAGGCGCCGCGCGACACCGTGGCTTGCCGCGGCAGGGCCAGCCGCGGCGCCGCCACCGCGATTGCCGTGGCGGTCGCCCTGATGGCCCAGCGGCCCGCTGTTGCGCAGCAGGACACCCCTGTCCCAAACCAGGACAGCGCCATGCTGCCGGAAGTCCTGGTGGTGGCCGCCGCGCCGCTGCCGGGCATCGGCGTGGACAGCGACCTGGTGCCCTACACCGTGCAGACCGTGCGCGGCGATGACCTGGACCGGTCGCGCGCCGGCAACCTGGCCGAGTATCTGTCCCGCAACCTGGCCGGCGTCAACGTCAACGACATCCAGGGCAGCCCGTTCCAGACCGACATCACCTACCGCGGCTTCCGTGCCTCGTCCATTCCGGGCGTGCCGCAGGGCCTGTCGGTCTACCTGGACGGCATCCGCGTCAACGAGCCCTTCGGCGACGTGGTCAGTTGGGACATGATCCCGGAAGCCGCGCTGGCGAGCGTGTCGCTGGTATCCAGTGCCAACCCGGCCTACGGCCTCAATACCCTGGGCGGCGCGCTGGCCATGACCACCCGTTCCGGGCTGGACTCGCCCGGCTTCACGGCCGACCTGTCCTACGGCAGCGGCGCCCGCAAGCGCGCCGACCTGTCCGGCGGCGTGCGCAGCGACGGCGGCTGGCACGCATTCGCAGCCGGCACCCTGTTCCAGGAATATGGCTGGCGCGACCAGTCGGGCGGCCGGCTTGGCAACGTCTTCGCCAAGGCTGGCTATGCGGGCGACACTGACAGCTGGGACGTGTCCGTGCTGCACGGCCGCAGCACGCTGACCGGCAACGGGCTGGTGCCCAGCTTCCGCGCCAGCGGCAACGGCACGCTGCCAGACATCTACCAGGCCAACCGCCGCGCCGTGTACACCTACCCCGACCAGACCCGCAACCAGTTGACCCAGCTCGCCGTCAACGGCCGCCACTGGTTCGACGACAAGACCAGCGCCGCGGCGCTGGCCTATGTGCGCACCAGCCGCCGCGACACCACCAACGGCGATGTCAACCCCGCCTACGAGGCCTATGCCGAAGACTGCGAGGACGGCTTTGCGCCCGACGGCAGCCCGCGCGGCGACGCCTGCGGCATGACCCGGGCCGAAGGCGCCGCGCTGCATCCCGCCGTGATCAACACCACCCATATGTGGCAGCAGACCGTCGGCATGGCGCTGAGCATGGCCAGGGAGACCGACCACCACCTGCTCAACGCCGGCCTGACCCTGGACCGCAGCCGCCTGACCTACTCGCAGTACGCCCAGCCCGGCACCTTCACCGACGACCGCGGCGCGGTGGCCGACCCGGACGCCCCCAACGCCCTGTTCTCCGGCGTCGGCGGCAGCTCGCGCATGCTCGGCCTGTACCTGTCCGACACCTGGTCGCTGACCCCCAGCACCTTCCTGACCGCTTCGGCCAGGTGGAACCACGTCGCGGTAAGCAACACCCTGCGCAACAGCGACGGCAGCGAACAGCCGCGCGAGAGCTTTACCTACCGCCGCCTCAACCCGGCGCTGGGGCTCTCGCAGAAGCTGGGCGGCGGCGTCACCGTGTTCGGCGGCTACGCCCAGAACAACCGCGTCCCCACCGTCCTCGAACTCGGCTGCGCCGACCCGACGCGGCCCTGCCGCCTGCCGGCCGGCCTGCAGGCCGACCCCTACCTGAAGCAGGTGGTCTCCCACTCCTATGAAGCAGGCGTGCGCTGGCACCGCGGCAAGGACACCGAAGTCACCGCGTCGCTCTACCGCGTCGACAATCACGACGACATCCTCTTCCTGCGCGCGCCGAACACCCAGCTCGGCTATTTCGCCAACTTCGACCGCACCCGCAACCAGGGCCTGGACCTCACCGCCCGCCAGCGCGTGGGCGATGTCACGCTGCGGCTTGCCTACAGCTATCTCCAGGCCACCTACCAGGCCGCCGGCCAGCTTGCCGCCGGCGAGCGCACCATCGACATCCGGCCCGGCATGCGCATGGCTGGCCTGCCCCGCCATACGCTCAAGCTGGGCCTCGACTGGCAGGCACTGGCCGGCCTGACGCTCGGCGCCGACCTGGTGGCGGTGTCAAGCACCGTCTCCAGCGGCAACGAAGACGGCCTGCGCAGCGACCCGCAACCGGGCGTGCCGCCGAAGACCGCTGACTGGCATGTGCCCGGCTACGCCACCCTCAACCTGCGCGCGGCGTACAAGGTGAACAAGCGGTTTGAGATCTATGCGCGCGTGGCCAATGTCTTTGACCGGCGCTACGAGACCTATGGCCAGATCGCGAATGATGTGTTCCCCGGCGGCAGCCTGGTGCGCCCGCACGTGGCACCGGGGGATGCCGCCAGCGCGCTGTTCGTGGCACCGGGCGCGCCGCGGAGCTTCTGGCTGGGGGTGGTGTTCCGGATGTAGCAAGCCAGGCAGGTTCCGCTGAGCAATGCGACGCGGGCCGGCACGCAATGAGAACCTGTCGGCCCGCACCCGGGGCGCGCTACTATTCGCCTGACACGGCGCCTTTGCGTCGAGCGTCAGCCCTCTCCCCCACCCCGTCATGACCTGCATTGTCCGCATCGCCCTCCACACCCTGGCATCCGCAGGCCTCATGTTCCTGAGCACCGCGCATGCCACCGACATCGACTGCGATCCGTCGGCCACGCCTGCCAGCGCCACGCAGGCGCAACGACTGATCTGCGAATCCGCGCTGTTTTCCATGGGCTACCAGCGCATCTACGCCGACCAGCAGCGCCTGCTCAAGGCGCGGGCAATCACTGAGGCGGACATTGCAGCGTTCCGCAAGAAGCGGGACCGTTGCGATTCGGCGTCCTGCCTGGATACGGTCTTCCGGGAATGGAATGCGTTCGCCAGCCGGGCGCGGGTCCCTTGACCGGAGAGCCATAGCGGGCAGTCCTGCCCGCGCGGACTCAGAAAGCGCTTGCTGGCACAGCGCCATGGCCGGCAGGGCCGGCCTTGCCTTTCTGGACGCCGGATGCCAGTGCACGGATGGCGGCTTCGCGGGAGTTTCCGATGCGCTTGTGAGCGGTCTCCAGGACCGCATCGATATCCCGCCTGGTTACGGCGCGCTGCAGGGCACGCCAGGTCTTGAAGGAATTCTCCAGCGACCCGGGACGGGAGGCGAGCCCCAACCGCACATAGCGCAGGACCCGCAGCGAGATGGAGTTCAGCAGCTCCCCGACCAGCCGGTTGCTCGACAGGTCTGCCATGGCCATGTTCGCCAGGAAGGTCACGCTGATATAGGCGTCCACGGATTCCTCGACGGCCTTGCCGAGCCGCGGCATGAATTGCTCGAATAACGCATCAAGCGCGTCCGCGCGCTCTTCCATCAGCTGCCTGAGCAGAATGGCAAACAGTGCGTCCCGCACGACGTAGATATCCCGCAGATCCTGGGCATTGGGCTCGGTGACAATGGCGCCGCGCCGAGCGCGGAACTCGATCAGCCGCTCCCGCTCCAGGATGCGCAAGGCCTCGCGCACTGGAGCACGGCTGACCTCCAGGACCTCGCTGATGTCTTTCTCAAGCAGGCGTTGGCCTGCGTGGATCACGTCGATCGTAATCAGTCCCGCCAGCCGCACCGCAATCTGGTCAGCAACGGATGCCGACCAATCGCGTCCATGCATAAGCGCCTGCTCGACCGCCAGCGTGACCGGATTCTGCGGTGTTTGCGGCGCAAGCAGCAACTGCAGTTCTGGCGTGTTGGTAGTCTTGAGTCTGCCCATGAGGGGTAAATCCTTCCGATTATTGGGGAACCGGTCGGGTGTTGCCCTCGATCGGCGCTGCACCGCTCGCAGCGTCCAAGATCTTACCTTACGTGGCGTATCGGGCGGATGGCCGGGCGTGGCATTTCGGTCGGTGCAGGCTAAGCAGTCGTCTTTCGGCGCACTGTGCCGCGTGTGGCCCGGCTCTCCTTGGGGCTGCAACCAAATTGCGCGTGATACCAGCGCGAGAATCCGCTCGGCGCGGAAAAACCGAGTAGCGTCGCCACCTCGGTCAACGGGCGATCGCTTTCGACGACATGACGCGCGGCGAGTTCCGTGCGGATGTCGTTGACGATCGACGAGAAGCTCTGCCCCTCCTCCGCCAGCCGGCGCTGGACCGTGCGGCACACCACGCCCAGGTGGTCCGCCACCTGCTCGATGCTGCAACGTCCGCTGGGCAACAGCAGCAGGACAATGCGCCGCACGTCCTCAAGCATGGTCGCCTGCTGCGAGATGACAGACGCGTCTATCAGCTGCTGCGCGTAGCGCGCCATGGCCGGATCGGCAGACGGGTTGCGTGCGTCGAGATCGGCCTTCGCGCAGATGATGCAGTTGAATTCATAGTCGAACTCGACGCAAGGGCCAAAAAACCGGTGGTGCGTACTAAGGTCCCGCGGCGCCGGGTGCTCAAAGCATACACGCCGCGGCTCCCAGTCGGGCTTGAGAAGCTGGCGTATCAGCCGCACCATTACCCCCAGTGCCAGTTCAACCCTTTGGCGCGTGGGCTGATGTGCACTGCCAGCGATGACCGCCTCGCGAATAATGACCAGTTCACCGCACTCCTCTACCGCCAGCGACAGCGCACCGTTGAGCAACGCCTGATAGCGCATCAGCATGCGAAGCGAGTCGCGCAGCGTCGCCTGGTCGCGGATCAGCAATCCTACGGCCCCAAGATTCGACAACAGCCGCGACTCGGCCATGCACAGTCCGAAACTCTCGTTGCCAGACAGGGTTGCTGACGCCTGCAGCAATCGTCCGACACGCTCCACCGGAATCATGAGGTCCGGCTCGCGCAGCACGCTCGGACTTAACCCCGCGTCAAGGAGCATCCGCACCGGGTCCAGTCCGGCGGTTCGAGCGACCTCGCTGTAGTTGGTGAGGGCCGCAGCGCGGACTAGTGAAGACATTGGCGGTCAGAGTAGAACATTGACATGGAATGATAAATCCCAGTCATGTACTGTCAAGCGGGAGAAACCCGTCACATCCAGACTCGCAAGGATCGATTGGCCTAATCGACAATAGGAGACAGTGTTCATGATTCAGCGCCTCAAAGCGGCACCCGCGGTGGTCCGCGCAACCTCTCTGGGCAATTCGATCCAGGTCGAGCAAGTCACTTGCACGATCGGTGCGGAGCTCAGCAA